>CAZSJU010000107.1:2633-5224 GCA_964607235.1 uncultured Anaerolineae bacterium | reverse complement strand
CCCACCTACCTGATCCGCCCCGTCATCCTGCACGCCCTGGGGCTGGTGCCAGACTTGGCAAGCGCGCGCTTTGTGTTCCAGGATGCCGACGGCCAGCAGAGCGTTCGCCAGTTGCCGGCCCAAGAGTCGGTCCAGGAATCAGCTCAGGAGTCAGCCCAGGAGCCGGTCCAAGAGTCGCCAGATGCGCCGGACACATGGATCCCCGCGCTGGACCCCGATCAAGCGCCCCTATACCTGCAACGCCCGCCAGACATCTATTACTGGTACACGTACCTGGAATCCTCACGCACGCTCTACTTTCAATACAACGTCTGCGGTGA
This sequence comes from uncultured Anaerolineae bacterium, assembly GCA_964607235.1. Classification (GTDB taxonomy): domain Bacteria; phylum Chloroflexota; class Anaerolineae; order S140-20; family S140-20; genus CAZSJU01. Next base: position 4,904 of record CAZSJU010000107.1, on the reverse strand, counting down.
GATGGAAGAGCTGCCCTTTGAAGGATTTACCGCAGAGATGTTCGCGTTCATCCGCGTTCACGGGGTCCGGCGCTTGATCATCGACCTGCGGCGCAACGATGGGGGACGCATCGAGAGCCTGGCCCCGCTGCTCATAAACCTGCAACAGTACCCCGAGCTGAGCCAGGAGGGACGCATTTTCGTCCTGACCAGCGGCCAGACCTTTTCCAGCGCCGTGTATCTGGCCTCCCTGCTGCGGCAACAGACAAACGCCACGCTTATCGGTGAGCCGACGGCCCAAGGCCCCAATTTTTACGCCAGCCCCGCCAGTTTCACCCTGCCCAACTCGGCGCTCGAGGTCCAGTATCCGCTGGTACATTGGGAATCCTCGGAAGACCAGACCCCTACCATTGAACCAGATATCTGGGTCGAACGCTCTTCGCACAGCTACTTTGCCGGTGATGACCCAGTTCTAAAAGCCGCCCTTGCACAATAAGAGAATACTCCGAGTCCAAAGCCAGATCTTTGAACCGGAGAACCAAGGCCAGTAGTATTTTTGAGGGGTTGACACCCTCTGAAAATTGCATTACACTTTTTACCAGGATGATGCAAGTGCTGTTATGAGAAGAGGTGGCGAAAAAGTGGCAGAGACAAAGGTCACCATTGGGCAAATAAAGCGGGACATTTCCGAGTTGATCAACCGCGTCGCCTATGGTGGTGAGCGAGTCATCTTGATATCTCGTGGCAAACCCAAAGCGGCGTTGGTCAGTATGGCGGATTACGAACGGCTGCAGCAGGAACAAGCGAGCGAACGGCTGGCGCACTGGCAGGCGTGGATGACCGAAAGCGACAAGCTGGCGGCCGAAATTCTGGCACGGCGTGAAGGCCAACCATTGGACGTGGATGCCCTCTGGCAAGCCGCGCGGGCAGACCTGGAGGCGCGGGATATGCCCAGCCAACGAACCACCATGCCTTTCTGAAGATTGAATGACAAGATGTCATCACTCTACAGCACAGAGAATCATACACACCAACACCGGCCTTTTGAGCCAGAGCTGGTCCACGTGCCTGCCGGGCCGTTCCTGATGGGCACCAGCGACCGGCAGCGCGCGGCATAAACGATCCCTTTTTCAGAGACAACGACGTGGGCCTGCGCTGCGCTTGTGACGTTTGGGCACGGCCTGGCAACGCTGAGGCATAAGAAAGGAAAACCGTGGACCGATCCCTGGTCGCCGTCCTGCCCAGCACGTACCGCACGGCCGAAACACAAATCCGAGAGGCATTGCGCCTGCTGGACTATTGCCCGCGGCGGGAAAAACTATTGCTCAAACCCAACCTGGTGACGGCGCCACTGTGGCTGCCGCTGGGCGGCATACCGCGCGCGGCGGTCACCGACCTGCGCTTTATCGAAGCGCTGTTGCGCGTCTTTGACGGCTATGACATCACCATCGCCGAGAGCGCCATCCCAGGCTATGACACCGGCGCGATCCTGCACAAGAACGGCATCTATGCCCTGGCCCGCAAATATGGCGCCCAGGTGGTGAACCTGAACCGGGTCGAACGCTTTGCGGCGCCCTGGGCCTACGGCCACTTGTGCCTGCCGGCGTTGCTACAGACCCACGAGTACATCAATGTGCCCAAACTCAAAACCCACGTCCTCACAGGGGTGACGCTGGGCTGCAAGAACCAAAAAGGACTGCTGGCCGGCGCCGACAAGATCCGTTTTCACCGCGAACTCGATCTGCACACGGCCATCCAGGCATTAAACGACGCCGTGCGACCGGCCCTCACCCTGGTGGATGGGATCGTCGGTCTGGACCGGGGCGGCCCCACCGCCGGGCGGACGCGCCACGCCAACTTGATCGTCGCCGGGCGGGACGTGCGCGCCGTGGACGTCGCCTGCTGTGACCTGGTCTCGGTGCCACTGGAACAGGTCGCACACCTGGCGCGTGTGCCCTATCGCACGGTGGGCGCCCCGCTCGACCAGTTACACATCCCCGCCTTTGAAACGTCGACCAAAACCGTCATCGCCAACCTGCACATGCACGCCGGCGTTGGCACCTGCTCGCGCTGCATGCAGAGCATGCACGAGGGCGCCGTGGCCTATTGGCACTCGCCACGTCACATCTTGCGCGGGCTATGGCGCTGCATCCTGCACCGCACCGACCTCATCATGGGTCAAGACGAGGAAATCCCGCCTGAGGCCAGCGGTCGGCTCATCTGCTACGGCCAATGCACCCAAAAGCTGGCCGAACGCCACAACCTGCCCTGGATTCCGGGCTGTCCACCGTC
>CAZSJU010000107.1:0-2533 GCA_964607235.1 uncultured Anaerolineae bacterium | reverse complement strand
CCCAAAAGCTGGCCGAACGCCACAACCTGCCCTGGATTCCGGGCTGTCCACCGTCACCGGCCGCGCACCTGAAACTCTACTAGCCGCTCAGGAGGAAACACCGTATCATGGGTCAAGACGAGGAAATCCCGCCTGAGGCCAGCGGTCGGCTCATCTGCTACGGCCAATGCACCCAAAAGCTGGCCGAACGCCACAACCTGCCCTGGATTCCGGGCTGTCCACCGTCCCCGGAAGCACACCTGAAACTCTACTAGCCGCTCAGGAGGAAACACCGTAAAGACCCGAGAGGCCAGAGCCCTGGGGAAACAGATCGCCAAGACCCTTCAGGCTGCAGGGCCGGCGCCGGCCTACGCAAGATTCTCAGATTGGCGTCCCATTGCTCAACCTTTGAAAACCAGCGACAGAGCTACGTAACGATTCTGCAAAACATTGAAAAGACAACCCAGAACTCGGCTCACGATACTCTCCGGTCTGACGAGCATTTCCTGAGGTCATCAAAAAGCATGTCGCGTCATACAAGCGCTCGCGCATAAGCTTTTCCAACAAGATGCGGCACCGCTCTGCATACGAAGCCTTTTTAAATTCCGGGAGCACATCAAAGTGGGGTTCTTTGACAGACACCGGACGCGTCGATTCTTCACATTCGACAAGCAACATGAGATAACCAAGCCAAGGTCGGGGATAAACTGGAAAAACTCTTTCACGATACGCTGTCCACAAATCCGTCGCAGAGCCAATCGCTTCCTCAACACGATTGTTAAGATTGTTCCCAAAAGAGCTAGCCATAGATTTGAATTCAATGGCCGCAACAAGCCTGTTCTCAGCTACAACTAGGACGTCCCACTTTTTCTCTGGGCGGTAATAGCCGGGTAACTCTAGACGTGAATTGTAGAAAACCTCGTCAAAAGAGATGCCACAATCCTGCAAAATCTCTTTTACAATTTCTACAAACCCGTCCAATTGCTTTCCGCCGGTCACTGCACTTCTGGCCCCTTGGTCGCTGACGCCGCGCGCCACTTGATCATTAACTTGCGCATCACGGGTTTGCCAATAGCGCCTCACAGCCTCTCGAATTTTGGAATTATAACTCGACATCTGTCCCTCTTGTCAAATTACGTACAAAGCAGAACGACATCCTCATAGTAAACTTTATCCTTGACATAGCGCCGAGATTTCGTGTTGACGTGAGCCATGTGCTGACGCACAACCTCACGGCGTGCAATCTCTGCCTCAAATCCTAGCTGTTGTGCCATTTGCACATATATATCCCCCAAGGGCAATTCGACATCTTTGTAATACGATGACTGAACTACAATAACCGCCTGTCTGCCACCCTTTAGCACACGCTTGATTTCCCTTAACGAGAGTTCTGCATCTTGAAAGTACTGCAGATAAGTTGGTAAATAATACGACTGGGATGCCTTACTGGAATGTTCAGCAACAGCATCAAGAAAGTCATTACAAAGTTGTCCCCAAGCCTCACGCTGAATGATGCTCTTGTCAACAATCACAGGTGCTCCCATTGTGGCCCGTCGAATCGTGTCAAACTTTTTATTTTCATAACCAAGCAACAACAACTCCGGCTTGGTAGCAAAAGCATAGTCGATTCGCGTACAATAAGGGGGGGAAGTGACTATCAAATCAGCCGATGCATCTAATAGAGACAAAGCTCTCGAATCTCCCAACTTTACCCAATAGTCTGCTATCTCCTCGGCTCCTTGGGCAGCAACATCCAGATCCTGGAGCATCAACTGCACTATCTGATTAAACAGAGTAAAGACTCTTTCAGATGATACCGATACAGCCTCATCGTCTAATACAAGCCATGTCGGATTTGAACCGCGTTTAAACTTGCCGACTCTTCTGAGAACCTGAAACAGCGCTGAGAAAAAGAATGCTTTCTTTTTAGAAGGGTAAAACTTGGTCTTTACCTCATCATCCAAAACGGACCTCACGAAACTAGGAAAAAGACAGTCCTCCATTTCTTCCTCAATAGCATCTCGCAAAGCAATTAAAGCCACCAGCGCCTCACCATGAACCCAATCATTTATGGAACTCGAGCTAGTTAGCCCCTTGTGCATAAACTGATGAGCAATAGAAATTATGCGCCGTGCTTTGAAAATGATTTCCTCCACCATTGAGGCAAACCCCAAGCTCTTTGCTTGCGCATGTAGCACCATGATTGGATTAATCTCAATACCGATGGAAGCAAATCCGCAACGCTGAGCGACTAACGTTGTCGTTCCACTACCGTTCCATGGATCAAGAATCAGATCGCCTGGCTCCGCTAAAAGCGAGAATACATCAGCAACAAACTGTTCTGAATAACCAGCATAGTACGAATGCCACGAATGCACACCAGTATGCTCGTGTTTTCCTCTCTTGCTCGTGTGCAAATCGTCAAAAGAACAAACTAGCTCGTTACTGTCAAATAGGGGTAATTGCATAACAATGTGACCAATGCAGCCATTAAAAGAACTGTCTCAAACGTTTCCACCATAAAATTATACCACACTCCCAACCAAATGATAGT
>CAZSJU010000106.1:0-10844 GCA_964607235.1 uncultured Anaerolineae bacterium | reverse complement strand
CAAGAGATTCATTAACCACTCCTCTCGACGACCAGCAAGTGCGACAATCCAAAGATCTGTAACGGCGTGCATTCCAACACATAACTGACGCCCCGCAAAAGCCGTCCCAGGCGGGGCCAGCGTGCGATAACGTTATCATAGCCCGCATAGATACGGCTGTGATGGATTACCCTCACGGGCTGCTCCCCAAAGAGGCGCCGCAATCTCCGACCGGTATAGGCGCGCACGTGAGGCGCCAGCCGATCGCGCAGTGGGTCGGGCAAATAGTTGATCAAAGGCTTGTTGCCAAAAGAAAAGCGGCCGCGCCAGTAACAGCCGTGGGTCTCGGCCGGATACCAACGATTGGGGCAAAAGGTGACAATGCGCCCACCGACACGACAGACCCGCACCATCTCGGCCACCATCTGGGCATCATCCGCCACGTGCTCTAGCACTTCGTGGTTAAAGAGCACGTCAAAACACTCGTCCGGAAAAGGCAGCGCTTCACCGGGCGCGACGGCCACACCCCGCACCCGCCCTGCGGTCCACGCCTGTTGCGCCCGCTCGAATTCGATCTCGACGCCATAGGCATGAGGCGTGTAATGGCCAAAAGCATTGGTGTACATTCCCAGGCCACAACCCACGTCCAGCACCCGCCGTCCTGCCAACGGCGCCCAGCGCCGGACCATCTGTAACCGCCGTTCCTGGCCTTCACGCCAGACGTAGCTGGGATGACCGCGCAGTATCGCCTTGTCTTCTATGTTTTCCACGTCTCTTTTCCCCATTGTGAAACAGCGCCCAATTTCAATTTCAATACGCCAGGGTTCACTATCAGGCGCCTTGGTCCACCGTCAGAGCCACCAGGCGGTCACGGTCCAACTGGACGACGGTCCGACCTTTGGAAGGGCCAGGGCCAGACGGTACCCGCGCCACGGGCACAGACAGCAGTTTTCCGGCTGCCGTCAGTAGCCACAGGTCATCTCCCTTGTCAGCGCACATGGCGGCAACCAAAGCATTCAAGCGTCCCATGACTTTACCCCGATTACCCACGTTCGGATGAGCGCCAAACCCGGCCATCTCGCGCCGCACTGCCTCCCCGCTTTCCCCCACGAGAACCACGCCGGCCTGGTCATCGACATTCATCATGCCAACGAGGACGTCTCCCCGGTCCAACTTGAGCGCGGGCTTGGACTGCACGCCTACCGCCCGCTCTGGGAAACGCACGCCCTGGCCCATACGCGTCACAATCAACAATTCACCGCGCCCTTGACTGAACGCGACAAAAGCCGGGTAATCTCCCTGGACAGGCGTGCTGTGCAAAGGGAGATTGCGCTCTAAAAAGCTATGCAATTCGGCACGCCGGAAACTGCGAATATATCCTTTGCGCGTCACCAACGTCAACCGCTCAAAATCCAGTGGCATGGGTGCCGCGACGCTGATCGACTCGTCCAAATCCAACATGAGCTTGGGCAACGGGGAAAGATAATGAGCCGGGGCCTGTGTGGCGTCAATCTCGGCAACGCTCACGCGCACAGCCCGTCCCTTGTCGCTGAACAGCAGCAACTCGCCCTCCTCGCGCAGGAGGAGCAAATGACGCGGGCTCAAGTGCTCAGCCACCAGATCGTGCGCCTCGCGCTCACGCCAGGCCTGGGCGGCGGGCAGCGAAAAGCGCACGCCACGTCCATCGAGGGTCAGAGCCAATAAATAGCGCGCTTGCTCAACCGGTTCGGCCTGCACACTGGAGAGTTGACGCTCCAAAATCTGGATGCGGTCGTTCAACGTGGACACACGGCTCGTGTCCACATTTGGCGTCTGGCTATGGCGCAAACGCAACAGCTCGTCGCGTAACGCCTCATTCTGTTGATCCAGCTCTAACAACCGCTCCGCCAACGCCCGGATCACTTCGGGCGCGGCCTCGGGTTGCTGCCGCACTTGAGCGATCCAGGCCGATACGTCATCGGGATGAATCATAAACGCTCCTTGACCAGATGTCCCAACAAGTGCACCTTCATCCAGCGGGGGGTTAACCGCTCGGCGACGACGGCCAGGCGGTACAAGGGTTCATTAAAAGCCAGATACGTCGGGTCACCCACGTGGTAAAAGGCGACCGGCGTCAAGCCAACGACACGCGCCAACTGTTCTATCCGGTGACGCGTGTTGGCCCGGTAAACCACCGGGAAAGTATCAGCCTCGGTTCGCCCGTACCACCGCCGCACTAACCGCGTCTGCCAGTCACCCAACCGGCCCAGGCAACGGTTCGCCCAGGTCAAAGGGTGCCAGGCGTTGGGTGTCAAGAATAAAAAGTGGCCGCCCGACGTGGCTCTCCCTCCCTGGGGGCCAGCAGGTGCACGCAGCACCCGGGCCACCTCAGCAAAGGCCTGTTCGGGGCGGGCCAGATGCTCCAACACCCATGAGCACAAGACCAGATCAAAGCTCTGGTCCGGAAAGGGCAAGCGCTCCATCAACCCGGTGACCCGTCGTAACGTTGGGACCCGGTGTTCGACCAACGAGCGTTGATCGGGGTCCACGCCGACGGCCAGCTTGACCTGGCTATGCAGCAACTCTAACACGCCGCCGCGCCCACAACCGAGGTCGAGGACACACACATCCGGGGTGGCGTGCTGGCGCGAGAGCGCCTCGTACACCTGGCCACTCTCGCGCCAACCCAGATGGGTGGCAGCGTAACGCTGCCTCATACCATTCTGTCGATCGAGATCTAGCGTAACTCTAGCCCTCTTGGTCCTCTAGTTCAGCCGGCGCCTCTTGGGCCTCAACAATGTCTATCTGTTGGGGCGCAGACTTGGCTTCTGCAGCGCGCGATTGGACCTTTTCCACCTCTCGCGCGAGCGACTGGTTCACGGTCTGCAAGGCGCTCGCCACGGATTCGGCGAGCGTCTCTAACACGCGCCGCTCCTTCATTGTCGAGGCCGCCTCTGTGACGCCGCTCTCTACCTTTTTACCCACCTCGGTTTCCCGCGCCTGGTTAGCCAGTTTGTCGATCGACTTGCTCAGCGATTCCAAACCCTGCTGCAATTGGACCTTGAACTGTTGCGCTTCCGGGCTCTCCAACACCGCCTTGGTCGCAACCGACAATTGGTGCCCCAGTTCTTTCAACTCGTTGCCAATCTCGGCCTTGGGAGCTGTCTCTTCAGCCAACGCTTCACCTAGCGCCTCGACTTGTTCTTCAACTTGCCCCTCTACCTTTTCCTCGCTCATTGTATATACCCCCTTTTTCGCATTTCATCTTGGGATTTCCCAGCGCACAATGCTCCTACATCTCACTATTATACTCGGTTCTGCCTTCAGAGGCCAACAGGGCGATAAAGATCACTCTCCCCAGCCGATATTCATCACTTGACGCTATGGGGCCTCTTTGATAGACTAGATGTCAGGGGAAGGTAAACTAGAAAGGAGTCAAACAGCAACTATGAAGGTCCTACAGTTTTACCCAGAACGATGTACCGGTTGCGGCATCTGCGAACAAACGTGTGCAGAGACTTATTTCAAAGTGGCGGATCCCGATAAATCCGCCATTCGCATTTTAGCGCCTGGGGCTGAGGGAGTGCATTATAGCGCCACTTTTTGTAATCAGTGTGGCGAATGTATCGACGTCTGCCCTGTACAGGCACTATCCCGTAACAAGTTGGGGATCGTACACATCAATAAAAAGCTTTGCGTAGGCTGCTACGCCTGCGTGGGCTTTTGCCCAATATTGGTCATGCGCACCCATCCCAAAGAAACGTTCCCGTTCAAGTGCGTGGCCTGTGGCAAGTGTGTCAAAGCTTGCCCTGAGGGCGCTCTAGAGATCGTCCAATTAGAGAACGCCGCGCCATCCGAGACGGAAAAATGGGCCGAGCGCATAGCGCTGGCTGTTGGCTAATAGGAGGGCAAATCAATGGATACCAAATTCATAGCGCAAATCAATCGGGACGAACTGCAAGTCCTGGCCGAGTTTGATTATGAACCCGGTCAAGTAGAACGCGGCTACACCAACCGCACACTATACGTCAACGTGTCAGACAACACGATCGAGAGCCGCCCTGTCACTCGAGCGATGAAAGACATTTTCATCGGCGGCCGCGGCTTTGGCTTATGGCGATTGTGGCACGCCGTGACGGGCGACACCAAATGGAACGACCCTGAGAATGAAATCGTCATCTCCTCCGGCCCACTGGGGGGGACCACCACTTTCCCCGGTTCGGGCAAATCGCTGGTCGTGACCCTCTCACCTACGACCCAGTCGGTGATGGACAGCAACGTCGGCGGCTATTACGGCCCCTATCTCAAGTTCTCGGGATGGGACGCCATTGAGCTACAAGGCAAGGCCGACCAAGACATCATCATCTATGTGGATGGGGTCCAGGGCAAAGTGATCATTTACAAGGCGCCCGAAGGCCCATCGGACACATATATCATCGGCCCGCAGATGGTCGAGACCTTTGCCGATTCCGAAAAAGAGAAAATCGGCGTGTCCTCGGTCTCGGCCGGCCCCGGCGCCGAAAACACTCTGATCGGTTGTTTAAACTTTAGCTTTTACGACCCACGCCGCAAAACGGTCCGCATGAAGCAAGCCGGACGCGGCGGCACCGGCACCGTCTTTCGCGACAAAAAGATCAAGGCGCTGGTCGTCAAATACATGGGCGTCCGGGGCGACAGCAACCATCCAGCCGACAAATCCCGCATCGACCAGGTCGGCGTCAAGATGCACAAAGAGATCCACGACTTTGACGCTGTCCAGTGTCACATGCGCACCGTAGGCACGGCGCACCTGGTTGAGATCATGAACGACTATGACCTGCTGCCGGTCCACAATTACCAGTATGGCTCCCACCCCGATGCCGACCAGATTTCTTCACCTGTCTACTATGAACTGTTTACCCAGGGCATTCCCGACGGCTGCTGGTTCGGCTGCACCATGGCTTGCACCAAGGGGGTGGACAATTTTGAACTCAAGACCGGTCCCCACAAAGGGCGCAAGCTGACAGTAGATGGACCCGAATACGAAACCCTGGGCGGCTGCGGTTCCAACTGTGGCATCTTTGACCCCTATTACATCATCGAGAACAATTACTACTGTGATAATTACGGCATCGACACGATCTCCTTTGCCACACTAACCGCCTTTATCATGGAGTGCTATGAAGCCGGGATTGTCAACCAAGAGATCACCGGCGGGCTAGCGCTCAACTTTGGCAACGCCGACGCAGCGATGGAATTGCTCCACCAAATGGGACGGGGAGAGGGTTTCGGCCTCATCGCCGGACAAGGCATCCGCCGGATGAAGCAGATCTTTGCGGAAGAATATGGCGCCGACCCAGATTTCTTACAAGACATCGGCATGGAAGCCAAGGGACTCGAATATTCAGAGTACATCACCAAAGAGTCACTGGCGATGCAAGGCGGCTATGGCCTGGCGCTCAAAGGCCCACAGCACGACGAAGCGTGGTTGATCTTTATGGACATGGTCAACAACCAGATTCCCACCTTTGAGGACAAGGCAGAAGCGCTGCACTATTTCCCCATGTGGCGCACGTGGTTCGGCTTGAATGGACTGTGCAAAGTCATCTGGAACGACATCGAGCCCGAGGACAATGCAATGACGGACGAACCTGCCAAAGTGCCCGAGCACGTCGAGAACTATGTCGAGTTCTTTGTGGGCGTCACGGGGCGCGATGACGTCAAGAGCGGTGAAGACCTAGTGCGTATGTCCGAGTCGGTTTACAACTTTCAGCGTGTCTTTAACCTCAAGATGGGGTTCGGCACCCGTGAACACGACGCCATCCCCTATCGTTCGGTCGGACCGGTGACGGTCCAAGAATACGAGTCGCGGGCCGAGCGCTATGATAAGCAACTCGCAGAAAAAGTGGGGATTGATCCGGCAGGCAAGACCACCGAGGAAAAAGTGACCGCGCTGCGCGCGCATCGTGAGAGCCAATACGAACAGCTCATCGACGCAGTTTACAAGCGGCGTGGCTGGACGCCTCAAGGTGTCCCCACGCTAGAGACGCTCCAAAAGCTCAACATTGACTTCCCTGACGTCATAGCGCTCGTCAAGCCCTATCAAAACTGACCAAAATTGCTCATTCACTGTTGTATGAGGCAAGATTTGTCCAAAGGGAGACTTGTCACATTAATCTAGTGACGATGTTCACTATCACGATACAGACCGTTAAGGTAACATAGGAGTCAGATAGGTGTTTTGATAAGGGACACACAAACCCTTTATCACAAATACACCTCTCCTCCTTTCCTTGGCTGTGGTACCCACCGGGTCCCCCCCCGGTGGGTACCCTTTTTTTAAGGCTCTGCCTCACCTAGCAACACGTCAACCAAACGCAACGTTTTACGCTTGACCTGCGTGCTCGCGTCCTCCACAGGCCCCACACAAGCAGGACAACCGTCATGACAGTCGCAGCGCATAACCAGATCACGCGTCGCGCGCAGCCATTCATCACACAAGCCGTAAAGCTGTGCGCAGAGGCCAATACCACCCGGCACCTGGTCGTACAGGGTAATGGTCGGCCGGGCCGTGTGCGCTGAACGAGCTTCAACGACACAACCAATATCGCGCGGGTCGCACATCAGGTAAAGGGGCGCCAGTTGCTGTAAAGCGTGCGCCAATCCGCTCAGTGCACCGCGCACACGACGGGCGGTCTCGGCGCGCCGGTGACAACGCGGACAAAGGGTAACTAGATTGTCGAGGGCGTTGGCCTGGCGGTAAAGGTCATTTTCGCCCGGAATATACCCAAACGCGCGAAAGGGCTGCAAGTGATGCACATCGTGTTGCCGGCTCTCCCTTTCAGGCGCGCCACAGGTACGACAACGGTACCCGTCCCGTTGGCGGGCCGCCGCCCGCTGTGCAGCCCAGTTGGGGCCATAGTCAATCGGTGCCAACAACACCCCTGCCGCATACAGCGCCTCCAGCGCAACCCCACCAACCCACAGCCAGAAACCGCTGGTCATCATCGTCTGCTCTGGCAAGTCAATGTCCCCCCAACTCAGCGTCTCGTGCGTGTAACGCTTGATTTGCCGGTATCCTATCGCTTCGGACGTGACTTGCAACTCGCCATAAGCGCGGCCATAGGGCTTTTTATCATCCGCCGGGTCGGTCTGCGCATGGGTACGCAACACTTGGACCCGCTGCTCAAGGGAAGCGTCGGTATAATAGTCCGCTTTGCTACGCCGGACAAAAGCCTGCCCGCTTTCCCAGTCGAGCCGTTCCACAACAAAAGCCTCCCCACCGTGCAAGTAAATCGCGCCCTCGTGGACCAACATCGGCGCGCTGGGCCGATCCACCTGACCGATGACGGTCCCGGCCTCGTCCCCCGTCTCGATGACCAGCACCGACGCCGCGCCGCCCTTGCGCAGACTCACTTTGGCCGCCGGATAGCCCTCGGCGACCCAGCGGTAAACACCGTGCGAGTGGTGCAGCGCGGCCTCCTCCTGCACTAAAAAGTCCAACAGGGCCGGCACGTCCTTACAACCGCCAAAACCCTCCCCTTCCTCAAAAGGTAACTCAAAGGCCGCACAACGGAGATGGTCCAGCAGAATCAAAAGATTGTCCGGCTGCATCAAGGCCCGTTCGGGCGAGCGTCCAAAGAAATAGTCGGGATGACGTACCATAAACTGGTCCAAGGCTGCGGGGCTGGACACCAATATGGCGAGCGACACCCCCGTGGTGGTCCGGCGCCCGGCCCGGCCCGCTTGCTGCCAGGTGCTGGCAATGGTGCCCGGATAGCCGGTCATGATGCAAGCTGAGAGCTGCCCAATGTCTACGCCCAACTCTAACGCGTTGGTGGTCACCACAGCCCGCACCCACCCCTCGCGCAACCCTCGCTCAATCTCGCGCCGCTCCAACGGCAAGTAACCACCACGATAGCCCTGTATCCGCGCCGGGTCAATGCCATCCATCAGCGCACGGTCGCGCAGGTAACCCAGCAACACCTCTGTCGTCAACCGCGCACGGGCAAAGAGTATCGTCTGCACGTCCGCGCCCAACAAGCGACCAGCGATGTCGCGCGCCTCTAACGCGACGCTGCGACGAATCCCCAAGGACAGGTCCACCAGGGGTGGGTTGTAGAAGATAAAATGCTTTTCACCTTGCGGGGAACCATCTTTTTCCTGCGGGACCAACGTGACCTGGGACCCTATCAGCCGTTCGGCCAACTCGGCCGGATTGGCGATCGTGGCCGAGGTTAACAAAAAGCGCGGCGCCGCGCCGTAAAAGGTACAAATACGTCGCAAGCGCCGCAGGAGATTAGCCGCATGGCTGCCAAAGACCCCGCGATAACTGTGCATCTCGTCAATGACGACGTATCTCAGGCCACCGAAAAAGTCAGCCCAACGGGTGTGATGCGGCAAGATACCGGTGTGTAGCATATCCGGATTGGTGATCAGTAAACGAACCTGGCGCCGGATGCTGGCGCGTCGCGAACGGGGGGTATCGCCGTCATAGGTGGCAAACGCACATCCCGCCCCCAACACAGCGCGGGCCTCCTCGGGCAAATTGGTCACCAGTTGCTCCAAACCCGACATCTGGTCTTGAGCCAGGGCTTTGGTAGGAAACAGATACAACGCGCGGGCAGCGGGGTCACGCAGCAAGGTATCCAGCACTGGAAGGTTGTAACACAGGGTCTTGCCAGAGGCCGTCCCCGTGACGACCGCGACGCTCTCGCCCCGCAAAGCGGCCGCAATGGCCAACGCCTGATGGGTAAAAAGCTGGTCGATATTCAAGGCCCGTACAGCATCGGTCACCTGGGGGGCCAGGCCTTGTGGCCAGGGGGCATAACGCGCAGGGCGCGCCGGCAACCGCTCCCACGCGCACACATTGCGCATAAACCTGGGGTCGGCGCGCAATTGGGTCAACACATCAGACAGAGACATCGTGGATGGCACTCCCCAGCGGATGAAAGGCGACCTACCCCGTATCAATATCCCCGGGACCAATCCACCTGGTTAAGCAAAGGCTGGTCGCTCAGATAGCGTCTCAAGTTTTCCGCAAACACGTCCGCCGCCCGTTCGTGATAGTGCGGGGTAAAACCGGCGATATGTGGCGTCAGGATCACGTTTTCCATCTCCCACAGGGGGCTGTCTGCAGGCAGCGGCTCTTGGCTGAAAACGTCCAGGCCGGCGCCACCGATCCAACCCTCCTGCAACGCCTGCACCAACGCCGCACCATTGATCACGTCGCCGCGTGAAACGTTGATCAGAAAAGCCAAGGGTTTCATGGCCCGCAATTCATCGGCGCCGATGAGATGCCGGGTCGTCTCGGTCAATGGCACCGCCAACACGACGTAATCACATTCGGACAGCATCGTCCGCAACTCGCGCGGTTGATAAAAGCTGGCCGGGATCCAACCCTGCGGGTCGCCGACGCCGGGGATGACGTATCCGTGATCTACCGGGTCGCTGTCCCGCTGTAAAGCCAGCACCCGCATGCCAAAGGCGCAGGCCAGACGTCCAACCTCCCGTCCAATGCTGCCATAGCCAACGATGCCCAACGTAGCCCCCCTTTGCTCTTGGGGCACAAAAAGACTGAAACGTCCTTCTGGCCACACCTTGCGACGCTGGTGATCAAACAGCGCCGGCAAGTGGTGTCCCCAGGCCAACATTAATGCCAGGACATACTCGCCTATATTGATGGCGTGAATGCCGCTGGCGGTGGTCACCCTCACGTCAGGCCCCAACGCAGGATGCTCCACGGCGTGGTCGGCCCCCGCGCTGAGCAACTGCACCCAGCGCAAGTTGGGTGCCTGGCCGGGTTCGGGCAACGCCCAAAATGTACACAGCACCTCTACCTCGGGCCACACGTGGGACGGCAGCGCATGGACGTCCTGCACAGTGTGTTGGACCAGCTTTAGCCGGGGCGAGACAGCACGCAACTGTGCCAATTGTTCGTCATCAAAACGGACGGTACTCAAGACGTGTACGGTTTTCATCCACACTCACCTCTCACTCACCTATTCATCACCAGCACTTAATCGTTCGCCCTCGGGTCCCCATCCCTGAGCGGCATAATCGTCGCCTCGTTGGTCTCTATTATTTCCGCTTGCAACTTGCCGCTAGATAACTCTTGTAAGGCGGACTGGAACGCAGGCAGGCTTTCGACAGCAAACCGAGCAGTGATCGTCACGTCGACAGCAAAGTCCTCGTCCAGAATTTGCCCCCCATGTCCGGCAATGGCTCGCCGCACCCCCTCAAAGCTAGAGTATGGCACCGCCAGCATCACCGTATACGTCGGCACCTTTTCGGCGCGGGGCAACACGGCCAGCACCTCACGCACGGCGTCGCTATAGGCACGCACCAAGCCGCCGGTCCCCAACTTGGTGCCACCAAAATAACGCGTCACCACCACGGCCACATCACCCAAGCCGCCGCCGCGCAACACAGCCAGCGCCGGCCGTCCGGCCGTGCCCGAAGGTTCGCCATCATCGCCGCAATGTGCGATCAACGAGGCGCCATAACCGACGAGATAAACCGGCACGTTATGAGTCGCATCGGAAAACTCTTCTCGGATGCGGTCGACGAACGCTTTGGCCTGCTCAACGCTAAAGACGGGCGCAGCGGTAGCGATAAAACGCGAGTTGACCACCGTGATTTCGATGCGCACCTCTCGGGCTGGGATAGGATAACGTTCCATGTTCAACTGACGATCCTTTGGTACACTTTGACACCCCTCATGCACATCCACACTATTTCTCAGGACGGTGCAACGCAACATAGACCCCCAAACCCAGCGCCACGATCTGCAATCCCAAGGCCCACAGCACCAGACGCGACGTCAAAGCCAGCGGCGCCTCTTCCGCCTCAATGTCCAACCCATCCAAAGCCTGCGGCGTCAGGGAAGCAAGGGGCGTGATCGTGCC
>CAZSJU010000105.1:0-10851 GCA_964607235.1 uncultured Anaerolineae bacterium | reverse complement strand
TAATACTATACTAACACCCAATCCTTAGCAATAGCCTGACATTCACCCGACAAAAAGCGCTCAAATATCAATCTACCGAAATCATAATTTAGTCTGGACTAAATTATGTACTCGTTATTATAATCCTTTATATACGCACCTGTCAAGCCCCCCACGATACGCAGCGATTCCTAATTAAAGGTGTCATTGCGAGCTCCGGACGACCGTCATCGTGAGCAAAGGCCGGCTGTGGCGGCGCTTTAACGAAATGTTAACACAAATGACCTTGACAGATACGCCACGCCATGCTAAACTTGGTAAGGAAAGCGAGTGATTCAACAGTGGGTCAGTTCGCGCCACCTTTGCGGCTGGTCCATTTTTGTTGTCTGGTGGGGACGCCATCATGGCGACCAGGCATCGCTTTTTGCCCCTTATAGCGCCAAGGGAAGCAAGAAATCCGGATCAGACGCATCATCAGGACGCAGATGAACGAAAAAGGGTCTGCGTCCCAGAATCGAATTCAAAAAACGGTAACCGAGGCGCCAACGCCCGGTTATCTTGACCTGTACGATAATTTAGCGTTGTGGTAGGAGCACGATCAAATGAAAAAAGAAGCACCGATTAGCAAAGTACGGATCATTGGCGTTTTCGCCCACGTAGACGCGGGCAAGACGACCACGTCCGAGGCTATTCTCTACTACACCGGACGCGTGCACCGCGCCGGTAGCGTGGATGAGGGCAGCACCCAATTAGACTGGATGGAACAAGAGCGCGAGCGCGGGATCACGATCACCTCGGCGGCCACCGCCTGTCACTGGCAAGGCCACCGCATCAACCTGATCGACACGCCGGGCCACATCGACTTTACCGCCGAGGTAGTGCGCGCCATTCGCGTCATCGACGGGGCCGTGATGGTGCTGTGCGGCGTGGGCGGCGTAGAACCCCAGACCGAGTCGGTCTGGATGCACGCCAACCGCGAGACCCTGCCACGGGTCTTGTTTATCAACAAGCTCGACCGGCTGGGCGGCAATTTTGAGCGGGTGATGGGCGAGGTGCACGAGCGCCTGACCCCAGACGCGTTGCCTCTACAGTTGCCCATCGGGTCCGAAAGCGAATTCAAGGGCGTGGTGGACCTGCTGCGCCATAAAGCGCTGGTCTGGCACGATGACGCCGACGACCCGGTCATAGAGCCGGTCCCTGACGCCATGCAAGCGCGGGTCACGGCTGCACGGGAAGAATTGATCGACACCATCTGCGAGACCGACGAGGCGTTGCTGGAACAAAGGCTGGGAGGTCAAGAACCGGACCTCAAGTCGCTCCAGGCAGCGCTGCGCCGCGCCACCGTCAAGGGCCAGGTGGTGCCGGTGCTGTGCGGTGCTTCGCGCAACCACATCGGCGTGCAGCCATTGCTGGACGCCGTCGTCGACTATTTGCCCGCGCCCGTGGACATGCCGCCCATCGTGGGTATGCTGCCCGACAACAAGGAAGAGCTGATCGAGCGCCCCGACGACGCGACAGCGCCTTTTTGCGCTGCGGCTTTCAAGATCGTCACCGACCCCCACGTGGGACATCTCACCTGGGTGCGCGTGTTTTCGGGTCACCTGAGCACCGGGGACACCGTCTACAACCCGCGCGCCGACGTCGAGGAGCGCATCGGCCGCATCTATCGCATGCACGGCAACGCGCGCGAGCAGGTCGACCACATGGCAGCCAGCGACGTGGTGGCGCTGGTGGGCGCCAAGTCCGCCATTACCGGCGATACCTTGTGCGACCCCCAACATCCCATCATGTTAGAGACCTTCAAGTTCCCGGAACCGGTCATCACGGTGGCGCTGGCCCCCTCTTCTGAAAAAGAGCGTGACAGGCTGCGCCAGGCGATCCGGCGGCTGTGCGAAGAGGACCCCACACTGCTGAGCAGCTATGATCCCGAGACGGAAGAACAAGTGTTGTCCGGCATGGGCGAACTGCACCTCGAGATCGCCGTCGACCGGCTGCGTCGCGAGTTTGGCCTGTCGCCGCAGGTCAGCCAACCGCAGGTCTCTTTTCGCGAGACGGTGCGCCGCAGCGCCGAGACGATTGGGCGTTACAAAAAGCAGTCTGGCGGTCGCGGTCACTTTGCCGAGGTAGAACTGCGGATCGAGCCGCTAGCCCGGGGCGAGGGCGTGATTTTTGAGAACGAGGCGCCCCCCGCCAGCTTTCCACGCGAATTTGTCAACCCCACCGAAATGGGCGTGCGCGATGCGCTGAGCAAGGGCATCATTGCCGGTTATCCGGTCACCGACGTGCGCGTGACGCTGCTGGACGGTCGCTTCCACGAGGTCGACTCGGCGACGATGGACTTTCAGATCGCCGGATCGATGGGCGCGCGCGAAGTGGTGCGCCGGGGCCACCCCGCGTTGCTAGAGCCCATCATGTCGATGGACATGAATGTGGGCGAAGAGTACCTGGGTTCCATCGTGGCCGACATTGGCCGGCGCCGGGGTATAGTCAAGGCGATGCACGTACGGGGCAACATCCGCAAGGTAGAAGGTCAGGTGCCGCTTTCAGAGACCTTTGGCTATGCCACCGACCTGCGCAGCCTGACCCAGGGCCGGGGCACCTTTACGCTCGAGTTTGACAATTACGCCGTGGTGCCTGACGGGATCGCCGAAGAGGTGATCAAGCAACGCCAGGCCGAGGGCAAAATACAAAAGCGTTAGAAGCAATGACGGATTGCAACTTTGGCTCTACTGAAAGAACCCAAAAGTTTGCCACAGAGGCACAGAGAGCACAGAGAATTCAATATCGGGCTTGAATTATTGACTTCAAAGTGCTATCTGATTGAAAAATTTCAATCTTTCTCTTGATTTTTCTCCGAGTCCTCTGTCCCACGGGGAGGCTGCGCACTGTCTCTGTGGCAAATCAAGCTTTTTTCAGGGGAGCCAACTTTGCTCGGAGTAAGGATTGCATTTGGTCTTTGCAGTCAATGGAGGAAAAAATGTCGGACACGATCACGCTGCTTTCGTGGAACGTCAACGGTATACGCGCGGCGCACCGCAAGGGCTTTCTGGACTGGATGTCCGAGTCCGCCCCGGACATTCTGTGTCTGCAAGAGACCCGCGCCGAAGAACACCAGTTGCCGGCCAAGCTGGCCCAACCGCAAGGCTATCAGGGCTTTTGGAACCCCTCGCGTCGCAAAAAGGGCTATAGCGGCACCGGCCTGCTGACACAGCGCGAACCGCTAGCGGTCGAATTTGGGCTGGGCGTCGAGGAATTTGACAAAGAAGGCCGCACCCTCACCGCACGCTATCCGACCTTTACGCTGCTCAATTGCTACTTTCCCAACGGCGGCCGCGATCATCGCCGCGTGCCCTTCAAGCTGGACTTTTACGCGGCCTTTATAAAAAAGTGCGAACGCCTGCGCGCCCAGGGTCAAGCGGTGATCTTTTGCGGCGACGTCAACACCGCCCACCGCGAGATTGACCTGGCCCGCCCCCAATCAAACCAAAACACGACCGGCTTTTTGCCCGAGGAACGGGCGTGGATCGACCAGATGGTCGCGGCCGGCTATGTCGACGTCTTTCGTCACTTTTACCCCGACATGAGCGGGCAATACACCTGGTGGTCCATGCCCACCCGCGCGCGCGAACGGAACGTCGGCTGGCGGATTGACTATTTCTTTGTGGCCTCTGAGGTATTGGCGCGCGTCACCGACGCCTTTATCCTGCCCGAGGTGATGGGCAGCGACCACTGCCCGGTGGGGATCCGCCTGCGACTATAGTTTTCCCCTCTTCCATTTGTCGCCCCCCCTCTTTGGGGTTATAATCCAGCCACGTTCGTAAACTTGACGCCGGGCGATAAAGCCATAACATATGCATGGATCTCACATCTCTTTGAAATTCCAAGCCGTTATCCCATATCTCCCCTTGAAACTGACCCTGCTGGGCCTGATTGGCCTGCTGGTGTTGGCCGGTTGCCAGACGCCGGTCCAAAAAACTGCCGCCGCCCCGCGCGTCAAGCTGCTCGTGGACGGGCAAGAGCGGCATTTCGAGACGCGGGTCGAGACCGTGGGCCAGTTGCTGGCCGAAGCGCAGGTCACGCTGGGCGAGCTGGACCGGATCGAGCCGGCCGAGTACACTGCCATCACCGACGGCATGGAAATCGTGCTCGTGCGCGTGCGGCACGAGGTGCTGACCGAAGAACGCGTGATCCCCTATGAAAAACAAATCGTCTATGACACCTCGGTGCTGCCCGAAGAGGGGCGCATCATTCAGGCGGGCCAGAACGGGTTGGAACAACTGATTTACCGCATCGTTTACGAGGACGACGTCGAGGTAGAACGGATCCAAGTGCGCCGTGTCACCGTACAGGCATCCCAACCTGAAACGGTGCTGGTAGGTGTGCGCGACACATTTACACCGACGCCCATCACCGGCACCCTCGCCTACCTGGCCGGCAACAAGGAGATGGGCTACAACGGCTGGGTCATGCGCGGCTCTAGTGGCTCACAACGGCGCCTGACCTTTGACGGCGCACTAGACACCCGCGTCTTTACCCTCTCTCCCGACGGGGCGCACCTGCTCTATACACGCCGCACCAGCGAGACCGTAGCAAACGAGCAACTCAACAGCCTGTGGCTGCTAGACACCAGCGTGGCCGAAGCTGAACCGGTAGACCTGGGCCTGGCGGACGTGCTGTGGGCCGGTTGGGCGCCCGACGGCGCATCCATTGCCTACTCTACCGGGCAGGTGGCGGCGGCTGCGCCGGGCTGGCAAGCCAACAATGACCTGTGGGTGGCCGAATTGAACAGCCGCCTTCAACCGGTACGACAACGCCAGGTGGTCCGGGCCGAGGCCGGGGGGGCCTATGGCTGGTGGGGCACCCACTATGCCTGGTCTCCCAACGGCCGCACCCTGGCTTATGCCCAGGCGGACAGCATCGGGCTGATCCGTCTGCGCGACGGCCAACGCACCGAACTGCGTCGCTTTGCCCCCTTTCGCACCTACAGCCAGTGGGTGTGGGTCCCGGCGCCAAGCTGGTCACCCGACAGCCGCTTCCTGGCCAGCGTGATCCACGGCCCCTCGATGACGGGCGAATCGCCCGAGGACAGCTCGGTGTTTGACGTATGGGTCTTTGACACCGAGGGCGCCCTGGCGGCCAAACAAGTCAATCAAGCCGGCATGTGGGCCACACCGACCTGGTCGCCCGCCCAAGCAGGAAGCGAGATCGAGACCAACCGCAGTTGGATCGCCTTTGGCCGCGCCAAAAGCCCGTACGAAAGCGCCACCAGCGCTTACGACCTCTATGTGATGGACCGGGACGGTAGCAACCAGCGTCGCATCTATCCCAGCGAGGGAGACCAGGGCCTTCAAGCGCCCCAACTGGCCTGGAGTCCCACCGGACAACAACTGGTGATGGTCCACCAAAACGACCTGTTTATGATTGACCTGGCGCGGGATTTGATCCGGCGCCTGACCGTTGACGGCAACGTGCAATTCCCGGTATGGGCGCGATAAATGCGGAATGCCTATGAATGACACCCTCGCGACACGAGCGCAGCGCGCCGGTCGCTGGTTCTTGCTCTTTACGGCCGGCCTCCTGCTCGCCCTGTTGGCCCTGGCCTGGCTACAAGGCGCCGCGCGCCGGGCCACGCAGGGCATTGGCCCGGCCCTGCCTGAACCGGTTGACGGGGCTTCTGTCTCGCCGCTGTGCATCAACGCCGCCTTGCAAATCTACTCAGACCCGGACACGCTCACCCAAAACCTGGACCGCATCGCAGCCGCCGGCCTGGTCTGGGTGCGGCAGGCCTTCCCCTGGTCCGCCATCGAGCGCGCCCCAGGGGTCTATGAGTGGGCGCCGTGGGATACCCTGGTCCAGGCCGTGGCGGCGCATCCCGCCGGGTTGAAATTGATCGCCGTCATCGACGACGCCCCAGACTGGGCTAGCGGCGGCGCGTCCCGGTCCGGGGCGCAAGCTACACCCCCCGCCGACCCGGCCGACCTGGGTCGCTTTGCTGCGGCTCTGGCCGCCCGCTATGGCGACCGGGTGGACGTCTACCAGATCTGGGACGAACCCAACTTGAGCAGCCACTGGGGGGGCCGGGACGTGGACCCGGCAGGCTATATCACCTTGCTGCAGGCCGCGGCCCAGGCGATCCGCGACGTCGACGGGGACGCCACCCTGCTGCTGGCCGGGCTGGCCCCGACGACCGAAACCGGCCCGCGCAACCTGAGCGACGTGCGTTACCTGGACGCCCTGTACACGTTGGGCGCAGCGCCCTATTTTGACGTCGCCGCCGGCAAACCCTACGGCTTTGACAGTGACCCGGTCGCCGATCAACGCCTGGGCCAGGACGTCCTCAACTTTTCCCGCCTATCATTGCTGCGCCAGGTGATGCGCGAACACGGCGACGGCGACACGGCGCTATGGGCCAGCCATTGGGGCTGGAACGCGTTGCCGTCCGGATGGCAGGGCGCCCCCTCTATCTGGGGCCAGACGGATGCGGCCACCCAGGCGGCCCGCACCGTCGCGGCCCTGGACCGCGCCCGGCGCGAGTGGCCCTGGTCCGGCGCGCTGTGCCTGGAAAACTGGCAACCCGACGCGCCGCAGGACGACCCGCGCTGGGGCTTTGCCCTGCTCGATCAAGACGGCGCGCCCCGGCCGGTTTACGACGCCATCCAGGATTGGGCCGCCGCCCGCCCCACCAACTATCCGGGCTTTCACCCGGCCCGCGACCCTGCCCAGCTCGCGCCCCAGGACGCCGGCAGCGTGGCCGAGTACCACGGCGAGTGGCGCCTGGCTGAGCTGGGCGCCGACGTGTCCCAAAGCGGCGAGCACAGGGTCGTCATTCCCTTTGTGGGTACCGAGCTGGGATTGCGCGTGCGCCGGGGCGACTATCGCGCCTATGCCTTTGTCACAATAGACGGCGCGCCGGCCAACGCCCTGCCCCAGGACGATGGCCGCGCCTACCTGGTGCTCTCTTCGCCCGACCAACAGCCCCAGGTCACCACCCTCCCCCTGGCGCGCAGCCTAGCCGATGGCCCGCACACCGCCGAGATCACGTTCGAACGGGGCTGGGGCCAATGGCCGCTGGTAGGCTGGTCGGTGGGCTGGTGGCCACACGCTGCTCAAGCGCGTTATGGCCGTTGGCAGCTCGTGGCCGGCGGACTGGCGCTGCTATGCGGGGCCGGGATGGCCTGGTCCGCGGGGCGCGTCCGGCGCGAGCAACGCTCGTGGCGCCGCGTCGCAGAGGGGCTACACCGGGCCTGGCAGCGCTTGAGCGACGGCGCGCAAATCGCCGTCACCGCGGGCGCCACGTTGGCCCTGTGGGCCAGCGCCTGGCTGACCTGGGGGCAAGAACAGTTGGCCGGCGAGAGCGGCCTGATCGCCACCATCGCCGCGGCGACCCTGTTTTACGTCTCCCCCGTGTTCCTGCTCAGCCTGCTCAGCCTGGGCCTGCTGGCCTTGCTGGTGATCCTGCGCCCGGACCTGGGCCTGGCGTTGGTGGCCTTTGCGGCGCCCTTTTACTTGCAATCCCGCCCCATGTTCGACCGCGCCTTTTCAATGGTCGAGATCGCCGTCCTGCTCTCCCTGCTCGCGTGGGGCGTCCAATGGCTGCTGGCCCGCAAACGGGCCGGGAGAAGCGCACGACGCGCTTTTAACGCCCTGGACGGCGCGGTGCTGTTTTTTGTGGCCGTCGCCTCGCTCTCTATCTTAGTGGCCGAACTAAAAGGGGTGGCGCTGCGCGAGTTCCGCGTCATAGTGCTTGAACCGGCGCTGTTTTACCTGATGCTGCGCAGCACGCCGTTGGACCGGCGCGCGCGCTGGCGGATCGTGGACGCGTTCGTGCTGGGCGCCGTGCTGGTGGCGCTGGTGGGGCTGTACCAATACTTTTTCACCGCCGACGTCATCACCGCCGAAGGCGGCATGCGGCGGCTCAAGAGCGTCTATGGCTCGCCCAACAACGTCGGCCTGTACCTGGGGCGCGTCCTGCCGCTGCTGGTCGCCGTCGTGCTCCTGGCCCGTGACCGGCGCCGGCGTTGGCTGTATGGCGCGGCCGCGCTGGTGACCGGTGCGGCGCTACTGTTGAGCTTTTCCAAGGGCGCGCTGCTGTTTGGTCTACCGGCCGCGCTGCTGGCGCTGGGACTGCTGGCCGGCGGGCGCTGGCTGTGGGCGGCGCTGGGCACGTTGGGCGCGGCGGCGCTGGCGGCGCTCCCGCTGTTGCGCACCCCACGCTTTAACGCGCTGTTTGACCTGCAAAGCGGCACGAGCTTTTTCCGGCTCTACCTGTGGCGCAGCAGCGTGGACATGATCCGCGATCACCCCCTGCTGGGCGTGGGGTTGGACAACTTTTTATACGCCTATCGCGGGCGCTATATCCGCCCCGATGCCTGGCAAGAACCGGACCTGTCTCACCCACACAATCTGGTGCTGGACTATTGGAGCCGCCTGGGGATATTGGGCCTGGCCGCCGGGCTGTGGCTGCAAGCCGCGTTCTGGCGACTGGCGTTGCCGCTGCGCCGGCTGGCGGACCCCGACGAGCGCGCGCTGGCGCTGGGGCTGATGGCCAGCATGGTGGATTTTCTGGCCCACGGCCTGGTGGACAATTCATACTTTGTCGTGGACCTGGCCTTTGCCTTTTGCCTTACCCTGGGCCTGGTGGTCCAGCTCGGCCGCTCTCACAAAGAGAATTGAGCGTCGCGCGGGCGCCGGCATTACCCCTGGGGAAGGCCAAATGAGGGGACCTTTGTGCTATTGTCAAAAAGGGGGTAGACGCTTTAAAATAGATATACACGATGCAATCTAGAGGCCTAATGGTTCACACAAACGATCACAGAGGACAAGATCTATCAAAACATAATGGAAACGCCTACCTTACGCAAGCTGCTTGAACCCGATAAAACCTCTGCGCTATTGGCCAACTTTGCGCAGACCTTTCACGGTGCACTGCAGATTTGCCTGGTCGACCTGGAAGGTCAGATAATAGGCTGCCATCCCCACAATTTTAAACAAATCGACGCGAAAAAGCTGAGCGCAGTGGTCAAACAGGTACAACAATTCGACCGCCTCACTTCCGTCACGCTGGGGCTGGCCGCGCCGGTGCGCGCTCGGGGAAAAGTCATCGGCGTCTTGGTGGCCACAGGGCCAGAGACCTTGCAAACCAAAGAAGCTGCAATGCTGCGCTTGCTAGCCCGTATCCTCAGCCTGCTGGCGGAAAAAGGCATGGCCCAAGAAGAGCTGCTACAGGAAACGCTGAACCGCTACCGCGAGATCAACCTGTTGTATTACATGGGCGAGACCATCGCCGCCAGCCTGGACCTGTCAGAAGTCAACCGGCTGTTGCTCCAAGAGAGCACCCGGCTGACCCAGGCTGACGAGGGCGCCGTCATGCTGGTCGATCACGACAGCGACCAGTTGACCGTGTGGGCCAGCCGCGGGCTGGATGCAGTGGAGGACATTGGCGCAGGCATCCCGCTGGGGCACGAGCTGGCAGAACAGGTCGCGCAAGACGGCAAAACGCGGCTGGTCGAAAAGCCCAAGCCCGGACGCAACAAGCGACCGCTCACCGCGTTGCTGTGCGTGCCGCTCAAAACCAAAGACCGTATCATCGGCGTCATCAGCCTGGCACACACCGGCACGGGCAAGTCCTTTCGCAACAACGATGTGCGTTTGCTCAACGCCATAGCCGGGCAAGCGGCCGTGACCATCGACAACGCCCGGATGTTCAGCGACCTGAGCGCGTTGCACCTGGAGCTGGGACAGGCCAACCGCCGCCTGCGCGACCTGGACAAGCTAAAGTCCTCGTTCCTGGGTGTCATCACCCACGAACTGCGCAGCCCGCTGGCCAACATTGACTTTTCACTGCAGGTGATCGAACGTTATGGCACCATGGACTGGCTGGAGGCGCAACAAGAACAATGGACGCAACTCGCGCGCCTGGTCCAGGAGGCCAGAGGCATGATCGACAATCTGATCTCCTTTGCCGGGTTGCTGAGTAAAGGCGGAGACCTGACGCTGACCCCGGTGAGTCTGTCTGCGCTGACCCACGAGATCACAGACAATTTAGCGCCGGTGGCGGACTCGCGCCAGGTCGCGCTGCACGTCGCGCCGTCCAACGGCGTCCCCTCCATCATGGCCGATGAGGCGCGGCTGTCTGAGGCGATTTACCACCTGATTCACAATGCAATCAAGTTCAACCAGGCCGGCGGGACCGTGCAAATCCGGTGCTGGGCTGAGGATGGCGGCGTGACATTCGAGGTAGAGGACACGGGAACCGGCATCCCCGCCGAAAAGCTCAAACTGTTGGGCGACCCCTTTTCCCAGGTAGCCGACCCCGTCAAGCGCGGCGTCGAAGGTTTAGGCCTCGGCCTGGCGCTGGTCAAATACGTGGTGCGCGCGCACGGCGGTCAGATGGACATTTCGAGCCAGGAAGGCGTCGGCAGCCGCTTTCGCTTTTGGCTGCCCCTCAAGCAAAAGTCGTCGCTTCCCACCCCTCAGGACGCATAATACACAATCTCGCTATGGCCTGGAAAGCATAACTGGCGAACGAGTTTGGCCTAAACCGCAGAACTCGCTGACGCCACGTATGGCTTGATGGTCTCCAATTCCCGCATCTCGGCCCGTTGCGCCTGGTACAAATCCCAACGCAGTTGCAGGTTCATCCAAAAACTCGCCGATGTACCAAAGAACCTGGATAGGCGCAGCGCCGTGCTGGGTGTCACTCCCCGACGGCCATTCACAATTTCATTGATCCGCTGATAAGGCACGTGGATAGCATCCGCCAACGCGCGCTGCGTCAACCCCATTGGACCGAGAAATTCTTCTAAAAGCATCTCTCCGGGATGGGTTGGGGTACGATCCGTAGGGACACGTACCATTTCGTTGCTCCTCATT
>CAZSJU010000104.1:0-10888 GCA_964607235.1 uncultured Anaerolineae bacterium | reverse complement strand
AAAAAGTATAACACAAAGGGGGGGAAACGGAAACAAAAGGGGGAGAAAAGGAACAGGAAACACATGTGGCAAGATTTCTTTGTCATCGAATCGAGGCGGATGGTTGTGTGGGGTGGGAGGGCGTGTTATAATCCAGGGTGTTGCAATTTGAATGGTGAGCGCCCCCTTGGCTGAATGGCGAGGTTGGATGGGGGGCAGAAAGCGAGGAGGAAACGATGACTGGATGGGATGAGGTGACGTTAAAGCGGGTGGTCGAGCAGGTGACGCGCCAGGTGATGGCGCGCATGGAAGCAGAAGCGGGGGAGGGTGCAGAGACGGAAGCGAGTCTGACGGCGGAACGAGTGGCCGGCATGATCGATCACACGTTGCTCAAGCCTGAAGCCACGCGCGAGCAGGTGACGCGCCTGTGCCAGGAGGCGCGCGAGTATAGGTTTGCGTCGGTGTGCGTCAACCCGGTCTATGTCAAGTTGTGCGCCCAGTTGTTGGCGGACAGCGGGGTCCCGGTGTGCGCTGTGGTGGGGTTTCCGCTGGGCGCGACGCCGACGCGGGCCAAGGCTTTTGAGGCGCGAGAGGCGATCCGCGACGGCGCGGGCGAGATAGACATGGTGATCCACGTGGGGGCGCTCAAGTCGCGCGAGTACAAGGCCGTGGAGCAGGACATCGCGGCCGTGGCGCGAGCGTGTCACGGCGCTAACGCCCTGTTAAAGGTGATCATTGAAGCGGCATTGTTGACGGAAGAAGAAAAAGAGATGGCGTGCCAGTTGGCTCAGCGGGCGGGCGCGGACTTTGTCAAGACGTCGACGGGGTTTGGGCCGGGCGGCGCGACGGTCGAGGACGTGGCGTTGATGCGCCGGGTGGTAGGGCCGGCGTTGGGCGTCAAGGCGGCGGGCGGCGTGCGCTCGTACGAGGACGCGCAGCGCATGGTCGCGGCGGGAGCGAATCGAATCGGCGCCAGCGCGGGGGTGAGGATTGTGGAGGAGGCGAGGGGGGGAGGTTAGTAGATTGGTAGTCCCTCGACGGGTTCGGGACGATAATTGGTGATTCCCTGACGGAAATGGGACAAGTTATAGGGTGCTCTTGATGCGCTGGTCTCGTTCATATATCACCTGGCCTTTTTGGATGATCTCTTGGCGCACAAAGGGGCGCTCCCGGCTCAGTTGTTGGAATTCTTGGGGTGTGTACACGAGAATGTCCACCCCCACGCGCGGTTTCAAGAGTGCAAGTATCTGGCGCGTGCGGTCGAGAAAGGGGGCTTGGGTGTCTTTGATGATGACCAGGTCCAGGTCGGACCATTCTTCCACTTGACCGGTGCAGTAGGAGCCAAAGAGTATAATTTTGTGGGGCTGTTCGTGCGCGATGAGCAGCGGTAACCAGCGCTCTAGTTCGCGTTTCAACAGCATGCGGCGTGACCAGGATTTGTCACGTAACCCAATGGCCATACTTGCTCTCCTGTGCTAGTATGACGTGGTCTGTTATTAAGACACTCTGGCACTTATTGTAACTCAATGACGGGATTAGTACAAATCAGCAAGTGCGTGATGGGCGTGGGGTAAGCGTAGGTGGGGTGTGGGGTGACGTGCGTTGACAGGAGCGGGGCGGGTGGTGATAATGGGCGGTATGAAGAAGAAAAATTGGCGGTTTCTGTGGATGGCGCTGGCGGGTCTGGTTGTGGCCCTGTCGGCATGTAGTCGATTTTCTCGCACTGAGGCGACGCTGGTCCCGACGCGGGTGATGGCCTCGGCGACCGCTCGGCCCGAGGACACGCCGGTGCTGCCGTCGCGCACACCCACGGCGTCCCCCACGCCGACCGCGACGCCGACGTCTACCCCAACCCCGACGCCGCTGCCGGCCGTGCGCATCGAGATGGCCGAGCGGGCGTTGCACAATGGGGATTATGCCCGCGCGCAGGCATTGTACCAGTCGCTGCCGTTGAAGGCGCTGGACGCGTCTGAAGCGGCGCGGACGCGGCTAGGGCTGGCGCGCAGCCTGCTGGCGCAGGCGGATGATGCCGCGGCGGCGGACGTGGCGCGCGATTTGTTGGACGCGCAGCCTGATCACCCCTCGGCCGTCGACGCGCAGTTTTTGTTGGCCGAGGCATCGATGGGCAGTGGCGATTATGCCGCCGCGGCCGAGGCGTACCAGGCCTATCTGGACGCGGAGGACGTGCTGGCGCCTTTTGTGCAGTTGTGGATCGGCGACGCGCACAGCGCTGCGGGCGCATACGAGGCAGCGCTGGCGGCTTATCAGCAGGCGGTCGACACGGCGCCCACGTCGGACCTGGTCTGGCAGGCGCGGGAAAAGATGGGCTTGGCCTACGGCTATACGGGGGATTACGCGGCGGCGCTGGCCGAGTACGATGCGATCATAGCCGGCACGGCGGACGGCAACCTGCGGGCGCGGATTCAGTATCAGGCGGCGCAGACATTGTTGGTCGCCGGCGAGCGCGAGGCGGCGTATGCGCGTCTGCAGAACCTGGTGACGCATTATTACAAGACGTCGGCGGCCTATGACGCGCTGGTGGACTTGATCAACAGTGGCCAGCCGGTGAGCGAGTTTCAGCGCGGGTTGGTGGATTATTACAACGGCGCGTACGACGCGGCGGTGGCGGCGTTTTATCGCGCCATTGAGGCGGACCTGGCGGGGCACGACGGCGCGCCGCATTATTTCGCGGCGTTGAGTTATCGCGCGGCGGGCAATTACGCGGCGGCGATCAACGAGTTGGACGTATTGATCGACACGCACCCCGGTGACGCTTACGTGGACGACGGCTGGTTGGCCAAGGCCTGGACGCAGTATCTGGCGGGCAGCGACGAGGCGGCGGTAGAGACGTATACGCGCTTTGTGGCGGGGAATCCCGGCAGCGGACTCGCGCCGGAA
Source organism: uncultured Anaerolineae bacterium (assembly GCA_964607235.1). GTDB lineage: Bacteria > Chloroflexota > Anaerolineae > S140-20 > S140-20 > CAZSJU01. The sequence goes on along the minus strand of CAZSJU010000104.1, from coordinate 8,011 downwards.
GCGCTGTGGTGGGCGGCCAACATCCGTTTCTGGGACGACGAGTACGCGGCGGCGGCGGCGCTGTTTGAGCAGTTGGCCGAGGGCTATCCGCGCGCCGAGTATGCCGCGCAGGCGCTGTACCGGGCTGCGTTTTGCCGCTATCAGTTGGGCGCGTACGAGGAGGCCGCGACGGCGTGGGGGCGCTACCCGCTGGCGTATCCGGGGACCGAGCTGCTGATCGGCGCACACTTTTGGCAGGCGCGGACCTACCTGGAAACGGGCAAGACGCTGAGCGCCACCCAGGCGTTCAGCCGGGCGGTGGCGGCCGGGCCGTTGGATTATTATAGCCAGCGCGCGTTGGATTATCAGGTGGACCTGGATCAACCGCGTGCGCCGTTGACACGGCCGGCAGCGGCGCTGTCGACGGCGGGGTTTGACGAGGACGTGGCGCGGGCCGCGACGGACGTGTGGCTGGGGGATGGACTGGGCTTGAGCCACACCGAGGCGGTCACGCTCAGCCAGCTCGCGCCGGCGCTGGCGGCGGACCCACGGCTGCTGCGCGGACAGGCCTTGTGGCGGCTGGGACGGCAGACTGAAGCCAAGCAAGAGTTGGAGTGGCTGCGGCGCGACACGGCGACCGACCTGCGCGCGCAGTATCAACTGGCCATCTTTTTCCGGGACCTGGGGTTGTACCGTTCCTCGATCCTGGCGGCCGAGGCTGCCTTGCGGCTCTCGCCTGCGCGCTCGCCCTTTGACGCGCCGGCGTTTCTGGCGCGGTTGGCCTATCCGACCTATTACGCGGACCTGGTGCTGCCCGAGGCGGGGGCGTACGATCTGGACCCGTTGCTGGTGTTTGCGTTGGTGCGCCAGGAGAGCCTGTTCGAGGGCTTTGCGACCTCTTTTGCATACGCGCATGGGTTGATGCAGGTGATCCCTAGCACGGGGCAGAGTATCGCCAGCAGCCTGGGCTGGCCCGATTACGAGACGGCGGACCTGTACCGGCCCTTGGTGAGCGTCAAATTTGGGACGTGGTACCTGGCGCAGCAGCGCGACCGGTTTGAGGGCCGGTTGTATCCGGCGCTGGCGGCTTATAACGCCGGACCGGGGAACGCGCAACGCTGGTTAAAGCGCACGTTGGGCGCCTGTGACGCGGCCGGGGAAGCGTGTACGTTCGATTACGACGTGTTTGTAGAATTGATTCACTTGTACGAGACGCGGCTGTACGTGCGCCAGATTGACAAGCACTTTGCGGTGTACCGGCATTTGTATGGTGAGGGAGGGGCAGTAGATGGGCAAACTGGTAGATGGGTAAACTGGTAAACTGGTAGATTGGGGGGCGCTTGCTCAACGCTGGCGCTTGGGTTAAAATAGCGCTTTGGCGGGGCTGTTTTTCCCACTTGCGAAGGAGCTTATGGTCTTGTACGAAGTTGTCGCCAATATGCACGTGCATACGCCCTATTCGGACGGCGCCTGGTATCACGCGCAGGTCGCCGAGGCGGCGGCCGAGGCGGGCATCGACCTGGTCATCGTGACGGATCACAACGTGTGGGTAGATGGGGTCGAGGGCTATTACGGAAATGTGTTGTTGCTGGTCGGCGAAGAGGTGCACGACGTGCAGCGTATGCCCCAGTGCAACCATTTGCTGGTGTATGGCGCCGAGCAAGAGCTGGCGCCGCATCCCGGTGACGATCAAGCGTTGATCGACACGGTGAACGAAAAGGGCGGGCTGTGTTTCCTGGCGCACCCGGTCGAGCGGAGCGCGAGGTTGGGGCCAGACCTGGCGGCGATCCCTTGGGTGGACTGGGAGGTCGACGGCTATACGGGCATTGAGCTGTGGAACTATATGTCCGAGTTCAAGGCGTTGCTCCAGAGCCGGCCGGCCGCGCTGCTTTACGCGCTGCATCCCGATTGGGGCATCCGTGGGCCTTTTTCGCACACCATCAGGTTATGGGAGCGGCTCTTGGCGCAGGGGCGGCGTGTGGTGGCCATCGGCGGCGCCGACGCCCACGGGGGCACGTATTCGATGGGCCCCTGGGAGCGGGTGGTCTTTTCTTATCGTCACCTGTTCAAAGGCGTCAACACTCACATCCTGGTCCCGCACATGTTGGCGCGGGACGTGGCGCAGGACAAGGCAAAGATTTATGACGCTTTGCGGGCGGGCAACTGTTTCATCGGTTACGACGCTTTGGGCTCGACGCGCGGCTTTCGCTTTTTCGTGCGCAGCGGCTCCAGGTTGGTGACGATGGGCGATGAGTTAAAACGGGAAGCGGCGCTGATTTTCCAGATCGAGGTGCCCGCGCCGGCGGACACGCGCCTGTTGTGCAACGGCAAGGTCGTGGCGCGCGGCAGTGGCCGGCGCCTGGATTATACGACGGCGGTGCCGGGTGTTTACCGCGTCGAGGTTTATCGGCAGCACCGGTGGCGCCGCCGGGCCTGGATTCTTAGTAACCCCGTTTACGTTTATTGATGCGTTCACCGCCCGGCAGAAGCTGGGCCGCTATCCGGAGAACGGGGGCTATTTGGCGTTTAACCTCTGCGTAGCCGTAGGCCGATATAGCCCAGCAGGGCGGCCGCTGTGACGCACCAGAAGGCCCAGCGGCGCCAGGTAGCGGGCGAGATATAGGGCCATTTGAATCCGGGGGCGGCCAGAGGGGTGCCGGTAGGGTGCGTCAGCCGGACCGCTTCCAGGGTGGCCGCGTTCACTGCCGGGCTGCTGGTGGGTGGCAGCGGCAGCGGCGAATAGAGAGTCGGCACCAGCGCGGAGACGACGACCAAAGGCTTTGGGGCCTGGGTCAGCGGCGATAGGGAGAGAGGGGAGGTCTGCTCTGGCTCTCCATTGTGCCATACTAGTACCACCAGCGACAACCCTGCGGCCAGCGCCAGCGCGATCAACCAACGTATCCTACGATTCACCTGTCTTTTTCCTCTCCTCTTTTCAGCACGTTTCCTGCTTGTTTTCGGGCCACCCAGTGATTATACCACCCCATGCGCATGGTGTTAAATCGGGGGATGGTTTTGACCGCCATGCAGGCGCGTGTTATACTTTTTTTTAGGAAAAGAGAGGAAGGTGAATGATGGAAAAATTATTGACAATGTCGGAAATCAATGCGCGTTTGGCCGAGTTGCCCGGGTGGCAGCAAGATGGGGATGAGATTCTGTGGCACTATCGGGCGCCTAGTTTTGCGGCAGCCATGTTGTTGGTCAGTGCCGTTGCGCACCTGGCCGAGCAGGCCAATCATCATCCGGCGATCATGGTCGAGTACCGTGACGTCCAGTTGTGCCTTAGCACACATTCGGCCGGAGGTTTGACCGGCAAGGATTTCGAGTTGGCTGCCCAGATCAGTCGGCTGGTGGCCCAACCGGTGTATACTTGATTTCGGTCCTCTATGGTTCGAGTTTGGATCACAGTCTGCGCCCGTAGGGGTGGGCTGTGGTCCGTTTTTGGTTTCGAGGGGGGCCGAGTTGCCTTTGCCCAAGACCTGTAATATAATCCTCTAAACTTGACATGTTGATGGAAAAGGTTAGCATTGGAAGAATCTAGGTCAGAATCGGAACGACAGATGGATGAGCTGCCCCCGCTGTCCGGTGAAGGGGAGGCTCTAGAGGAGGCTGGATCAGAGCAAAGCGCGCTGTCTTTGCTGCGCGAGGTTGCCGAGACTGTCTTGTTGACGGCGGTGATTTTTGTGGTGATCAACACCCTCACCAGTCGCTTTCGTATTGAAGGGCCGAGCATGAGTCCCACGTTGCACGAGGGCCAGTATCTGATTGTCAACAAGCTCGTCTACAAGCTCCATGCGCCAGAGCGGGGTGATATTGTCGTGTTTCATCACCCCCAGAATTCAGCGCGTGACCTGATCAAGCGGGTTGTGGGTTTGCCCGGTGAGGAGATTCAAATTCGAGAAGGACGTGTGTACATTGACGGTGTCTTGTTGGAGGAACCTTACCTGGCTTATCCGGGGGGGCGATCAGCGCGTTACACGTTAGGAGCGGACGAGTTTTATGTGCTAGGGGACAATCGCCCCAATTCGGACGATTCGCGTAGTTGGGGCGCACTAGAAAAGAGCCAGATTGTGGGTAAGGTATGGGTTTCTTATTGGCCGCCCAGTGATTGGGGCGGGGTGGCGCATCATCATTTTTCAGAGAGCGTGCAAGCTGGCACAGCGTTGGAAAAGTGATGAATCACGACCGGTGCGATTTTTTCCGCACCGGTGTCGAACGCGCAAGTGAGGCGCGAGATGTGGTGCACCTATGAAGACAAATAAAGAATCTGTCGAGTTTTGTAGTTATTGTCACGTGGGTTCGTTACATTCTGACCGGGCCACTTATGCTCGCTGGCACGACGGACAGTTTGTCATTTTGCCAGGGGTAGCGGCCTGGCGGTGTGATTTTTGTGGCGAGATATTTTATGACGATGAGGTGATGAGTCGGTTGGTCTTGTTGTTGGGACCCGAGTCTGATATAGAGGACGAAAGAGAGTGGCGTACGGTTGGCTTGGGCAGTGAGAGTGAGCGCGGCCTCGGCGGCCGGCGCCTTGTCTGACAGCCTGTGCGGATCTCTGACATGATGTGGATTGGAGCGGCGGATGGATGAAAAACCTCCCATGAGACGGTTGCGGGTGAATAGGGGGGAAAGCATTCCGTCAGATCAGTCTGTCAAGCGGCGGGGGTGGGTCAGCGCCGACTTTTTTACACATAGCTATCGTGTGTCGGGGTCGGTGGACGTGCGCCGTCTGCCTCTGGCCGACCAGTTGAACGACCGCACCACTTCTTATCTGATGTTGGAGGATGCTTATGTCTCACCGATTGACCGACCAGGTGAGATTACCGCCAGCTATACTGAAGCGGCGTTGCGCAAGACAAACGTCACGATGGTCGTACTGGCGCATACAGAGGATGGCCTGTCTAAAAAAGAGAGTTACGGCAGTTATTTCGGTACAATGTTGAAAAATGTATTTATTACCGTGCCCCAGTTTGAGGTGCAGGGATTTCTGCGCGTTGTGGGCAAGTTTGACTTGCACGCTTTGCTGGCGACCGGCACCGACCGTTTCATGCCTGTACTTGACGGGACCACTTTTGCTTCGATCAAGCCCGAGATCCAGTTTAACGGCGGCATGATTTTGATCAACAAGGACGCGGTTGGCGTCATGTGCACCAAAGAAGAAAATGGGTAGATAGTGACATTGCTTCCCAATCTACCGGCGGGGGGCGGTAAGGGCGGCCTGCACGTTGACACGCTGGAGGAAGTGGGATGGCGAATATACTGGTGATTGACGATAATGCCGATCTCTTGCGCATGATGCAGTTGATCCTGCAAGAGCGGGGCGGCCACGAGGTGGTTCTGAGTTCGGACGGCGCTGACGGCTTGAGCCGGGCGCTGACGCTTCCCCCTGACCTGGCAATCATTGACGTGATGATGCCCGGGGTCACCGGTTACGACATTGTGCGCCGTTTGCGAGAGCAGCCGCGCACTGCCGAACTGCCCATTTTGATCCTCACCGCAAGGGGCCAGATGATCGACCGGCAGGCGGCCCTGCAAGCCGGCGCCAGCGATCACATGGCCAAGCCGGTCACACCCAAGGCGCTGTTGGAAAAGGTTGACGAGCTGTTGGCGTTCCGTCCCAGACCGGCGGGGGGCGGTGACAAGGGGCGCGTCGTGAGCCTGGTGAGTTTACGCGGCGGGGTGGGCGTCACGACGTTGGCCGTCAGCCTGGCGCTCAGCGCGTGTCGCGTCGGCGGGGACGATGTCAAGGTCTGCCTGGTGGACTTGAGTCCCTCGTCCGGGCACGCGACGTTGCACTTGCGGGTCAAGGCGCGGGGCACCTGGGCGGCTTTGCCTGGGCTAGGCGCCAGTCCGTCGCCGGACGAGTTGGCGCAGTTGCTGACCCCCCATGCTTCGGGATTACAGTTGTTGGCGTCGCCCTTTGAACCCGTGCATGCCAGTGAGCTTTCCGCATCTTTGGTAGAAGGCATGTTGGCAGGGCTGCGACAGCGCTTTGATTTGATCGTGGTCGACACGCCACCCTTGCTTGACGTAGCGGCGGCAGAGGCGTTAGATGATTCGGACCGCATCCTGGTGGTCTTGACCCCTGAGGTCGGGGCGATTCAGTCGACGGTGGCGTTGCTGCAGATGATGGACGAGCTGTTGACCCAGATCGATGTGGTGTTGAACCATATTTGCCCAGAGCCGGGAGTGCCTGAAGCGGCGCTGGAAAAGGCGTTGCGGCGCCGGTTGGCTTTCAAGATTCCCTATGACCCGGCGCAACGCGCTGCATTGCCTCAGGGCAAGCCGTTGGCGTGGGCGCAGCCGTCCTCTCCTTTGGCGGTCGCCGCGGAGCAACTGCTCCAGGTTTTGCGTCAGCGCGCGTCTAGATGACCTGGATGTGCCAGTCCACCACGCTCAGGTCAGGGCGGTGACTTTCAATCCAGTGGACCGCGTGTTGTAGGACCCCTTGCACGTGCCCGGCATCGTTTGAAACGGTCACCAGGGCGATTTGGGCCGATTGCCACACGTCATGGTGGGCGATCTCGGCGGTGGACAGGTTGAACTCTTTGCGCAGTCGCAGCAACAGGGGCTTGAGCACGCGCCGTTTCCCTTTTAGCGATCCGTTCCCCGGCAAGTACAGTTCCACGGTACACGTTCCGATGACCATGGTTTATTCTACCTGCTGTCGTTCAGTCAGGTGTGGCGCGGTCTCTGTTTTCCCTGCCGTCTTGGTCGTCGGCGCCGGGTTTGCCGGTTCCAGGACGGGTGCATCTCGTAACTCGGACGGTTCAGGTTCTGACTTGGGCGAGGCGACCACCATGATGGGCTTTTTGCTTTCGGCGGCGATGTCTGGAAAGGGCGGCATGTCCAACAGACGATAGTATACATACTCGCCCAACACGCGCAGGGTCGCCACCGCCGGGGCGGCCAGCAGGATGCCAAATATACCGGCAATGCGCGCGCCAATGACCGCCGCGACGAGCACGATCAGCGGGTGCAAGTTCAGGCTTTGCCCTATGATACGCGGCACGAGGATGTTGTTCTCTAGCTGTTGCAGCAGCACATTGATGGCAACGACAATGACCGCGAACCAAAAGTTGCTAATGTTGAGCAGGGTCGAGCCTTCAAAAAAGGCAATCAGCACCGTTGGTACCGAGGCGATGGTCGGTCCAAAGTTGGGGATGAATTCCAGCACGCCGAACAACAAGCCTATCAACCAGGCATTGGGCAAGCCAATTATGCTCATCGTGACCCAAACGACCAGGCCCATCGTGACGCACAAGATCAGTTCGCCCCGCAAAAAGGCGTTCCATGAAGCGGCAATACGGTAACGTATTTGACGAAAGTCCTGGCGGTAGGACGGCGGGACCACTTGATCCATCCAGCGCACGATAATCGTTGCATCCTTGACCATATAGAAAGAGGCGACCAGGATAAAGACGATCCAAATGATCGCCGAGGCGATATTGGAGAGGATATTGATCGACTGCGTGGCCATAGAGGTCAATATGCTCTGGATGGAACTGCTAATCTGGCCATAGATGTCCTGGATTTCCAGGGTGAATTCGCCGAACACCAGGGGCTTTGCGAGAAGGCCGCCCAAGTCCCTGGCAATTTTGGGCACATCTTGGATAAAATTTTCGATCTGTGTGATAAGAGTGGGGATGAGGAGCGCCGAGGCAGTAAAGATCAGGGCGACCAGCAGCAGGTAAATACAGATGACGATCAAGGTGCGGTTGATGTGCAGAATCCTGGCCATAAAGTCGGCGATGGGTTTCAGGATATAAGCCATAATGAGGGCCACGATGATCGGCGGCAGGATGGCCCGCACGCTGATTAACGCGATCAGAAAGAGGATGATGCTACCAACGGCGACCATCCATTTGGTACTAGGAGACCAGCGTTTATTCATACTCATTTTTCAATCAGGCCCATAGCTGTAGACATAGCGGCACATGGTTTTACGCTTCAGCGCTTTTGCCTGGCGTAAACTGGTATCATTGGACGATTAGCCGTGGTCCATACTGACAACTGAAAACTGACAACTTTT
>CAZSJU010000103.1:6181-10988 GCA_964607235.1 uncultured Anaerolineae bacterium | reverse complement strand
CCCCCCGGCCTCGGACTTGATGAATTCACAACTCTTTGGTATGATAACCACTGTCTAATTCTGGGAGCGAAAATGACGCGATTACGTACGTACGGGCCAGCAATCCTGGCATTATTGGCGACACTCGTCTTGATACGCATCGGCGTGAGCTGGGCGGCTGAGGTTGACGCGGCCGGCGCGGGGCTCGCGTCGGCGATAGCTTTGCTCTACCCCATCGGGCTCACGCTCGTGGCGTGGAGCGCCCTACCGCCCGACCAGGCTGCCCGCGCCAGCACATTGGCGCTGCTGGCCGTAGCGTTGGCGCTGCTCGGCTACCTGGCGCTAGGTTTTGGCCTGCATTTTGGCGGCGTCGCCTTTATCAGCGAGAATGAGGGCCTGCAAGAGCTCGCACGCTTTTTCTCCCTGGCGCGGGGCGACGACAGTGCCGCCTGGGGCCTCCTGGGGCTGGAAGGCTTTTTTCTGAGCGGTGACGCTGCCACCCCGGCCGCGACACAACTGTTCATCTCGCAATTGCCCCTGGTGACCACGGCCGCCCTCATTGTCATGCTGGCTTTGCCCCGTCACACCCCGCCACCGGCGCAAGCCCTGGCCGGATTGATCGTCAGCACCTTGACCTATCCCCTGGCCGGACACTGGGTGAGCGGCGGCGGTTGGCTGGCCCAACTGGGCCACACGCTTCACCTGGGCCACGGGCTGGTCGATTTCGCCGGGGCTGGCACGGTCTTTGTGGTGGGTAGCGCCACGGCGTTGGCGGCGGCGCTGGTCTTTGGGCGTCCAGCGCCTCCCGAAAAAGAAGAGCCGGTCACAATGCCGCCCGCCTATGCGCCCTTGCTCTCCGGCCTGGGTGCGCTGCTGGCCGTCGTGGGCTGGATCGCCGTAGGGCTGGCCAACCCGCTCTATGCCGAGCCTGGCGTCAACCTGGACTGGTCACGCACGGCCCTTAACGGGTTGGCAGGGCTGAGCGGCGGCACCTTGCTGGCTCAACTGTACAGTTGGTTCGCCACCGGTCGTTTCGATCCCTTGATGGGGCCCCGTGGCGCTCTGGTCGGGCTGATCGCCGTCAGCGCCGGCGCGCCCTTTTTGCCCACATGGACGGCGCTGGCCGTCGGGGCGGTCGCCGGACTGTGTCTGCCCCTGGCTAACTATCTCGTTCAACACCTGTTACGCCTGGGCGATGCCACCGCCGTCACCACGACCTATGGGCTGGCGGGCTTGTGGGGATTGCTGGCGGTGGCCTTTTTCGCCGACGGGCGCTGGGGACAGGGCTGGAACGGCACCAGCGGCCTGGCCGGCCAAGGCATCAGCGGCTTGCTAGTCGCTGCGGGCCTGCAAGCCGACGGCGGCCAACTGGGCGCCCAGGTATGGGGAAGCATGGCGCTGCTCGTCCTGGGCCTGCTGGTACCCTGGGGCGCTTTTGGGCTGCTCGGCGGGCTGTTGCGCCTGCGTGCTCGCCTGGCAGACCGCTTTTCCTGACACCTCTTACCCCTCTCGGGCCAGGTCCAGGGCACGCCGGGCAGCCTCGACGGGGTCATCAACATAGACGATGGGCGCCAGACGCCCCGACCCCGGTACCGTTAACCGCCAGGTCCCAACCCCGACCACCGGCACGCCACCCTTGAGCGCAAAAGCCATCTCGCTCAGCGTCCCATACCGCCCGCCAATGGCCACTATGGCGCGCGCCGTGCGGGCGACGATGGCATTGCGCGCCTCGCCCAAACCGGTCGCAATCACCACGTCCACATGGGGATTGGCTGCCGCGGGGTCGTCACCGGGCAAAATACCGACGGTCAGCCCCCCGACCGCACGTGCGCCCCGGCAGGCAGCCGCCATCACACCGCCGCGCCCACCACAGACCACCGTCGCGCCGCCCTGCGCCAGCGCGCGCCCCACCGCTTCCGCCGCCTGGGATTCAGCCGGTGTACAGGTTGACGCGCCAATGACGGCGACCAACAAATGGCTCACGCCGGTGCTTCCAGAGCAAAAGCCGCCAACGCAGTATAGATCGCGCCGCGGGGTCGCAAATCACTGCGCATCAAATGGAACGCGTTCACGTGCACATGTCCCAATTCCCCCACGCCGGCGGTGGCGATCAACTCTCCCAAACGTCGTAGGTCCGTCGGGCGGACATTGCGCACAGTCCGGCCCAGCGTGAGATGGGGGTGGAATGCACGTTTTTCCGGCGCAAAGCCCAAAGGCGCCAGGCTTTGCTCCACGTCCCGCTGCAGGGCGGCCAACACGCCGCTCTCTTCTTCCAGACCCACCCACACAACCTGCGGGCGCCGGACGTTAGGGAAACAGCCCACGCCGCCCACGGTAAAGCGGAACCGCGTATGACGCGCGCCCACCTCGGCCAACACAGACTTGATCTCGGGCAAATCCGACGGCGCGACGTCCCCCAAAAACTTGAGGGTGAGGTGAATACCAGAAACTCTGCTCCAACGCACGCTGTCGTAAGGAGCACGGCGGCGCAGGCGCTGGCTGACCTTGGTCAGCGCATCTTGGGTCGCTGGCGGCAGGTTGATGGCGACAAAGCTACGAATCATCTCACATCCCCTTCAAACTGTGCAAAAAATAGGGTAAAAATACAACAGTCGATGAAATTATCTCACAGCAAGGACCGGAAGTCAAGACCCGATAACCCAGCAATTCCAAATCTGTCATTGCGAGGCGCGTTTTTTTGCGACGAAGCAATCTCCTGGCGACGGTGGAGATTGCTTCGCCCCGGAAAAAGCGCCCGGGGCTCGCAATGACACCTCAAAATAGGAATTGCTGCCGATAACCTATATATGTACGTCCCGACGACCTCTCAAACCAATTTCTTGCAAAATACATACTGTTCTCTTACTTTTTCACGCTATGATAATGCCAGGACCGAACAGAGGCAACTGGCGGATTCCCGCGCATCTGACAGTGTGTCTTTTAACGGGCGGTTCAAGAGGCGCTACGCCCTCAAGGGCTGGCGCCTCGTCTATTTTTTGCTCCCGTCTTGCTGCCACCCACACCACCGACCAAGATCAATCAATGTATAACAACGCCAACGCCGTCACCCCCCAGAGGGCAATGGCGATCTGCAATGGACGATCTCGCAACAAGACCTCGTCAGGCGGCGCGGTCTCGCCCCGCAGATGAATGAGATACAGGTAACGAAAGATACTGTACAACACAAAAGGGATCGTCAACATCATTGCCTTGTTGGGCGGCAGGTGCGGGTTGCCAGGGTCAAAGGTATACAGGGCATAAGCCAACAGCGTGGTGGACACTACCACGCTGATCATCTCGTCCAACAGCGGCAGATTGTACTCTTCCAAGATGGCACGGTGATTATTGGCGTTATCTTGCAAGGACAGCAATTCCCCCCGGCGCTTGCCCAGGCCCAAAAACAACGCCAGCAGCACCGTACAAACGTACAACCAGGGCGAAAAGCGCGCGGCCTCGACCAACGCCGCGCCAGCGGCGACGCGTAGCACAAAGCCCGCCGCGATGGTCAACACATCCACAATGACGACGTTCTTGAGCACAAAAGAATAAGCGATCTGCAAAACCAGATAGCCGCTCACGATCAAGCCAAGCAAGGGCTGGATGTAAAAACTCAACGGCAGACACAACACCAGGATGACGACAATAGCCACATGGGCAACCCGCACCGGCAAGCGCCCCGCGGCCAAGGGGCGATGGCGCTTTTTGGGGTGCTGCCGGTCTTGATGGATGTCGACCAGATCATTGATGAGATAAACCACGCCCGAGATGAAGCAAAAAATCACAAACCCCAACCAGGTGCGCCACAAATAGTCGGGGTCCGTCAATTTGGCATCAAAGACCAAGGCCGCAAAAATCACGACATTCTTGGTCCACTGTTTAGGCCGCATCGCACGCAACAACTCCAAGATCAACGTCTTTCCTCCCTGGAAACAAGAATAAAAAGATAATACCAGAACCCTCTTGAATCAGCAAGCGTCTGCGTCTTGACTTTTGTCCCGCTTGGGGCTATGCTATGGGGCACATGGCAAAGAAACGTCTGGACGTATTACTGGTTGAGCGCGGGTTGGCGCCCAGCCGCGAAAAGAGTCAACGGTTGATCATGGCCGGGGAGGTGCGTGTCAACGGCGCGCTGTCTGACAAGCCAGGACGGCGGGTGCCGACGAATGTCGAGATCACGGTTGAGCAAGGACTGCCCTACGTATCGCGGGGCGGCCTGAAACTAGAAGCGGCTTTGGACCATTTTGCACTGGACGTCACAGGCTGGGTCATCGCCGACGTTGGCGCCTCTACCGGCGGGTTCACGGATTGTGTGCTGCAACGGGGCGCACGCCGAGTCTATGCCATCGACGTGGGCTATGGACAACTGGCCTGGTCGCTTAGGCAGGACCCGCGCGTGCTCGTCATAGAGCGGACCAACGCGCGCTACCTGGAGACATTGCCTGAACCGGTGGACATGATCACGATGGACGCCTCCTTTATCTCACTCAAGCTGCTGCTCCCCACGGCCGTCAACTGGTTGCGCCAGGCTGGCGGACAGGCGATCTTGTTGATCAAGCCGCAGTTTGAAGCCGGACGACGCCAGGTAGGCAAAGGGGGCGTGGTCCGTGACCCGGCGGTACACTACCAGGTGTTGGAGGACCTGATGACATGGGCACAACAGCGAGGATGGGGCATATGGGGACTCGTCCCCTCACCTGTACGTGGGCCAGCCGGCAACGTCGAGTTTTTGACGCACCTGAAATGGCGCGCACCTTGCGAATTGGACATCGAGATGATGATAGAACAGGCGCTGCAACAAGCGACCTGAGTCGCTCAGCGCGCTACATAG
>CAZSJU010000103.1:0-6081 GCA_964607235.1 uncultured Anaerolineae bacterium | reverse complement strand
CCACACAGTCGACATCACACACAGCTTTTTACCTCTTGACAGGAGACCACCAGATGGCACAAAATGACACACCCCAAAACACACTATCACAACGGATAAAAGAACTAGAGTTGATGGTGCAAATCTCGCGCACCCTCACCTCCACATTGGACCTGGAGCGCCTGTTAAAACTCATCATCACTATGGCAGCCAAGTTGGTCAGCAGCGAAGGCGCCTCGATCATACTGGAAGACCGTCGACAGGGCGAGTTGGTCTTTCGCGCCGTCGCCGGCCCCAAGAGCAAAGCGTTGGTCAACATCCACGTGCCCATCGAGGGCAGCATCGCGGGGACGGTGTTCAAGACCCAAGCGCCGCTGATCGTCCAAAATACCGAACGAGACCCGCGCCACTATAGCACGGTGGACCAGAACATCCAATTTGACACGCAGTCTATCCTGGCCGTGCCCATGATGTTCAAGCAACAAACCATCGGCGTGCTGGAAGCGGTCAACAAACTGGAGAACCAAGGCTTTGACCAACACGACTTGCAAATCCTCTCGACGCTGGCGGCGCAGGCCGCGATCGCGATCGAGAACGCGCGCCTGGTGACCGAACTCCAGGATGCCAACACCAGACTGGCCGAACTGGACCGGCTCAAGAGCAACTTTATCGCCATCGCTTCCCACGAGTTGCGCACCCCCTTGACGCTGATCTTGGGATACGCTTCCTTTTTGCGCCAAGAGGCCGACGAAGCGGCCAGCAAAAAGCTGGACATGGTCTTGCAAGGTGCGACACAATTACAGCGGCTCATCGAAGACATGGTCAACCTGAACCATCTGGAAACGGGCAGCGTCGAGCTGAGCTGGAGCGAGTTTGATCTAAGGACACTGATCCAGGAAACCATCGAACGGCAACAACAGTTCGCCCTGGCCCGATCGCTAGAGATTGACATCAGCATGCCCATAGCGCCGCTGAGTGTGCGGGCCGATCGCGAGAAAATCGACATTGTGCTCAACAACTTGCTCAACAACGCCATAAAGTTCACAGCGCCGGGCGGACGCATCCAGGTCATGATGCGCCCACAGACGGGCGCGGTCGCAGTATCGGTGATTGACACCGGCATCGGGATCCCAGCCGACGAACTGACGCACATTTTTGAGCGATTTCACCAGGTCGCCTCGCACCTGACCCGGTGCGAAGGCGGGATGGGGTTGGGGCTGCCCATCGCCCAGGGCATCATCGAGCTGCATGGTGGGCGCATCTGGGCCGAGAGCGTCAAAGGGCGGGGCAGCCGCTTTACTTTTACCCTGCCCACTGTACCGCACCACGAAAAGGACTTGAAGGATGCCTAAACAGCCGGCTACCCAGCAAGACGTGCTGGGCAGACGCGTCGCGGCCTATAAAATCACGACGGGCGCCGACGGCGGAGAAGCCAAAATCAGCATCGAGCGCACAGAACTGCACCTGAACCACCCCGCCGGGGTGGCCCTGGTGCTGAAACGGGTCAACGCGCTGAGCAGCGTGCGCCGCTGCCAACCGTTATACATGTTGCCGCCCCGTCCCACAGAACTGCTCGGCCGGGCCACGGAACTGGAGGCGCTCACCGCCCCGCTGCAAGCGTTGCAGGTCGTTGACCTGCACGGCCCTGACGGAAGCGGCAAAAGCACACTGGCCGCGGCAGTGGCCCACCGGCTAGACTTGAGTCACTTTTCCGACGGCGTCCTGTTCCTCACCGGACACATCGAGCACCAGGACCTGCTGCAAGCCCTGTTTGACAGCTTTTACCAGTCCAGCAGCCCGATCAAAATCACCGCGCGCCACGTGTCCACCTACCTGTGCAACCTGCGCGCCCTGGTGATCCTGGACGACGTGGGGTTGAGTCCCAAGCAGATCGACCCCGTCCTCGACGCGCTGAACGGGTCGGCCGTGCTACTCGTCAACCCGGAATGGACCGCCGTGGGGCGCGGACAGGCTGTCTCGCTCAAGGGTCTACCCCGCCAGGAAGCCATAGCCTTGTTTCAAAAGGGTTATCCCGAGCAGTCCCCCCTGGTCGAGCAACTGTGCGCCGTGCTCAACGACACGCCGCTCTCGGTCGCCAGCATCGCAGCGCTGGCCGCCGAGGGCCACGGATCCTTGCAAAAGCTGTTTAACGAGCTGCGGGAACACAAGCCCTGGGCCGGGCCAGGCGGCGACATGTCCATCGGCCCGGCGCTAGAGCAAATGGTACTGACCCTGGACGAAACCGACCGGCAACTCTTGAGCCTGAGCGCGGCCTTTGGCGGGGGGCACGTCGCCTCGGAGACACTGCGCAACTTGACACAACTGTCCGGCGTCGATTTCGAACGGCGCATCGAGCGTCTGCGGCAACTGCGGTTGTTGCAACCCGTCCCGGCCCGTTCCCGCCGGATGTCTGCGTCGTGTATGGCGCTGCCGCCGGCGTATCTTTACGCGGTGCGCCATTGGCTGGTAGGGGACGAGGCGCGCCGGGCGGTCGTCAACTATTACGTGACGCAACTGAACCAGGACAAGCAACTGCCCGGCACAGAGCTGTTCAACCTGATCGGCGCCATCCAGGACTGCGCCCAAAACGGCTGGATGGACGCCCTCAAATTATTGGTGCGCGCGGCCGAGCGGGCGCTGGCCCAGTTGGGTTGGTGGGCCGAATGGCAACACGTGCTCGACCTGACCCGCCGCGCGGCCCAAGCCAACGGCGACGGCGTCCTGGAGGCGTGGGCCGTGCACCAGTTGGGCACGCTCTCCGGCGCGCTGGGCGAGTTCGAGCACGCCTTTCGCAGGCTGCGTACCGCCCTGAACATGCGCCAGGCCGCGGGCGACGAGGCCGGCGCGGCATTGAGCGCGCGCAACCTGGAAGCCCTGCAGAGCCTGGCCCCTGCGCCACAAGTGATCGCGCCGCCGCCATCCACCTCCGTGCCTCCGCCGCCGCCACCCGAACAAGCGGCAGACGCCTCTGCGGTCTCAACCGCCCCGGCGCGCGCGGGTTGGAAACGTCGCTTCAAGCTCGGCCTGATGACGCTGCTGGCCCTGCTCGTGTTGGCCGCCGGCGCGTTCGCCGCCTGGCGCGTGTGGGGCAACGGCGCGGACGACGATGTGGCCGCGTTGACCGTCCACTGGGAATTTGGCGACGCCTGGAACGCGTATGATAACGAGACGTGGACGCAACAGATCCTCATCGTCGCTAAAGGCAGCCAAGGGGACTATACCTACCGCGTCAACGGCGAGCCGGCCAGCGAGATGTTCGAGGTGACGCTGCCGCTATGCGAAGGAGCCACCGGACTCATCGAGGCCGAATCGAGCGACGGACAGACGGCCCAGTTGGACTATGCCTTTGACTCGCCGTTCTGCCGCTAGGTGACCTCATCCTCTTCCCCTTCTCACCAAATCACGGTATAATAACGCGCATATGATGAATCAAACACGTATTCGCAACTTTTGTATCATCGCACACATTGACCACGGCAAGTCGACGCTGGCCGACCGGCTGCTAGAGCTGACGCATACCCTGAGCGCCCGCGAGATGACCGAACAGGTTCTGGACGCCATGGACCTGGAGCGGGAAAAGGGCGTGACGATCAAGGCTTCGGCCGTGCGTATGGCTTATACGGCGCTGGATGGCGAGACATACGAGCTGAACCTGATCGACACACCGGGTCACGTGGACTTTAGCTATGAGGTCAGCCGGGCGCTAAACGCCTGCGAGAGCGCCGTGCTGGTGGTAGACGCCAGCCAGGGCGTCGAAGCCCAGACGCTGGCCAACCTGTACCTGGCACTCGAAGCCGACCTGGAAGTCATTCCGGTCGTCAACAAGATCGACATGCGCTCCGCACGGCCCGACGAGGTCGCGCAAGAGCTGGAAGACCTGCTGGGCGTGCCCGGTGAGGATATCCTGTGCATCTCGGCCAAAGAGGGCACCAACGTCACGGCAGTGTTGGAAGCGGTCGTCGCGTGCACCCCGCCTCCCAGAGGCGACCTCGACGCGCCCCTACGCGCGCTGATTTTTGACTCGCACTATGATTCCTACAAGGGCGTAGTGGCCTATATACGGCTGATAGACGGTGCGCTGGACAAAAACACCAACCTGCGCCTGATGTACACCGGCGCCGTCACTGAACCGGTCGAGATTGGCGTCTTTAGCCCCCACATGCGACCCACCGGGCAACTGCACGCCGGACAGGTGGGATACGTAGCTACCGGACTCAAGTCCGTGCGCGAGTGCCGCGTGGGCGACACGGTCACCGCCGACGGCCGGCCAGCCGAGCAACCGTTGCCCGGCTACCGCCCGGCCAAGCCGATGGTGTTTGCCGGATTCTTTCCCTCAGAAGGGGAAGACTATGCACTGCTGCGCGACGCGTTGGAAAAGCTCCAGTTGAACGACGCCTCGCTGATTTTCGAGCCCGAGACTTCCCAGGCGCTCAACTTTGGCTTTCGCTGTGGCTTTTTGGGAATGTTTCACATGGAAATCATCCAGGAGCGACTGGAACGCGAGTATGACCTGGACGTGGTCGCCACCGCCCCCAGCGTGGAATACGAGGTATTGCTGCGCAATGACGAGACGGTGCGGTTTGATAACCCCTCCGAGATGCCAGACGAGTCCGAGATCCAAGAGATCCGCGAGCCGTGGATGCGCATCCAGGTGTTCACCCCCGAAAAGTTCTACGGCGAGGTGATGGAACTGACGACGCGCAAGCGGGGCGAGTTTGTGGGCCAGGAATACCCCGCGCCAGGCCGGGTGGTGTTGGAATACGACATTCCGCTTTCCGAGTTGATCACCGACTATTTCGACAACCTCAAGACTAGCACGCGCGGTTATGCCTCGCTGGACTATCACTTTTTGGGCTATCGCGCGGCAGACCTGGTGCGGCTGGACGTGCTGGTGAACGAGCAGCCGGTGGACGCGCTGGCGCTGATCTTGCACCGCGACCAGGCCTATCACAAGGGGCAAAAACTGGTCAGCAAGCTCAAAAAGCTGATCCCGCGCCAAATGTTCACCGTGCCCATCCAGGCCGCGGTGGGCAAGCGCATCATCAGCCGCGCCAATGTCAAGGCGCTGCGCAAGGACGTGCTGTCCAAGTGCTACGGCGGCGACATCACGCGCAAGCGCAAGCTGCTGGAAAAGCAGAAAAAAGGCAAGAAACGCCTCAAGATGATCGGCTCGGTCGAAGTGCCGCAAGAGGCATTCATGGCGCTGCTGCAGCTAGACGAGGACTGAGAACCACGGATCGGCCTCGGTTGCGCCAAGGGGATGGCCACATCCCCGCCCGCTGCGCGCGAGGATTTCCCATTCTTTGAAGGGTCAGTTTCCCCCCTCCTAGCCTCCCCCCAGGGGGAGGAATGTCCCCCAGGTACGGCTTGGGACCATGTCCCCCGTCTGCTGCCTGGAGTGCTTGCCTGGTCCACTAGAGCGTCACCGTAGAAACGCTCAGGCCTGCTCCCGCTCAAACGCCTCACGGGTTAAAAAGGTGCCCCCTTGCAACTCCTGAGACAGGATCCGCTGCCCGGCGTCAAAGCGCAGCCGGGCCATCATCAAGCTGAAACAAGTGCCGTCCATGATCTCCTTGTTCAACTGATACCCGCCGGTCTCGTAATCGCGCACCAGGTCGTGGCGCCGGTCCACGCGCACCTTGAGCTTTTGCCCGCAGCGGTCACAACGCACGTACAACCACAGCGCGTCGGGGTCGCGCGCCTCTCCCTTGCCGAACAACCGTCCTAGCCAACCCATAGCGCTCCTTTCGTGGGGCCGATGTGCCCCCAGTGGGGGCCGCCCTGTATGTGGAATATCTTAGCACGGCTCGCGCGCTGGGGCAATTCAGGAAAGATCATCCCGCCTCAGTCGCTGCCGGTGCGCCGCAATATCCGCAGCACCAGGAAGGTGAGCCACGGCGAGGGGGCCTTTTTGTCCGCAAACGACCAGCCTTTCCAGGCACGGTACATTGACCCCGCCGTGTAACGCCCCTGTGCATCGGCCTGGCCGGTGATCGCCTCCACCATTGCGCGCAAACGCGCGTCGTCGCGCACCCAGGGGTAACGGCTCAGCACGTCGGCCACGTGCAGGATATCGTACCACACAAACGGGTACTTTGGTTT
>CAZSJU010000102.1:0-11027 GCA_964607235.1 uncultured Anaerolineae bacterium | reverse complement strand
CCGGTCGGCGCGGCGCAGCATATCATGGGTTGTTAAAATTGCGAACTATTTGCAATGATTACGGACTGGCTGTATCATCATGCCATGTTTGTAAAGGTAGAACGTTTAGATGATGGACACACAAGGAGCGGGCATGTCCATTCTATTAGAGGTTAAGGGCCTCCACGTGCAAGTGGGGGGGCAAAAGATTCTGAATGGCGTCAACATGGTCATCCCTAAAGGGGAGGTGCACGCGTTGCTGGGACCCAACGGTAGCGGCAAGACTTCGCTGATGATGGCCATTATGGGGTTTTCCGGCTACAAGGTCACCCAGGGCCGGATCTTTTTTGACGGCCAGGACATCACCGAGCTGGACCTGACCGAACGGGCGCGGCTGGGCATTGGCGTGGCGCAACAGCGCCCCCCCACCATCGCGGGCGTCAAGTTACAGCAGGTGTTGGATTATGCCACCGCGCGCAACATGGAAGACGCTCAGACGGTCCAGGCGCTGACGCATAAGGCACGCATGGACCCGTTTGTGGACCGCGACATCAACGCGGGACTGTCGGGTGGAGAGATCCGGCGTTCTGAGATCTTGCAACTGCTGGTGACCCATCCCCGTTTCGCCATGATGGATGAACCAGACTCGGGCGTGGATGTGGAAGCGCTGGAATTGTTGGGCGAGATGGTCAACCAACTGTTCTCCAAGGACCCCAACCGCCCGGTCAAGCGGCGCGCGGGCTTGATCATCACGCACACCGGCCAAATTCTGGACTATGTCGATGCCGACAAGGCGCACGTGATGATGAAAGGTCGCATCGCGTGCTCGGGCAACCCCAATTTGATCTTCTCCAAAGTCTGCCAGTCGGGATACGAGGAATGTGTACGTTGCGTCAACGAGCAGGGGGTATAAAGCGATGACCGAGTCAACACGATCCGCGACCAACCGCATCGATATCAGTGGCAAGACGCTGGACCTGGACGAGTTTGTCACGGCGTCCCAAGTGCCGGACCCGGTGCTGACCGCCCCGGACCAGGTGGAACAAGCGGACGCCAGCGCGCTGGCCGAGGTGGGGGTGTTGCTCAAAGAGCAAGACCGGTCCGGCACCTATGTCCTGCGCGACTTTAACCCCATTTGTGTCCAGGCGCAGGTCGAGGGCCTGGAGCTGTTGCCCATCGCCGTGGCGCTAGAGATGTACGATTGGTTGCGTGACTATCGCTGGCAGGCCGTGCCGGCCGACCTGAACGAGATCACGCGGCGCAGCGCGGCCGACCCGACACCCCAAGGGTATTTCATCCGGGTCAAGCAAGGCACCAAGATCCCGCACCCGGTCCAGGCTGGGCTGTATATGGCGCACAGCGGCATCGCCCAAACCGTGCAAAACGTGATCATTCTAGAAGATGACACCGAGTTGCACTTGATCACTGGCTGCGTCACGGGCCGCAGCGTGCAGCACGGCGTGCATTTCGCCATCAGCGAGGCCTACATTGGCCAGAACGCTGCCCTGACCAACACGATGGTCCACAGTTGGGGACCCCAGGTGACGGTGCGCCCCCACGCGGGCACGGTCGTCGAGGCGGGTGGCGCGTTCATCAGCAATTATGTGTCGCTGCGTCCGGTGGGCGACATCCTGTCCAGGCCCAAGACCTGGCTCAATGGAGAGGGCGCCTCGGCCAAATACTTGACCGTCATCCTGGGCGCTGCGGGCTCGGAGATTGACACCGGCGGTGAGGTATACCTGAACGCCCTAGACACCAGCGCCGAGATCACCCATCGCGGCGTATGCACCGGCGGTCATATGTATCAAGGCGGGCTGCTGATCGGAAACGCCGAGTGCCGGGGGCACGTGGACTGCTCTGGCTTGCTCCTGAACCCCGGCAAGGAGGGGTTCATCGTCTCTGTCCCGGGCATCAAGGCCCTGCATCCCGAAGCGCAGATGAGCCACGAGGCCAGCATCGGCAAGATCGCGCCTGAGCAGGTCGAGTACTTGCAGTCGCGCGGCATTGAGGAGCGCGAGGCGATTTCGATGATCGTGCGCGGCTTTCTAGAGGCGGACATTGAGGGGCTGGGCGCCGAACTGGATGCCCAGATCGCCGAGATCGCTGAACTGGCCGGTCAGGCGGAGGGGTAGCCGGAGATTTGCTCCATCCATCATTCAAAGCGGGCGACCTGTCCGGACAGGGCGCCCGCTTCTCATCTACTCTAAAGATGCGTGACCAGCGGCAGAATCAGCCCAAGCCATAGCGCTCTATGGCTTCGTCGAGGATCATGTTGACCAGCTCTGTATGGTTGATGCCGGCCGCTTGGGCCTCGATCACCAGGTCGCTGATGACCGGCGCCAGGCCGGGCAGTGGATTGATCTCTAGGATGTACGGCTTGTGGCCGTCGTGTTCATCCAACCGAAAGTCGACCCGCGCCACGTCCAGGCAGCCGGTGACGCGGAACGTGGCTGCCGCCAGCCAGTTGAGTTCTTCCACTACGTCCGCTTCCAACGGCGCCGGGCAGATATAATTGAGCTTGTCTGCCAGCTCGACCTTGGCGTACTTGGTGTATATGCCCCCTTCTTGTTCGTCATACAGTCCCAGGTCTATCTCTAGGGGTGGCAGGAAACGCAGGCCGCGCTGCACGCGCGGCGCCTCCTCGTCTTCGGGCAGGCGCCAGGCCACGGGGGGCAGCAGGTTGCCGATCATACCCACCGTGATGTCCGGGCCGGAGATAAAGCGCTCGGCCAGCACCGGTTCCTGATAAGCCTGCAGCAAGCGCCGGATTTGGGCGCGCATCTGCGCTTCGTCGTGGACGATGGATTCGGGACTGATGCCCATACCGGTCCCCTCACGGCTGGGTTTGACGAACAAGGGAAAAACCATGTCGGCGTTCAAAAGCTCGTCCGGGCGCTCAAACACCTGAAAGGGGGGCGTGGACAAGTCGTGGTAGGTCAGCACGCGTTTGGTCATGGGCTTGTCCAGAGCCAGCGCCATGGTCAGCACCTGGGAACCGGTGTAAGGGATGCGCAGCATTTCCAGGAGGGCCGGCACCTGGGCCTCACGGCTGTCGCCCCAGTGTCCCTCACAGATGTTAAAGCAGATATCCGGTTGCACCTCGCGCAAGCGGTCGTATAGGGTCGGGTCGCCTTCCAAAAAGGTGACCTGATGTCCCCCTGCTTGCAGGGCGTCCGATAGGGCTTGGATCGTCCGCTCTGAATCCAGGTCGGCCCAATAATCTTCTGGGATGCTTGGCAAAGCAGGGGCGTTCTTTTTGAGATTGGCCAGCAGCGCTACGTGTAGAGGTGTCATCATTTAGACTCCTGTATCTCGGCCAAGACGCGCTTGACCGGCTTCCAGTGGATGCGGGTCAGGCGTTGATGGCTCTGCTCGAACCCCTCGGGCGCGATACAGTCCCGGTCTCCGGCTAACAAGCCGGCCACGCCTTCCTGCCCGTCCTCCACGCGGCGCGCCTGGCAAGCAGGGCAGCGGGAGGGATCGTGAGGCTGATAATCGGTCGGCTGCGTATAGGTGGTGATAAAACCCTCAAAGTTGCGCAGCACCACGCGTTGGTCCGAGTAGCTGATTTGGTATTGTGGCATAAGGGGCACTTTGCCTCCGCCACGCGGCGCATCGACTACAAAAGTGGGCACTGCAAAGCCCGAGGTGTGCCCGCGCAGGGCCTCGATGATCTCGATGCCCTTGGCCACCGGCGTGCGAAAGTGCCCGGCGCCGGCGACCAGATCGCATTGGTATAGATAATAAGGACGCACCCGCAGCTTGACCAGTTCGTGAACCAACTCTGTCATGACGTTGGGGCAGTCGTTGACCCCTGCCAGCAAGACCGACTGGCAGCCCAGGGGGATGCCCGCATCGGCCAGCATGGCACAGGCGCGACGGACCTGGGGCGTGATCTCGCGTGCGTGATTAAAGTGCAGGTTTATCCACAGGGGATGATAACGCCGTAGCATGTTTACTAGGTCTTGATCGATCCGCTGTGGCAGGAACGACGGCACCCGCGTGCCAATGCGAATCACCTCGACGTGGGGGATGGCCCGCAGGCGGCTCAGCAGGTCCTCTAGCACGCGTTGCGGGAGAATCAGCGGGTCCCCGCCTGAGATCAACACGTCCCGTACGGACGGCGTAGCGGCGATATAGTCAATCTGTGCATCATAGCTGGTGCGGCTGAACTGGGAGGTGGGGTCGCCCACGATGCGGCTGCGGGTGCAGTAACGGCAGTAACTGGCACATTGGGTGGTGACCAGCATCAACACCCGGTCAGGGTAGCGATGCACCAGGCCTGGCACAGGCGAGTGCGCCTCTTCTGAGAGGGAATCGGCCATATCTCCGTTTAAAGGCGCCAGCTCGTGATGCGTGGGGACCACCTGGCGCCGGATGGGGCAGGTAGGGTCATAAGGATCCATCAAGCTGGCGAAATAGGGGGTGACCTCGACGCGGAAATGGCCAGTGGTTGCCAGAATCGCCTCTTCCGGCGGTGAAAGGTGAATTACCTGGGCAAAATCCTCCAGGGTTTTTAGACGGTGGGAGAGCTGCCAATGCCAGTCGTTCCATTGATCCAATGGCATTGCTTCCCAGGGGTGGGGTGGCCTCTCGTCACCGGGAGGCTCTTCGATCTCGATTTCCAATTCTTGATCTTTCATCTTGACTCCCTCTAATTTTTCCAAATTGTCCCAACCTCAAGCTGTCTGGCGAACCGGTTTGTGTGGGGAGAGGTGGGGGCGATGCTTTTCCAGGCAAGGACAGAGCCCTCTCTATTCTATCGCTCATGACGATAGAGAGGGCTCCTCTAGCGGTTTTGATGTAAAGATCTAGTGCCTAGTTGTCGTCCCAGTCATCATCATCATCATCATCATCGTCCCAATCTTCATCATCCCAGTCGTCCTCGTAGTAGAAATCGACTTCTAACGGGCTGACTTCGATGATTTCCAACTCGGTGCCACAATTGGGGCAGTTGATGATTTGACCTTTGACGGGCTGGGCATCTAGCTTGATATCGTAATCACAGTCCAGACAAACCACGGTAACCTTTTTGGCCGTAGTAACCATTTTAAACACTCCTCTTGCTGAAATAGTCAGGTCGTGTAGCCCTTTAGCTACTGGGATTATTATAGCGCCGACGGGTAATAAAGGCGTGACAAAATGATGTGAAAAACGTAGTAAATACCCCAGTCCTGTATCATTTTTGTAACGCGCCCGTGTCCCTCGACTTGATCTCACATGCCGTCTTATTCTTGAGCAAAGGAGTAGCCTATGCCGGAGACGGTGAGGATGTAGCGGGGATTGCTGGGATCTGGCTCGACCTTGGTACGCAGGCGACGGATCAGGCCGCGCACCAGGTCTTTGTTACCTTCACCGCTATAGCCCCACACCTGCTCGACGATGTTTTCCGTGGGCAGGACTTGGCCACGATGGATCATGAGTGTATAAAGCAGACGAAACTCTAGGTGCGTCAACCGTCGCGGCGTCTGACCCTCGACGTGGACGGTTCGCGTGGCTGGATCCAAGGTCAAATTCGCCAGGCTGAGTGTGGGCAGTCCCAAGAGCGCCACGCCGCCAGAGCGGCGCAACAGCGCCCGCGATTGCGCGATCAACACCCGGGCGCTAAAAGGCCGTGGGATCACAATATCCGCCCCGGCCTCGAGTAGATTATAATGCGCATCTTCATTCACCGGACTGACAATCGCCATTAGGGGCGCTGTGGTCTCGGCGCGGATGCGCTTGACGTTCTCCAAGGGATCGCTGGATAACGCCAGCAGAATCAGGTTCGCGGGGCGTTCGGTCCAGATGCGCAT
Organism: uncultured Anaerolineae bacterium; assembly: GCA_964607235.1. Lineage (GTDB taxonomy): Bacteria > Chloroflexota > Anaerolineae > S140-20 > S140-20 > CAZSJU01. Next base: position 5,253 of record CAZSJU010000102.1, on the reverse strand, counting down.
GGCGCGCTCTAGATTTTCCGCCGTGGTCACGGCCATGCCGGCGCGTTGCAACACGAGCGACAGCAAGGCTTTTTCGTCAGCGTTTTGGGCAAGCAATAGCGCATACATAGGTCACCTTCCCTCAGTCAGCCAGTTCAATATCCGCCAACGACAGGCGCTCTTGCACCAATGCCAGCAGGCGCGGTCGCATCTCGGCAGCCTTGCCAAAGCGCGCTTTGGCCAGCAGCGTCAACTCGGTCTGCTGTCCGATGGCGCCCGATTTGCTGATGACGTGCCAGGGTTCCAACAAATTCGGCAGTAAAGTCACGGCCTCTTTTCCCAGTGTCTCTAGCAGCGCCAAGGCCTGCTGCAGGTCGCCGGCGGAGAGCTTGAGCTGGATGTCCGCCATCGAAAAGCGGCCACGGCTGAAATTGCGCACGACCCGCACTTCACCGTTGGGTACCACGTACAGCTCGCCGGTGGGGGCGCGCAACCGGGTGGTGCGCAGGTTCACCGCCTCGACCACGCCTTCCACGTCCAAAATCTGCACCTTTTCTCCGACGGAAAAAGTGTCCTCGAAAATCAGCCCGACGCCTGTGAGCACGTCGCTGATGAGCGGGCGCGCGCCCAGTCCAAAGGCGGCACTGAACAGCCCGATCATCCACACTAGCGTGTCGATGGGCACAAATTGCCCCACGCTGGCCAGAGAGGCGACGGTAAAGGCTAGAAAGACAATGGCGCTGGTGAGCATACTTTGCAGCGTCAACCGTCGCTCCGGCCGTGGTTGGCGGCCCCCCTCCAGGGTAAAGTGACTCAGGCGCACGAGACGGCGGGCCAGGCGCGGGGCCAGGCGATAGACGACGCCGGCCAGGGCGTAGAAGAGCAAGATGCGCACGAGATCTCCCCACCAGGTGCCAGTAGTCAAGATGGATAGCACATCGTTTGACATTGTTGTGTGTTGCAACCTCCCATATATACGACTGTTATCGCGGCATCTGCCTTTAAATGAGCGGCTTGCCCGGCACCTCGTCCATGCGATAGACGTGTTGTAGGACGCGTTGGCCTAATTGTTCCGCCAGCTCTTTGGCCGAACGACCGTCTAGCGGGACCTGGCCGCCGGCCAGGTTGCCGTGCCCCCCCGCGGCGCCGTCCTCTCCTACGATTTGTTGTGCCAGTGCCCCGGCTTTTAGCTGTTGGCCCTGGGTGCGTAGTGAGAGTACCAGTTCATCTTGATACTGCCCCATGCACAGCACGCAAAAGATGCCACGCAGACGCAACAACAGGTCGGCCATCTCGGCCGCCAGGTCGGGATAGCTCAGCGCGCCTATGTAAGAGACGACGATGCCGCCATGGATGCGTGCAGCGCGCAGCGTGGCATCCAGGCTTTGAAAGTAGGCGGGAGGCACCTGGGCTTGTTCAATATCGACCAGCGCCTCGACGTCAATCTGGGGTTGCAGGTAAAAATAAGCGGCTATATCCGCCGAGCTGACATCCCGGGCCAGCCCCAACGTGTCGGTCTTGATGCCGTAGAACAGGGCAGTGGCTAACTGGGAAGAGAGGTCAATGCCCGCTGTCTGCAGGTACTCGGTGGCCATGGTCGACGTCGCCCCCAGCTCGGTGCGCACGTCGGCAAAGATAGCGGTGGCGGTAGCCTCGCGCCGGGGGTGATGGTCCATGACGATGGCTACCGGAGAATGGGGCGGCAGGGCGTTGTTGCCGGCGCCCGGTTGGGTGTCTACCAGGGCCACCGCCGCCAGTCCCCCCGCCAGTTGACGCAGGTCCGCGCCGGTCAGGCGACGCAGCGGTTGTCCCAGGTAGCGGATGAGGGCCTTGTTCTCGGCGCGCCCGATCAAGCCTTGGTAGACGATTTCTACCTTGGCCTCCAGCCGCTGCGTCAACAAGTGACACAGGGCCATGGCCGTGGCGACCGCGTCGGGGTCGGGGTCGTTGTGGGGCAAGATCAGGACGCGCCTGGCATCCCCCACCGCTTGTAGTAACGCGTTCAAACATTCGCTTTTTGTTTCCATCGCTCTCTCCTCAAGGCGCCGGGGAGCATTGCGTTCGATGCTAGCGCTGCAATGGTCAGGACGGCTTTTGCGCCACCGTGGCTGGTCTTTTCACGGTGTGATTATAAAGGCGCAGCGCCGGATAAGCAAGTGCTTTATTTATCCCTTTGGGCTGGGCATTGCCGGGATCCGATTTGCGCGATGGGTCAATATCTGTATACTATCACGGAAGGAGAAAATAAAGAGTTGGCGACCGGGTACGTGCCGGGGCTGGCATGGGAGCAAAAAGCATGAGCGAGGCAAAAGTTTCAAAAGTGGCGCTGGTGACGGGTAGCGCGCACCGTGTGGGCAAGGCTATTGCGCTGGCGCTGGCCCGGGATGGCGCGGATATCGTCGTGCACTATTATCGCTCGGCGACGGCGGCGGAAGAGACAGCCCGAGAGATCCAGGCGCTGGGATGCCGGACCCTGGTCGTAGGGGCCGACCTGGGAGATGTCAAAGCCATTGAGCGCTTGTTTGAAAGCGTGGCCGACGCCTGGGGGCGGCTGGACATCCTGGTCAACAGCGCGGCCAGCCTCGAAGCGTTGGATTTTTTGACCATGACACCGGCCCAATGGGACCAGACAATGGCCGTCAACCTCCGCGGCCCGACCTTTTGTGCGCAGGCGGCGGCGCGGCTCATGCTGCGGGGGGCCGGCGGGCACATTATCAACGTCGCCGATGTGATCGGCCTGCGGCCTTGGATTCGTTACCCGCACCACTCGGTGGCCAAGGCGGGGGTCATCATGCTCACGCAGGTGCTGGCTGCGCGCCTGGCGCCCAAGATAAAAGTCAACGCCGTGGCGCCGGGACCGGTGCTCAAGCCCTCCGCGATGACCCAGGCACGCTGGCAGGAAATTGGCCAAGACGCGCTTTTGATGCGTCCAGGCCAGGCCAGCGACGTGGCCGAGGCTGTGCTGTTCCTGGCCCGTTCGAGTTATATCACCGCTGAGGTGTTGGTAGTGGATGGGGGCAGCCGCTACGTGACGCCGCGCTGAAACAGGCGCCAGGAGATGACCTTGAAAGACGAGCTTGGCATAAACGTGGGAATAACAGCGGGCGTGTGCGCCGAAACCGAAGCGGTGTTGAAAGCATGGCGCACCAAGGCATTGAACGTGATGCTGACGGTGGGGGCGGTGCTTGCCTTTCCGGCCGTGGCGGCCTCTTTGATGCTGACTTTCCGGCGGGGACAGCCTCCGCTGCGCGCGTTGGGCTTTGCGGCGATTTATTTGCTGCTGTTGGCGCTGGCGCTTTGGCGGCGTCTGGATGCCCGCGTGCGCGGGTGGGGCGCGATCTCGATTGGCTATGCCGCCGCGGTGTTTGGCTTTGTCCAGATGGGGCTGGCCGGCAGTGGACGGATGTACATCATTGTGCTGCCGGTGCTGGCGATGATCTTGATCGGCGTACGCTCGGGCGTCATCGCCGCGGTGCTGAGCCTGGCTATCATGGGCACGTTTGCCGTATTGGCCAGTCTGGACGTGTTACAGGATTGGTTGATCTACCGCCATAACCCGCTGGACCTGGGATACTGGACCGAGTCCGGGGTGACCCTGGCGATGCTGCTGGCGTTGACGATCGGACTGTTGTACCGCTTTTACCGGTTGCAGGTCAAGACCCTGGTGGCCGAACGACGGACAGCGGCCCAACTGGCCGCCGCCAACGTCCGCTTGGAAGAGTACAATCGCACCCTGGAACGCAAGGTGGCCCAACGCACGGCCGAGCTGGAGGAGGCGATGCAAAAAGCCCGGGAGGCCCGCGCAGCGGCGGAAGCGGCGAACCGGGCCAAGAGTGCGTTCCTGGCGACGGTGAGCCACGAGTTGCGCACGCCGCTCACGTCGGTATTGGGTTTTACCAAAATCATCCAAAAACGGCTGGACCGGGCCATCTTTCCGGCCATCACCAGCGACGATCGCAAGGTCCGGCAGGCGGTCGAACAGGTCGGCGCCAATCTGGACATCATCGTGTCGGAAGGTCAACGGCTGACCACGTTGATCAATGATGTGCTGGACCTGGCCAAGATCGAGTCGGGTAGGGTCGAGTGGCACATGGCGTCGGTGTCGGTGGGAGAGATCATTGTGCACGCGCTCAATGCCACGGCGTCGTTGTTTGAGGGCCAGCCGCTAGAATTAGTGATGGACGTGGCGCCAGATTTGCCGCTGATCGTCGCGGATAGGAACCGCTTGATCCAGGTGCTGGTCAACTTGTTATCCAACGCGGCCAAGTTTACGGCGGAGGGCTCGGTCACCTGCCGGGCGCGGATGCGTCAAGATTGCCATGAGGCCACAACGGCGCCTCAAGCCTGGCTAGAGATTAGCGTGATCGACACGGGCATTGGCATTGATCCCGGCGACTATGATAAAGTGTTTGAGCAGTTTGTGCAGGTAGGCGACACGCTGACGAACCGACCGCAGGGGACGGGGTTGGGATTGGCGATTTGCAAACGCATCGTCGAGCACCACGGCGGGCGGATTTGGGTGGACAGCACGCCCGGGTCAGGCAGCACTTTTGCTTTCACGCTGCCCGTGCCGCCTTCCCAGCTCGCGCCGGCGCTGTGCAAGGATAGGCCGTCTGTTGGGGCGTCCAGACCAGCAATGATGGGGGAGATTCGGCGCCGGGTGGTAGAGACGTTGCGGCGCCGTAACGGCGAGGCGGTGCAACGCATCCTGGTCGTGGACGACGAGGCGCACATCCGCACCTTGCTGCGCCAAAAGTTGGCCGAAGCGGGTTACCAGGTCGTCGAGGCCGCCGATGGGGCCGAAGCGCTCAAGCAAGCGCGGGAGACCGATCCGGACCTGATCATCCTGGACGTGATGATGCCCCACATCAGTGGCTTTGACGTGACCAGCGTGCTCAAAGCCAACCCAAACACCGCCGACATCCCGATCTTGATCCTGTCCATCATTGAGGACTATAATCACGGGTTGGCGTTAGGGGCCGACGCCTATTTGACCAAACCGGTGGACCTGGATCAGTTGCTGGACACCATCTCGGCTTTGCTGGCCGGGGAGGCTCTGGGCATGACGGCGCAGCCCCAGGCGGTCGTGGTAGGTCAGGACCGTGCGGTCGTCGCGTCCATCGCCACGGCGTTGCGCGAGCAAGGGTTCCAGGTCAGCGAAGCGTATGACTCACAGGGGGCGATCACGGCAGCACAGGCGATCAAGCCCGACCTGATCATCCTGGATGAGGCGACCTTGCACCTCAACGACGCCGAAATACTCAAGGCGTTGCG
>CAZSJU010000101.1:0-11044 GCA_964607235.1 uncultured Anaerolineae bacterium | reverse complement strand
TCAACGCCACAAAGGCACTGGCAGCAAAGGCAGTATGTAATCCCAAGGCATCGGCCAAAAGGCCCAACAACAAGGGCGCGGTCGCGCCGATGACAAAGCTGAGTCCCATATACAGGCCGTTGGCCGTGGCCGGTTGATCGCTGGCGTGCTCCTGGACCATCGCCATCATCACGGGGGTGGTGGAAATGGAGATCAGCCCAATCAACATCAGGACCGGCAACACCAGCCAACCCTCGACCAGCAAAAAGAGTAACATGAGAAACGGCGCGATGCCCAGGGTCACCGACAGCATCCATTTTCGTCCGATGCGGTCGCTGAGCGTGCCGGTCGCCAGCGCACCCACGGTACCGGCGAGCTGGTACAACACCAGCGCCATCCCGCCGGACTCGAAGCTTTGGCCTTGGTCCGTCATAAAGGTGGGCAAAAAAGTGTTCAACGCGGCCGCCATAAGCGACCTTGAAAAGATAATGCCCGTCAGCGGGATAAAGAGGTGCTGCATATCTTGCCAAGTTTGGCGTAAGGGAATGCGGGGCCCCTCGCGCGGCGGACGGACGGGCGTGTCTTTGATACGCGAATAGATCACGAACGAGGCGGCGATGCCCACCAGCATGATCGGCCAGATGCCTTCCAGCGTCAGCAACGAAACCGCGCTGACGGCGACCAGTGGCCCGATCGTGCGCGCCAGTTCGCCCCCTGTCATCCAGACGCTCATACCCTTGCCCACTTGGTCGCCTGAAACCTTGGCTACCATCACCGGGCCGGGCACATGCAAGGCGGCGGAACTCAGTCCGGTGACCAACAACAGTACAGCCGCCACGGCATAGCTAGGCGCTACCCCCAGCAGGCTCATAGCCACGGCGGTGACGCCAGGAGCGAGAGAGATGAACAAACGCAGGTCCACACGGTCTGCCAGCATCCCGATAAAGGGGTTGACAACCGACGGCAAACGCTGATAAAAGCTTAGCGACCCGGCCAGTGTCATGGAAAGGCTGAGTTTGTCGATAATCAAAGGCAGGAGCGGAGATAGAAAGGAACTGAATACATCGTGCACCAAGTGTGCGCCGGCGACGCTCAACACCTGATCGGTGTGAAACGTTGCTCGAGATTCGCAAGTAGAAGATTTGATAGCCATAGTCATCCTTGAACGAATGGGGGTGGCGATAAATATATCGGCTTTTGCTGATTCACTGGCCGCTGTGCTATACTACTCTGCGGCGCCCATGGGCCAAGTGTAACGCATTTGAGCGTTGTAGGCAAGATAGGAGTGAAATGATGTGTCAGAAAGAGGGCCAGATGACAGATTGGTTTCAGGCGCGCACGGCGGCGATGGTCGCCGAGTTGCAAGCGTTGGTACAAATCGAATCGCCAACGCGGGACAAGGTGGCTGTGGATGCGCTGGGGGCGGTCGTCGCCGAGCAAGCCAGGGCGCTCGGCGCCACGGTGACGGTGGAGCAGCGGTCGGAGCGGGGCGATCACCTCGTCGCGCACTGGAATGGCGCCGCGACGGGACGCCAAATTTTGCTCTTGTGTCACATGGACACCGTCTGGCCACTGGGGACGCTGGCAGAGCAGCCTATACGTATCGTGGACGGGCGTTTTTACGGTCCCGGCAGCTATGATATGAAGGCCGGCATTGTCATCGCCCTGACTGCTATCCGGGGGCTGCGGGCATTGGGCACGTGGCCTGACCGCCCGATCACGATCCTGTTTACTTCGGATGAAGAGTTGGGCAGCCGCACCTCGCGCGCCTTGATCGAGGATCAGGCGCGACGCAGCGCGCTGGTGTTGGTGATGGAACCCGCCCTGGCCAGCGGCGCGCTCAAGACCAGTCGCAAGGGCACCGGCTGGTTCGTGGTGACCGCCAGGGGCGTGGCGGCCCACGCGGGCGGTTCGCACGACGAGGGCGTCAATGCCATCGAAGAGTTGGCGCATCAGATTCTGGCGCTACAGCGCATGACTGATTATGAGCGCGGGACCACCGTCAACGTCGGCCGTGTGCTGGGAGGGGAGCGGAGCAACGTCGTGCCCGAGCAGGCCACGCTGTGGGTCGATTTGCGGGTGACGGATCAGGATGAGGGTCAGCGCATGTTGACGCGTATTCTGGGCCTAGAGCCGCACGTGCCAGGCGCTGCCCTGCACGTGCGGGGCAAGTTGAGCCGTCCGCCTATGCCACGGGACGACGTGATGGCCGCAACCTTTCAGCGGGCGGCGTCCATCGCTGCAGAAATGGGCCAGACGTTGACCGAGGGCGGCACAGGGGGCGCCAGCGACGCCAACTTTGCCGCTTTGGGGGCGCCCACCTTGGACGGGTTAGGGGCTGTCGGTAACGGCGCACACGCACGCCATGAGCATGTGCTTATCTACAGCTTGCCAGAGCGGGCGGCATTGTTGGCAGCGTTGCTGACCCGTTGGTGAAAAGGGAAACGTCCGCGGAGGGCGGGGCATTGACGCAGGATGAGTCTGTGTTATACTCTTGCGCAAAACGAGGTGGAGGAAAGCGATATGGCGGATAAAAAGAAAAAGCGCAAGCTGAGCAAGGCGCAGGCCAAAGAGGCCGCGCTGCGGCGCCAGCGCCAACGACAGTTGATCTGGGCCTTTTCGAGCGTGGCGCTCGTCGCTGCGCTTGCGATTATCGCGTGGGTGGCGCTCAGCGGTAGAGGTGACGGGCCTGAACCGGCGCCCGCGACTAGACCACTGCGTGATGACGTCGAGACCGGCGTCACAAAAGAGGGCTATCCCTATCGCGGCGCGGCCGACGCGACGGTGACTATCATCGAGTTTTCGGACTATAACTGTCCCGTCTGTCGCGATTTTAACATGACGACCACGCCTGCCATCGACGACGAGTGGGTCGCGACCGGTCAGGTCAAGTACGTGGTGTATCCTTTTGTCTTGTACCAAGAGTCAGCGCCCATCGTCGAAGCGGCGGCCTGTGCGCAGGAGCAAGAGCGTTTTTGGCCGTTTCACCACCAGATTTTCGTGGACGGTAATCGTTTTTCGCGGGGCGACCCGCCCTCCCAGGCGTTGCTACGCGAGTGGGCCCAAGCCAGCGACCTGGATGTGGACGCTTTCGAGGCTTGCGTCGAGGAGAGACGTTACCAGGACAAAGTGCTAGAGGCCACGCAGCGTGGTCAAGAGGAATTTGGCATCAACAGCACGCCGAACTTTTTCGTCAATGGCACAGAGACCAGACTGCTGCGCGGCGAGGCTTATATCGATACGTTGCGCCGAGCCATTCAGGCCGCGCAGGCCGGGACAGAAGAATAGGAGTTTTTTATGCGGGTGCTCGTGCAGCGGGTGCGTCAGGCGTCGGTCACGGTCGACGGCGCGGTGGTCGGGGCGATCGATCGCGGGTTGATGATTTTGGTGGGCGTGACCCACGGTGATGGACTGGAACAAGCGGATTGGTTGGCTCGCAAGGTAGCCGGTTTGCGCATATTCGAAGATCGTGCGGGCAAGATGAACTTGAGCGTGCGCGACGTCGAGGGCAGCGCGCTGGTCGTCTCCCAGTTTACGCTTTACGCTGATGCGAGCAAGGGACGTCGCCCCAGCTTTATAGATGCTGCCCAACCCGAGGTGGCGGAACCATTGGTGCAGCGTTTTGCCGATACGCTGGCCCAACATCGCATCCCTGTGGAAATGGGGGTGTTTGGCGCGTACATGTGGGTCGAAATTCATAACGACGGCCCTGTGACATTGATCTTGGAGCGCTAAAGACTGGCTAAAATTTTCACTTTGAATTATACTTTTTTTAAAGCAGTTATGATGGGGTGAACTTGAACGAATATCATGAAAATGACATAGAAGTTGAATTTATAACCATTGTCGAAGGGCCTCCCCCTAATTTTGCATCGATTTCCTCCGATTGGCCGGCAAGCTTGCACGAAGGGTCTGAAAGTGCCATGTTTGCGACGTGCCAGTTGCGCACGATGGACGGTGGGTCGTTGCTCGATCGTTGTCGCGGCGCATGGCGCGAGGGTCGCCCGGTGCACCTCGATTATCCCGATGGTGAGGGTGGACGTCAAGAAGCGGACATTGTCGCCGCCCGCGTCGAGTCTATCGATCAAGGGGAAGTCTTGAACCTGTGGGTCTGTTTATAAGTGCCTGCTGGCCTGGGGCGCTCTAGCGGATGCCCTGGTCGACAACTCCAATCAACCTAAAAGATCGGCGAATCGCTTGTCTTTAAGCGCTGCTGTTGTGTGGCTTGTTTGCACAAGCGTGCAGCGTCGCAGATGCGTAACCAGTAGACGAGACGAGAAAAAGGAAGAAAGGAGTGTAGCAAGTGACAAAGTATGCCTTCTTTGAGGGCCAGGTGGTGCCCATCGAGCAGGCCAAGGTCAGCGTGATGACCCAAGCCCTGAACTATGGAACCGCCTGTTTTGGCGGGGTACGTGGTTACTGGAACCACGAGCAGGAACAGTTGTTTGTCTTTCGCATTCTCGATCATTTTGAGCGCTTTTTAAACTCCACCAAGCTGCTATTGATGCAGCTCCCCTACTCCCGAGATGACTTGACTCAAATCACCCTCGATCTGTTGCGCCGCGAAGGGTGGCGCCAGGACGTGTACGTCCGACCGCTGGCTTACAAGGCCGATGGCTCTATAGGGGTGCGTCTGCATGACCTCAGGGACGCTCTGACGATCTTTGCGTTGCCTTTTGGGCGCTATATCGAGCGGGAAGAAGGGGCGCGCGTGGCTTTTTCTTCCTGGCGGCGCGTCGATGACAATGCGATCCCGCCACGGGGCAAGATTTGTGGGGGCTATGTCAACTCGGCGCTGGCCAAGACCGAAGCCATGTTGAATGGCTTTGACGAAGCCCTGGTCCTCGATGCCAACGGCCATCTGGCGGAAGGGAGCGCAGAGAATGTGTTTATGGTCCGTGACGGCGTGGCGCTGACACCATCCGTCACGGATAACGTTTTGGAGGGCATCACGCGCCGCACTATGATAGAATTGCTCAGGCGCGAGGTGGGCATAGAGGTGATCGAGCGCACCATCGACCGGACCGAGATTTATGTGGCCGATGAGGCGTTTTTGTGTGGCACGGGTGTACAAATCGTGGCCATCACCGAGGTGGACCACCGCCCCATCGGTTCTGGCCAGATGGGGCCTGTCACGGCCAAACTGCGCGAGTTGTACTTTGACATCGTGCGGGGCAAGGTTGAACGTTATAAAGATTGGTGCACGCCGGTGTATGTCTAGGGCGTGATGGGCGTGATGGACTCGGGCACGCGGCGGCGTGCTAGAAAGGACAACGAGCTGAATCGTTATGGAAGTCTTTAAAGCGGACCGGCGAGTGGGAATAGCCAGTGGAGTGGCATTGATGTTGCTCGTCTTGGCCGTTGATGGGCTGATGATATGGGGGATGAGCAAGCTGGGCATTTCACTGCCGGCTTTTTTGTTGTTTTTGCTATTTATGGGCAGCTTTTTCGTGCTGGCGTTGCTGAGCTATTGGTTGTACGGGCTGTTCAGCTCTAGCTTTCACGTGGACCGCAACGCGCTTGTCGTCCGCTGGGGCGCGACGACCCAGGTCGTGCCGATGGGGAGCGTGACCGGCGTGTTGGACGGGGCACAAGCCAAGCGTATCGCGCATTTCCGGGGCGCATTGTGGCCCGGGCTGCGGGTGGGCTATGGTGAGATCGAAGAAATTGGCCCCACACTCTTTTTTACCACGGGCGCCTTGCAAAATCAGGTGATCCTCACCACCTCGGTGTTGTCCTATGCGCTTTCGCCGGCCGACAAGGACACGTTCGTGGACGCGGTGCGGCAGCGCTTGAGCATGGGACCCACCCAGGCCGTCGAGCAAATCTCGCGCCAGCCGACGTTCCTTACGCTTGGCTTTTGGCGTGATCGCCTGGGCCTGGCGCTGTTGATCGGCGCGATCGTCTTGTTGGTCGCGCTGTTTGGTTATCTGTCGTTCCGCTATCCTACTTTAGCCGAGTCACAGCCGCTGCATTTTGACGCTAATGGACAACCTGACCGTTGGGGCACACGCTTGCAAGTGTTTACCTTGCCTTTTATCGGCCTTTTGACGTTGGTGGCCAACGGTGGTCTGGGATTTTTGCTTTACCGCAGGGAGCGTATGGCCGCTTATTTGTTGTGGAGCGGTGCGGTAGGTGTACAAGTGTTGGTTTGGGGAGCGACCTTGGGGATCTTGGGTTGACGCTGCCGCGCCCGGCGAACATTGCCTTTTTCCCGGTCGGGCGGGACGACGCCCTCATCTAATGAATGGCCCAGCCTGGTCAGTGGCTCCCCCACGTGTTTTTTTCATCAAGGAGATCATCGAAATGCCACACAAGGATCAGCACAAAATTCTCATAATCGGCGCGTGCGGCCAGATCGGTTCTGAACTGACGATGACATTGTGCACGCGGTATGGCCATGAGAACGTCATCGCCTCCGACAAGACCCAGCCTGACAAAAAGTTGAGTGCCAGTTGTCAGTTCGAGTTGCTGGACGTGACGCAACGTGAGACGGTCGAGCGCGTGGTCAAGGCGCACGACGTCGACATCATCTATCATATGGCAGCGATTCTCTCGGCCAAGGGGGAGCGGTCGCCGCACCTGGCCTGGGAAGTGAACGTACACGGTTTATATAACGTGCTCGAGATCGCCCGCGAGCGCGAGTTGTACCGGCTCTTTTGCCCCAGTTCTATGGCGGTCTTTGGCCCTGAAACGCCGTCTGACCAGACCCCGCAAGAGACAGTGTTGCGTCCCACGACAATGTATGGCGTCACCAAGGTCACCGGCGAGATGCTGTGCAACTATTACTTTGAAAAGTTTGGTATAGACGTGCGCGGCGTCCGCTACCCGGGTGTGATCAGCAGCGAGACGCTGCCCGGCGGCGGCACCACCGATTACGCGGTAGAAATCTTTTATCGGGCCATAGAACTGGGACATTATACGTGTTTCCTCAAGCCTGACACCGTGCTGCCAATGATGTACATGCCCGACTGTATCAAGGCCACCATCGACTTGATGGAAGCGGACGTGGACAGCCTGCAGCATCACGCCGATTTTAACCTGGCAGCGATGAGTTTTTCACCTGCCGAACTGGTAAAAGAGATTCAGAAACATCTCTCCGACTTTACGTGTGAATACGAGCCAGATTTCCGACAGGCCATCGCCGATTCCTGGCCCCGGACCATCGACGACAGCGCTGCACGCCGAGAGTGGGGCTGGACACCGGATTACGATCTGGCAGCGATGACGGCGGACATGGTGGAAAAGTTGAGCCGGCGGCACGCACAGGGACGGCTGTACAAGGGGCGGTAAAGCGGTTCGCGGGCGGCCGTGCCAAAATCGTAAAGCGAGTTGACGTTCTTGACAGGCAATAGTCAAAAGGAGTGGCCTATGTCTTTTTATCACATTCTCTCTATGGATGGCGGTGGCATTCGCGGGTTATTGACGGGCATCTTGTTGGACCGTTTGGAGCAGGCACATCCGGACTTTTTGGACCAGGTCGACCTGTTCGCCGGCACCTCCACCGGCGGCATCCTGGCGCTAGGCCTGGCCGCCGGATTTTCCCCGGCCCAGGCGCGCGAGCTGTACGAGGAAAAAGCCGCGTTTGTCTTTGCCGACTCGATTTGGGATGATCTGCTCGACCTGGGTTCCGCGATAGGGGCGCAGTATTCAAACATAAACCTCAAACAAGACCTCACTGAACAGTTCGGTGACCGCACCCTGGGTGATTTGCCCAAAAGGGTGTTGATTTCTAGCTTTGACCTGGACAACCAGGCCATCGGGCCTGGCGCCATCCGCACCTGGAAGCCCAAGTTTTTTCACAATTATCCCGGCCCCGATTCAGACGCCGATCAGCGGATCGTGGATGTGGCGCTGCGCACCAGCGCGGCGCCTGTCTCTTTTCCCGTGTACCAGGGGTACATCGATGGCGGTGTGATCGCCAACAACCCCAGCATGTGTGCCCTGGCGCAAGCGTTAGACCGGGACACGGCCAGGCAGCGTCTGGAAGACGTGGCCTTGCTCTCGGTGAGCACGGGGCGTAACCCCAAGTACCTGGAAGCGGGCAACGCAGACTGGGGCTGGACACAGTGGGCCAGAGATTTACGCATGATCGGCGTGATGATGGATGGCAGCGTCGGCCTGGCCGATTATCAATGCAAGCGTATCTTGCGCGAACAGTATCACCGGCTTGACCCGCCATTGTCCGAGGCGACCAGCATGGACGACATTGAGCAGATCCCGCGCTTGAAAGAGTTGGGGATGGAGGTGGACCTGACCGCAACGCTCGCCTGGCTGGCGCGATATTTCTAGAGCCTTTTTTTCCAGGGCCGCTAGTGGATTTTTGCCGACGGCGCTTGTTGGCACTGACCGGGTTGGGTGGGGGGCGCGTGGGGTGTCTTTTGTGGCGCCGGCACCATCAAGCCGGCCACCAGCGCGGCCAGCGCCAGAATGCCGCCGGCCACCAAAAAGGCGGCGCGATTCCCCAGGACCACCGCCAGGGCCGCCCCCAGCATCGGCCCCAGCGCATTGGCGGCCGAGACGACGCTGGTGTCCAGACCATAAGCGGCGCCGTGCTTGCCCTCGGGCGACAGCGTCGCCAACAACGCGGTCAGCGAAGAAATGGTGCCGGCCAGGGACAGGCCGACACAGAACTGTAACAAGATCAACTGGTTGACATTGTTCACCGCGGCCTGCAAGGCGTAAAAGACAGCGGCGGCCACGGCAGAGATGAGCAGCACGCGCCGGTAGCCGGCGCGGTCGCCGATGCGTCCCAACACCACTGCGCCGATAGAGCTGGCGGCGGCGCTGGCGCCGGTCACAATGCCCGTCATCGTTGCCAGCCGGCTCTCTTGGGGTAGCAGCGTCGCCACGAACAACGGCAGCACCGGCCCAACGGTGCGCACACCGGTGCGTGTCAGAAAACGCGTGCCCAGGACTGTCAGCAGATCGCGCGACCGCGCCACCGAGGCCAACCCTTCCCACCAGCGGGGACGACGCTCGCCCGGCGCAAAGGTCGGCGGTTCAAACTTTTCCTCGACAAAGCGCATCACGCCCAATCCGGACAGGAGCAGACAGCCCGCCGTGACCCAGAATGAGGTCCGATAGCCCAACGTGTCGGCAATGACGCCGCCGACCAGCGGTCCGACTGACACCCCGGCGTACATTCCCATTTGCAACCACCCCAGGGCCGTACCGGTAAGATTTCGGGGGACGACGCTGGCCACCAATGTCGTCGCGGCCGGCACCGTACCGGTAAAACAACCCTGTAAAATGCGCAACACTAGCAGTTGTTGCGGGGTTTTGACAAAGCCCATGAGAGCCATAATGCCGGCGGCGCTAAACATCGCTCGCTCGAGCATGATCTTGCGCCCATAGCGGTCGGCCAACCCGCCCCAAATGGGCGCAAAGATACCCATCGAGACCGCCTGGGCGCTCAACACCAACCCCGACCAGAATTTTACCTGGTTAGGGTCGCTGACACCCAGCTCTTCGATGTAGAAGGGCAGGAAGGGCAACACCATGGCAAAGCCGATCAGTGCGACAAACTCGGTGATCCAGACGACGACGAGCGTCTGTTTCCAAGAGCCGGACTGCGAGGGATAGCGTAATTTATCCAACAATTTGTGCATCAGCTTATCCTATCAAGCGCTGCAGCGCAGCAATAATGGTTTTGCCTTTGGAACGGTCGATCGAATAGTATTTGGTGCGGTGTTCCTGGCGCGAGACGACAACCTCGGTGCGCTCTAGTAATTGCAAATGTCGCGAGACGGTGGACTGGGACAATCCGAGCACATCGACGATTTCTTGGGTGCACCGTTCCCGCCCTTGTAACAAAGAGAGGATCTGCAGGCGGCTCTCGTCGGCCAACGCTTTGAGCGGGGGGAACAGCTCGACGGCGGTACTGTCTTGTGTCGCCTGGGTCGGCGTGGTGCGATAGTTAAAGGCGACGGCGAGCGTGGGATAGGACAGGGTGAGCTGATAATACAGACCCAGGTGCGCACACGGGCTAAAAATCACCCGCTCGATTTTGTCCAAATGGCCCTGCACATAGTCGCGCACGGTGGAGGGCAACGCGCGTCCGGTCACCTGGCGGAACACATCGCCAAAGTTATGCGAGTAGGTTTGCTGCCGGTGATAGGCGACGCTGCGTGCCATCGCTTCCCGCCGTTTTTCGAGGTCGTGGTGATAGAATGCGTCGCGAAAGCGCGTGAGCAAGTGAATGAGCCGCTGCTTAAAGCGCGCGGGATGCTGCATCAGCGCGATCAGCGCCTCGTCTTCTATCAGGTCTACAAAGGCCTGGCCCAACCTTTCTCGCTCCAACTGACGCACTTGGTGCAGCGTCCGGCGCCACGCGTCAGGGTCTTGTAAAAGCCCAGTCCCCTCGTCGTCGACCTGGGCGGGGGGGTGGATGAGCGCGCTGGAGGCCTCGCGCGTTAGATTCAGCAACAGCAGGCGTTGGAACTCTTGCGCCGGCATACCCTCCAGGTAGCGAAAAAAAGCGTCCAGGTCACGGTGGATGGGATGTTCTGGGGGCAGGCGCCAGATCAAGCTGTCCTGCCGGCGAAAGCACCACTTGATCGGGTAGCCCAGCAAGTTCAGCTCGGCCCAAAAGTCTTTAGGCAAAGCCGCCGCCGTCTGGTAGACCCATTCGCTCAGCCCCTCAAAGGCCTCGACCGACCGCAACAAAAAAAGAGAGGTGGTCAGGTCCTGGGGGAGCGACAGATGAAACTCGGCGACGATCGTTGGGGCATAGGTTAACAAGTCAGGCAATATGGGCATTATCTCGTCCGTTCAATTCAAATCGTTGTATGCGCATATGAGCATATCACGGTTCCAGATGGTTGTCAATGGGGTTCTCGACCTCGATCCGGCCAGACGGAAAACAGCCCCAACCTAAAGTTGGGGCTGTTTATGATCGAATGGGCCGGCGTGAGCTGCTCACGCCTTGAACCAGTTAGGATGTCTTATAGTCGCTCGTCGGGGCTGACGCGCAAAGCGACCATTCCACTGATGACCTTGGGGTAAAAGTCGGTCGATTTTTGCGGCATCTTGATGTCGGCAGCGGTGCAGGCGCGCACCTCGG
>CAZSJU010000100.1:5981-11105 GCA_964607235.1 uncultured Anaerolineae bacterium | reverse complement strand
ATAGCGTTACATCCTCTCTATGAGGCATACACGAAAAAGCCTTCTGCCAGCATTCTACTCCAAGTCGCTGGACAGGTCAATGAACAGATGGACAACAGGCCGCCGGCCCGGCTGGCTAACGCGCTTTTTTCAACATCTGCGTGCCTTCCGGCCCTCCCACAATAACCTTGTCAGCCATATCCAAAAACAGCCCGTGTTCAACGATACCGGGTCGTTCAGCCAGGGCCTGGGCTAAAGCATAAGGATCACTGATGCCGTCAGAAAAATAACAACGCGCCATAAAGTTACCGTTATCCGTGACGACGGGTGTCCCATCTTGCTCGTGCCATAGCTCAGCGCGACATCCCAATGTGTTCAGCCAACGCACGTGGGCCTCAGCCGCAAAGGGGACAATCTCCACCGGGAGTGGCTTGCCCACACCCAGCCGAGAAGCCAATTTAGAGGCGTCGACAATCACGACAAACGTTTCGGCGTGTATTTCGACGATTTTCTCACGCAGCAAGGCCCGCCCCAACCCCTTGATGAGATTGAGATCCGGGTCCACCTGGTCGGCTCCGTCTATTGCCAGTTCCAAATAAGGGCGGTCTTTTAACGTCGCAAGGGGGATATTCAAAGCGCGCGCGCGCGCCGCCGTTCGTTCAGAGGTCGGCACTGCGATGATCCCCTGCAAATCTCCCGACTTGAGCTTTTCACCCAACATTTCGATGAAATAAGCGGTCGTAGACCCTGTCCCCAGGCCCAATATCATCCCCCCTCGCACCAAAGTCAGTGCCTGGGCAGCAGCTTGTCTTTTAAAGTCCATAGGTTCACCCTCCAAGTATGAATCGATCCGTGACAGTATGCCATTCTATAAACGCACTCCCCGTCAGGAATAGATTTCAAATATACTTTACCCCCGCAATGTCGTCAAGCGGATGACACAGGTTACAAGTCCCCAATTCCAAAAGCGAGGGCTTGTCTGGCCTAACGTCCCGGGTGGCATTTCTAGTCATAATGTGATACGATTACGTTGACTTTAAATCCTATTTTCTTGAGGAGTGGCCTGTGACTATTTTGGCTTTTAGCGTCCAATTTTTGCTCTTGTTGATCGTCCCCGTCGCTATCGGGTTTTGGTTCACCCAACGCTTAAAGCTCACATGGCGTTTGTTCTTTGGCGGCACGCTGGCCTTTATCGCCAGTTGGATCATCACCAACTTTATCCCATTGCCATGGCAACTCGGCTATCTGGTTTCTGCCATCCTCCAAACAACGGCTCTGTACCTGGTCTACCGCTTTCAACTCAGAACGGCAAACACCGAACGGGAAGCATTGATGGTGGGTCTTGGTCAAGGCGGCATCGAACTGATCCTCATCGGACTGCTGACTGTGCTGTCCTTTGTGCAAATGCTCCCCCTGCGCGACGCGTCCGATCAAAGACTGACCGAATTGACAGCCAGTTGGCAAGACATCTCGGAAGAAAAAGTGGATGCACAAGAGGTCAGCGACCTACGAGAGTTGATTGACGAATACTGGGCCACGCCCTGGTATGTGCCGCTGCTACAATCCCTTCAATACCTGGTCACCCTGCCGGTCCAAATCATCCTGGCGATCATTGTGCTGCGCACCTGGGTGCAGAACACCCTATCACCCTTGCTCACGGCGATAGCGATCGACTTTTTGTACCGAGTTCTGACGATTTATGCCCTCATCTTGGGAGGCAGCGCGGCCGGGTTTGGGGTAGCGCTGCTCTTTGGCGCCGGTGCACTCTGGTTCTTGTACCAACTGTGGCCGACGATCCAGGAACAAACTTCAGGCGCATCACCCACCTAGCCCATTCGATAAACTCTTCTAAAATACCGAACGGCGTTGAATGTTTCACGTGAAACATTTGGCGTCTCGGTCTGCCTGGCAATGACACAAATTGACACAACATATTTTCTGTACTATAATCGCGCTCAACACGTTTATCTTACGCCTCGCCAATCGTTACATTTCCACCCTTAACATACAGCTATCGTCCAATCGCAAATCTAGCCTGACCACGATACTGCTAGCTCGCTGTAACAGTGTTCAGTCATAAGGAGGCAGACGGTGTCAAATGAAAATAATGTGATGCAAGAGGATAATCGTCGGCGGTGGAACTTGTGGAACGCGTTCAAGAACGTCGCCATTGTTTTTTCTTTCATCGTCAATTTTATCCTTGTCATCGTTCTGCTCATTGTCGGCGGGTGGGTGATTTTTCCCCTCAAGTCTGACCTGGCAGAACCCTTGCTTGATGACCTGCAAGGCGCGATAGATGCCCTGGGCGACGCGACCATCGTCCGCGTGATCGACATCGACGAACAAGTGCCGGTCAACTTTACGCTCCCACTAAACCAGGCAACGACAGTAGTCCTGTCCCAGGATGTAGAGCTGGTTCGTCCCGCGACCTTTCATCTACCCGGTGGCGGTGGCGCCATCAACGGCACGGTCGTGCTCAATCTGCCGAGCGGACTCGAGTTGCCAGTCGTGCTGAACCTGGACGTGCCGGTGGATAATTCCATACCGGTCCAATTTCCCGTAAATGTTTCCATCCCTCTGAGAGAGACCGAACTCAATCAAGTAGTGATCAAATTAAATGCAATCGTGGAACCAATTAGGGAATACGTACACGAGCTACCTGATGGATTCTGACCCGCGCCCACACACCGATGCCCCCCTGGCTGCGATCTGCGACTATGAGGGGTCAAGTTATCGGACCGACTTTTGGACACAGTCGCGCACTTATGAGGACAAAGTCGAACGCGTCGCGCTCAAGTCATTGTTAGCACCTGCTGGCCGGCGACTCGTCGAAATTGGCGCGGGATTTGGCCGACTGGCAGATCTGTACGGTGACTATGAGCAGGTCGTCCTGTTCGACTATTCCCGTTCCCTGCTGCGCCAAGCCCGCGCACGCTGGGGAGACACGGCCCCTGGGGGCCGGCCGCGCTACCTATACGTCGCGGGGGACTTTTACAACTTGCCCTTTGCGGATGGCATGTTTGACGTGGTGACAATGATTCGCGTCATCCACCATGCCCAGGACGCCCCACGGGTGATCTGTGGCATTCAAAACATCATGGCCTCCGAAGGCACCTTTGTGCTAGAGTTTGCCAACAAACGTAACGTGAAAGCTATTGCACGCTGGGTGTTACGTCGACAAGCATGGAACCCCTTTAGACTGAAACCCTACGAGTTTGTCGCGCTCAACTTTGATTTTCACCCGCGTTGGATGCGTGCGTTGCTCCGACAGACAGGCTTTACAATCCAAGCGCAGCGCAGCGTCTCGCACTTTCGACTCGGCATACTCAAACGTTTCGTGCCGACGCGCTGGCTCGTCAGGTTGGACGGCCTTATCCAACCAACCGGCCGCTGGTGGCAGCTGGCGCCTAGCGTCTTTGTTAAAAGCCAAGCACCTTCCAAACCGGTCCCGGCAGTGGAGCAAACCCTTTTTCGTTGCCCTGCCTGTCACAGCGTCAAATTAATACGGCAAGACAAAAGCCTAATATGCCAAAACTGCCATGCAACCTGGCGCATCCACGATGGCCTGTATGATTTTAAAGCGCCGCTCTAGTGTATCGCTTTGGGAACCGCAGGTCACTTGTAGGACTTGCAAAATAGAACAAGCGATGCTATATTTTAACCTGGATACACGTTTCATCCCTTAAAATTAGGAGTTGGTGCTCGGGCACCGATGCCAGAATGGGGCAAGGCGTCGCCCACGACAAAGGACGCGGTCTTGCCTGAAATCAACGCCCCGAATGGAGGTTCATAGATGAAAGTCTCCTGCTTGCAAGAAAATCTGGCCAAAGGACTCGGCATTGTCAGCCGAGCAGCAGCCAGCCGTAGCACAACGCTACCGGTGCTTTCAAACGTCATGCTAAGTACTGACAATGGCCGGCTGAAATTGTCGGCCACCAACCTGGAAATCGGCATCAACTGTTGGATCGGGGCCAAAGTCGAACAAGACGGGGCGATCACGATACCAGAGCGCACTTTTACCGGTCTGGTGAATACTCTCCCACCCGATCGTATTGATATGGAACTGTCTGTGCGCACACAGACCCTGCATCTCCGCTGCGGACGCACCGAGGCAAACATCAAAGGCATCGACGCACAAGAGTTCCCGCTCATCCCCAGTCCAGCAGAAACCGGTCAGGTGCTCATCAAACCAGAAGTGCTGAGCAAGATGATCAACCAAGTCGCTTTTGCGGCCGCTACAGACGAGAGCCGCCCTATGTTGACCGGCGTCCTGGCCAAATTTGAACAAGATCAGGTGACGATGGCCGCCGCGGATGGGTTCCGCCTTTCAGTGCGCAACGCTCCCCTCAGCTCACCTGTTTCCGAACCTCGGCAAGCCCTGATACCCGCCAAAGCGCTGACAGAACTGGCCCGTATTTCTGGGGAACAAGAAGAAGACGTCGAGATCACCATCACGCCTACTCACAACCAGATCATTTTCCATCTGACCAATATCGACCTGGTTGCCCAGTTGATTGATCTCCAATTCCCCGACTATGGACAAATCATCCCTAAACAGCAAAGCACCCGGGCGGTAGTCAGCACTAGCGAACTATTAAAAGCCGGACGAGCCGCTAATATATTTGCTCGCGATTCGGCAAACACGGCGCGATTGCAAATTGTCCCCGGTGGGGAGCTGACCCCCGGTCACATCAGCATCGCAGCGCGCTCGGACGAAACCGGTGATAACGTCGGAGAGATCGACGCAAGCATAGAGGGCGAAGAAATCGAAATCGCCTTTAATATCCGTTATATGCTGGACGTGCTTGCGGTACTCGACACTCCCCAAGCTGTACTAGAACTCACGACCTCAAATAGCCCAGGCTTGATCAAGCCAGTGGGAGATGAGGACTTTATTCACGTCATTATGCCTATGCACATAGAACGCTAACGTCAACCTACTGTGTGCCATACCGCAACATCAGAGAACCTTGACATAAAACAATGCCCTCAGTAACGCCCTGAGGGCATCATTGTAAATTTATCTCAAGGGCTAACTATGAATCAAGCCGGATCCGCCTCTGCCCAAGACAAGAAAGCACAAAGAGAGGCCAAAATCTGCACCATCAGCCAAGAGCTCTATAGCCTGACGGGGCAAAGTCAAGC
>CAZSJU010000100.1:3238-5881 GCA_964607235.1 uncultured Anaerolineae bacterium | reverse complement strand
TGACCCACACTGGTCTTCCTGGATCAAGACCCAAGAGAACCTGCCGACCGGGTCTGCCCTGGCTGTCCCCTTTCTTCTAGGCGGTCGGCCACTGGGCGCGATGGCCCTTATCGCTAATAAACCCCACCACTTTACCGCCGCCGACCTGGAACTGGCGACCAATCTGGCCAATCAGACGAGCGTGATCTTTCAAAACAGTCGCTTACATGCGCTCGTCGGGCAAAAGCAAGGGACTATCGACGCCCTGCGCCAAACCGCGCACGCCACCAACACCTCCCTGGCACTGGATCAAGTGGTGCATGCTATCCTGAGACACGCGGCCCAAGCAATACCCTATCAAGGCGCCCTGGTTCTATTGCAAGAAGAGGGGCAACTCTGCCCTATTGCGGTGACCGGGTTTCAGGACGCAGACAAGGTTTCCCGCCGTGCCTTTGTGCCCACAGAGACGCCTGCACTGTTTCAAATTCTACGCCAGGAGCACACTGTCATTGTCAAAGATGAAGAGCAGTCGATGGCATTAGGCCTGACGCTGCCCAATCCTATCCGCACGTGGGCGTTTGCCCCCTTGATAGCGCGTGGAAAAACACAGGGGGTCGCCATACTTGCCAGCTCACTCTCCCATACTTATGACAAACAAGATATCCGCACCATTACAGCCTTTATCGATCAAATCGCTGCCACTGTTGCCAGTGAACGTCTCACCCAAGAAACAAACCAGCGCCTGCGAGAATTGGCATTCCTTAACGAAACAGGTCAAGCGATCACTTCCACTTTGAACCTCGATCGCATCTTGCATGTGTTGTTAGAGCGCGTGCGAGACTTGTTACAGGTAGATGCTGTGTCCATTGCGCTGAAAGACGAACAAACCGGCGAGTTGACCTTTGAAGCTGCTTCTGGTGAAGGCGCCGCCGGCGTCCTGGGTGCACAACTCAAGCCTAGCCAAGGCATTGCCGGATGGGTAGCAGAAACAGGAAAACCGCTCATTGTCCCCGACGTTTACAAGGACACCCGTTTTTTCGCTGATATAGACAAAAAGACTGGGATGACGACACAAGCTATCCTCTGCGTGCCGATTATACTCAAAGGGTACGTGGTAGGCATCATTGAAGCGCTCAACCCTGGCGAGGTCTCGTTCGATCAACATGCCATAAAACTTTTGAGCGGATTGGCCGGACTGGCTGCCACTGCAATCGATAACGCACGCCTTTTTACCCAGGTACGCAATGCAGAAGCCCGCTATGCCGGGTTGTTCGAAGACAGCGTTAATCCCATCATCATCACCGACATGAAGGGCATCATTGTCGACATCAACCGCAATGCATGCGCGCTGCTGGGTCAAACACAAGAAGCCCTATCTGGAACCAAGCTCACCAGCTTGCGCTCAGCCGATGGCAGCCTGGACTTTGGGGCATCGCACAGAAAGATATTGTCAGGCCAAGATTACACCTTTCAAACAATCATTCTGAGCAACGGTCAGCGGGTCAAGGTTGAGGTGACGGGCAAACAAATTACTGTCAAGGGGACGACGCTGATTCAGTGGATCGGCCGAGATATCTCGGCCGAGAGTGAACTGGAACAGTTGCGCGAGGACATGACGCGTATGATCGTGCACGACTTGCGCAACCCGCTGTCCAACATTATGAATAGTCTCGACGTCATGCAGGACGTCATTCGCGAAAAAGACCCCAGCATTTCGCTGCTGGAACTACTCAAAATCGCCCGGCGGAGCGGGCAACGGTTGCAGCAGCTCATTAGCTCGATCCTGGATATGAGCCGTTTAGAGTCCGGGCAAGCAGTGTTAGAAACGAGCCCGACAGATCTAATGCCGGTGTTACAAGACACGCTCGAGTTCGTTGAACCACAGGCAAAAATCCGCGAGATTCAACTTGAGGCAAATCTTGCGATGCAGCTGCCAATGGTAGAAATAGACCGAGACATGATCTCCAGAGTAACGCTCAACTTGTTGGATAATGCTATAAAGTTTACCCAGATGGGAGGACAGGTGAACCTAAGCACACGACTCTTAAAGTCGGAAGTGGAGGTAATCGTCGCGGACAATGGGCCCGGAATCCCCACCAATCAACTAGACACCATATTTGAAAAATTTACAAGAGTGCAGAACAAAAACGGACCGCAAGGAACCGGGCTAGGCTTGGCCTTTTGTCAACTTGCCGTAAAGGCCCACGGCGGGCGTATAAGCGTTAAAAGTCAATTAGGACATGGGACTATTTTTTATTTCACGTTACCGTTTAGTCAAAGCAAACAAGCGTTTCGTTTTCCCTAATTTGGTTGTAGGTTTTCCCCATAGTTTTAAACATTATTCATGATAGTCTTTTATATAGTAGTATATAGTAGGGCCTGTGAATATGTGGACAAGGAGAAAAAACTGGCTGGGGGAGGTAGCTGTGGGGCCACGGTGGCTATAGAGCAATAGATATGGGTCAGTCCTATTCAACACGGACTTTCACAAGCTGTTAAGGGCATGGGGAAAAGTTTTATTGTTTTCGTAGAGCCTAGAGTCATGTCTAGAGGGGTTCCTGGGATGCGCAGATATGGGGATGCCAGGGGTAGAAAAACCCACAATTTGGATGCTCCGGTTGCTCTGTGGTGGATGAGAGACGCGCAGCGAGAGTTATCCCCAAA
>CAZSJU010000100.1:0-3138 GCA_964607235.1 uncultured Anaerolineae bacterium | reverse complement strand
AGGATGTCACCAATTTGAGGCAGTGATGCTTGGGTTTCTTCGCGGGCGAGGTACATGGCGATTTGACGTGAATGGGCTACCTTTTTGCTGCGGCCACGGCCGCACATCGTGTCGGAACTGAGATCATAGTATTGTGCGACTTCATCTATAATCTCTTTGGGCGTTAACTTGACGGGGCGGGCCAACATATCGGCCAAGGCCATTTCGGCGGTTTCAATGGTCAGCGGATAGCCTGTGAGCTGTACATAAGCTACCACACGGTTTAGTGCACCTTCTAACTCGCGGATGTTGTTCTGGATCTGGCGGGCGATAAAGTATAACAAGTCAGATGGTACCGTCATAGCTTGCGCCTTGGCTTTGGAAGTTAGGATGGCGATGCGGGTTTCCAAATCAGGGGGCTGAATATCTGCCGTGAGTCCCCACTCAAAGCGAGAGCGCAGGCGCTCTTCTAGGGTGACCATCGCTCGGGGGGGGCGATCGCTGGACATGATGACCTGTTTGTTGGCGCCATGCAGCGTGTTAAAGGTATGAAAGAATTCTTCCTGGGTGCTTTCTTTGCCGGCGATGAATTGTACATCGTCGATGAGCAATACGTCAGCGGTACGATACTTTTCGCGAAAGTTGTCAGTAGTGTGCGTGCGAATGGCGTTAATCAGGTCGTTGGTGAATTGCTCCGAGCTGGAATAGAGTATTTTTAGACCTTGGGCCAGGCATTCATGACTGATCGCGTGCAAGAGGTGCGTTTTTCCCAGGCCGACGCCACCGTACAAAAAGAGGGGATTATAAGCTGTAGCCGGTTGCTCTGCTACCGCCAGCGAAGCCGCGTGTGCCAGGCGGTTACTTGCACCCACGATGAACGAGTCAAAGGTGTACCGCACGTTGAGTGGAATGGTGCCGTTGGATAGGGATTCGGTCGAGTGTGTATCAGAAGCTGAGGCTAGCCCGTTGAGTAAATTTTCCTGCTTGGGCTCCTCTTTTTTGCGGGACCAGACGGCAAAATTGACTTCGACGGTGCGTCCAACGATGCTGGTCACCGTGCGTTCAATGGTCGTCGACAAGCGGTTGCTGAGCCAATCTTTGACATAGCCATTCTCGACACCGATAATGAGGGTGCCATCTTCGTAAGAGATGACTGTGGTCGGTTTGAGCCAGGTATTAAAGGTGTCGCGTGTCATCTGTAGCTGGAGTTCACCTAGCGCAGCTTGCCAGACCTCATTCGGCTTCATGTTGGACGCTCCTTTGAGGCAGTTTATTCGACGCGTGTATAGTTGTTTTTGCAGTACTTGTTACCAATCGTTTGAAACGCTGCACAAAACCTGAGGGTATGTCAGGTGATAAAAAGCTTGGCGCCGAGCTAAAGGGGTGAGGGTAACCCTCGCAGTTTTGACCACCAGTGAAGGGCACCCGCTTCTGGTGTAGCCCTTGGGGGATTTGAGAACAGCGCCAAACTCAATATCTGGTCTGCATTCTATCAAATCTAACGCGTCTTGGCAATAGGAATGAGCGGCTAAACCTTAAAACGGGTTCAGGTTTTAAGAAATGGCACTTGGTTCTGTTGGTGGTTGAATGAATTCGGTCTTGATTTTGCCAGGGTAATGGTGTAAAATAGGCTAAATAACGATAGTGTATGTTGATTGCACGTCATGACATCTTCAACCCCTCAGGCGGCGGGTAGGGGATTAATGGTCAATTGCTTCAGCTCATGCATCTTTGCTTGGCTGAGGCCACTTCCAAGGAGTCACTAGCATGGACATCATCAAGGTTTCGACACGAAGCCGTTCTACGTCGGTCGCCGGAGCTATCGCAGGTGTGGTCCGTGAGCATGGACGCGCTGAGGTGCAGGCCATCGGAGCAGGGGCAGTCAATCAAGCGATAAAGGCCGTCGCTATTGCCAGGGGATACCTGGCATTGGATGGGATTGACGTCGTTTGTATGCCGGCTTTTACAGAGGTATCTATAGACGGTCAGGAGCGCACGGCGGTAAGGCTGGTCGTTGAACCTCGATAGTTGCAGGGCCGCATGGCCTGGATACCTCCGCTGCAGTCTCTAGACTTAGATAGAGACCTGTCGTTTGTTCCTGTCGGATAAAGGGGGGCAAATTTTTTGCTGCCCCTTGGTTTTTCAGTGGGGTTACAGCACGCAAGGCAGCGTTAGGAGTAACACTTCTAACGCGAGGCGGGTATTTGCGTTGCGTGCAAGTTGGCCCTGCGTGGTTTGTAGTGCGACAAGGGCAGATTGGGCGCTTCTGACGTCGTGCTGCGTGGCGGCTTGAGCGAGTTCTTCCTGGCGGTCGATGTTTGTGAGAGGAACTGGACTGTGGCTGGTTAGCAGTAACACGTCTCGCCACCAGCCGGTCCACAATTCCAGAGTTTCCAAGATCGATTCTGCATCCCGTCGTGTGAGGGACTCGGCATAGGCAAAGCGGGCGACCCTTTTGTCGCGCAGCAGTGTGACCAAATCGTCAAGGGCTTGGTCACGCCGAGCCAACAAGTCAGGAGTCTTGGCGGCCGATACGGCCCACCCCAGTCGTCCTCCGCAGACGTGGCTCAACAGTTTAGCTCGCTCGGCGTCTACTTGCCAGCGCTCAATTAGCGCGCGTTCTATAATCGCGCGTGGAACCGGGCGTAAGGGGATAATTTGACATCGGGAGACGATGGTCGACAGCAGCGCTTCGGCCTGTTGGGCCAGCAGGATCAGGACGACGGTGGGGGCGGGTTCTTCCAAAGTTTTGAGCAAGGCGTTGGCAGCGCCTGCCGTCGCCAGTTCAAAGCGATCCAAGACCGCGATTTGCCAGGGACCCTCTATCGGTGCCAGGGCAAGTTGGTGTGTCAGTTCGCGGACTTGGGCGACTTTGAGAGATCCATCTTGTGGTAAGATCCAACGCAGGTCTGGGTGATTGCCCGCTATGACTAGTTTGCAAGCGCGACAATTGCCACAAGGGCGTGGGGTTTGTGTGCACAGCAGCGTTTGGGCCAGCGCCCGAGCCAGAGAACCCTTGCCCACGTTTGGAGGACCGGTAATCAATAGGGCGTGGGACGGACGGCCTGTATTAACTGCGTGACGTAAAAGCTTTACAGCCCAGTCGTGACCGACGACGGGCCAGGAATTAGCAACCATAGGGCTATTGTATCACATCCC
>CAZSJU010000099.1:9502-11110 GCA_964607235.1 uncultured Anaerolineae bacterium | reverse complement strand
CTCGCAATGACAGATTTGGAATTGCTGCGCTTTAGCCAGTCCACTTGGACAGACCGGAAGGATAGATTATAATCATGCGGGACATATGTTGGGCCCGAAAAAGATTACACTTGTTTGAAAGGAAGAGTGATGAAGACCAAAGTGATGTGGTTTGTGATGCTGAGTGTGTTGGTGTTGGCATTGTCCGCTTGTGACGTGCTCAATCCCGAGGTGACCGGGACGCCCAAGGTCACGCAGATGATGCCGGATCTGCCGGGCTATAAAATCGTGGAGAGTCAGTCGATTCAGGACTATATCATGACGCTGTCAGGAGGCGGCGCGTTGTTGGCGGGACATCCCGAACTGGCTGCGCTGTTGATCAAGCTGGATGGCGTCATTGACTGCTACCGGGAGGTCGGGGCGGTAGACGCGCGTATCTATAGCGACGAGTCCTTTCAACTTTCCTCGGGTGCGGTCGCCATTGCCGATCGGGACCGGCTTGTTGATCCTCGCACACTTTTTCGCTGTGTTGGCGGTAGTGAATTGCTCCCTTTTTCCACCCAGCCAACCATCAATCCATGTTCTCATAGCTACACGTTCACCCAAGATGGGAACGAATTTTACATCGCCTATATGGGCACGACATACGAGATTTGTCACGCCTTTTGCGCCAACCTCCCCGAGTGTTCCAAGCATTAAAACAAAAAAAGGGCGCCTCCTGAGAGGCGCCCCTTTTTTAACTACTACTGCTTGCAGCGTTCGATGGTCTTGTCGATCCACTCGATCTCTGCGTCGATCTTTTCGATCATTTCGCGGATGTGATCTTTTTCTGCTCCGAGCGCTTCGCGCCGGCCTTCCAGCAGGGGCATGAGTTCTGTGCCGGTGATGATGTCTGTCTCTTCGACGATACTGTCTGCCAGCTCGGAACGCAATTCGGGGTAGCCCCGATAACCCAGGCGCTGCGACATGCGCACCACCGTAGCAGGGTCCACGTCATTGGCCCGGGCCAGCATGCTGGCAGTCGACAAGGCTGCGTTGAGCATATTGTTTTCAATATAGCTCGCGACCTTGTCGAAAGACGGCGTAAAGCCTTTCTTGCGCGCTGCACTCACTCGTTCTTTAAAGGTCTTTTCATCGGACATTGAGAATTCCTCCTTATTCGAGTTGCCAGCTTCTCAGTTCTGGCATAGATTAGAGTGACAAGTAATTTGTCTGCTGCTATGTCTTATATTTTACACCAAAACGCTCTGTAAGGAAAGTAAAAACTGTCAGTTTTGGGGTTTTTGTTGAAACTTTTGGGATAAATGTTTTGATTCAGACTCACGAGATGGGTTTTAAATTGTGGAATCTTTGTGCCCTTCTAGTGCGCTGGCGACCGCCTGGGCCAGTTGCGCCAGGTCCAGGGGCTTGGATAGCCAGCCGACCAGTCCCTCTAATTGTAGTGCGTCCAGTTCACCACTAGCGCGACCTCGCTCTTGTGATTTTCCAGAACAAGGTGTGCGGAGACAGGTTTAGCGCGATGGCATCGAGCAGGTTGTCGGGTTTGAGGATTTTTGCCAGGGTCTGGGCGTACCAATGCCCCGCGGCAGCGTAATCTTGCTGGGTGATGCTGAGTAACGCGCCCCGCTT
>CAZSJU010000099.1:0-9402 GCA_964607235.1 uncultured Anaerolineae bacterium | reverse complement strand
GCTAGGGTACTGTCAGCATCTCGACTTGGGCAAAGTCCTCTGGTCCCAGGGTCTGCGGGTCAGCGTCGGAGCCTGGGTAGTCGCTCAGCATTTCTTCCTGGGTGGGTGAGGCATCGGCAGGCCAGACGATGTCCAACAGGCGCGTGTGGTTGGTGTCGTCCGGCGCGCCGCCAAAGCGCCATTGCTCGGCGACCAGGCTCACGTCGCGCACGCGCCACACGCCCGAGGCTGGAAAGCCTTCCTGTCCGGCCAACGTGGCGGCATAGGCCCAATCCTCAGGGGTGTCGCCCAGCACGTCTTTGGGCACGCGCACGGTCACTTTACCCTGACCGGGGTCGGTAAATATGAGCAGTTCCGCGTCGATTTGGGTGGGCAAGCCTTCGTCGCCCACGACGTACACGCCCGGCGTCCAGCCTTCGAGCCAGATGGCAAAGTCCCAGGCATAGTCTGGGCTAAAGGCCGCGTTGCGCCCGGGCAACATCAGACGCGAACCGTTTTCAGGCCCGTCCTGGTCGATGTACACGTCGAGGGTCTGGACCGAGAGGCCGTTGGGGGAGCCCCACACGTTCTCCAGTGGCCCGGCCACCGTAAATTTAAAGATGATGTTTTGCTCGTCGTAACCGACCTCAAAGCCGGTCAAGTCGTAGGCACCTGGTTGGTGGACCGGGTCGGTGGCATAAGTATAGGCGCCTGGGCCGTGGTCATCGCCCTCGGGGTCGGCGACTGTTAACACGAGCGTCGTCAGGCCCAGGTCGGGCACGGCCAGTTGGGCCGGGCCTTGGCCGGGCAGCATGGTCAGGTCGCGCTGCGCCGCGCTGGCGACGAGGCGTAGGCTAAAGCGGTCGCCGGTGTCCACCTCGCCCAATGCCTCAAACGGCAGCGCCAACTCGACCAGGTTGCCATCCGGCGCGCTGGCCGCGACGTTTTCCAGGGACTGGGGCGCTTGCCAGCCGCCTTCACCGTCGGCCTCGGATAGGCTAGCCGCTTGCACGGCGCCATCGCTGAGGGAAAGCTCGGCCAGCCGCGTCGCGCCAAAGCCCAGGAACGTCTCCCCCGCGCCAAAGCGGCTAAAGGGGTTGGCCATGCCACCACCCGGTGGCAGCAGGTAGGCGCCGAGGATCACGTCGCCCAGCGCGTCCCAGCTTTGCCGGGTCTCTACCCGCAGGTAGAGGTTTTGAGCGTCAAAGCCATAGCACAAGCGATCCAATATCTCGTCAGAAGAGGCCATCACTCCGCCGGTAAAGAGGTAGCAGCCGGCTGCGTCCCATTCATCCGCTTCTACGACGCCGTCGATGCTCGGCGTGAGCAGGTCAGTGGCGGCCTGGTCGGGCGTCTGGGCTTGCAGGGGGATGACGGGCACGTCCAGAAAGGTAGGCGGCGTTTCGCCCAGGATGAGGTAAACTTGTTTGAGCGTGTTGCGGAAAGCGGCGTCAAAAGACTCGTCCTGGCCCGAGTTCTGGTCCGCACCGTACCACCAGAACCAGTCGGACCCTTCGGCGATGTACATCTGGTCCACAGCGCGGGCCAGCGTCTCCTCGTCGACGGACTTGGCCCCACCCAGATACTTTTGCAGCATTTCACGGGTTTGTCGCAAATAGTTCCAGCCCAGGTTCTCCTCGTCCTCACCGATCCACGTCGAAAAGTCGTGATTGATCCAAGAGCCGGCCCACAGTTCATCGATGGTCGGCTGGTCCGGGGCGATCTCTAGGAACTCGGTGGGGGTGACGGTCTTGATTTGCGGATCTTCTGAGAGCTTTTGGTACATAGCGTGCAGAAATGCTTTGCCATCGTTGTCGTAATACTCCCACGCATTCTCACCGTCGAGGATGACGGTGACCAGGTGTGGGCCTGGGGCATCCGCCGCAATTAACCCCTCGCGGATGTCGTGGATGCGCTGGATGAAATCTGCAGCGGCTGCACCACCGGGCATGCCCGAGTAGGTAAAGCCCACCTTGTCCGAGATGACGTGGTCGCGAAAGACTATTGCCACCGGGTCGCCGCGTCCCACGACGTAATAGGGGCGATACATGCGGTCCAGCTCGACCACCAGGTCATTGGCGCCGCGCGTAAAGCTGTCCATACCCAGGGACTTGGCCAACACTTCTTCGTCGGAAGCCATCCATTGGATGCCGGCTTTGGAGACCATGGTGACGATGATCTGCGACACGGACCCTTCAGCGGGCCACATGCCGCGCGGGTCTTGCCCAAAGTGTGTGCGGTACATTTCGACGCCCTTTTCCACCTGGGCCACGGCGTCCTGACCGTATTGGAAGGGCGGCGCGGGCAGGCTGGCCGAGGGCATAGCTTGCTGGGCCTGGTTGGTGTCGACCAGCAGGGGCAATATGGGGTGCGCATAAGGCGTCATTGTGATTTCGATTTGTCCCGCTTGTTGTAATTGTTTGTGGAGGGGGATCACCTCGCCCAGCAGGCGCAGGTGCTCGTCCAGCACGACTTGCTTGTCCGCCTCGTCGTAATCGCGTCCCTTGTCGACCAGCCCTTTGAGCGGTTCTTGGGCCAACCAGTCCGGGTCGGTCCAGGCCAGGTTGAACAGCACCTGCAAGTCACGAAAATCGGCTGCGGACCAGTTCAGCGCGGTTTCTTGAGGCGAGCCGAGGCGGGCGTCGGCCAGTTCTTGGTAGCGCGGGAAACGGGCGATGATCTTGGGGTTGGTGTCAAAAAAACGCGCCACAATATAGACCTTGTCCGCGTCGGTCAGTTGCTCGGCCGGTTTTTCTGTCATCACCCAGGGCAAGTCCCGGGCGCCGGCCAGCAGGTCGTCGATCTGACGGATGAGGCTGGGGGTCAGGTTGAACGTGACGTGCAGCTCTGGGTAATCTTGCAAGATAGCGGCCATATCCACATAGTCTTTGGCGGCGTGGTTGCGCACCCAGGGTTTATCATATATGTTTGTGTCGGGGTCTTTGAAATAAACCGGCTGGTGCTGATGCCAGATGATGGCCAGATAAATGGGCGCCTCGGCGGCGGGTTCATCGGTCGGCAGTGTAGCGGTGTCTGTTGGGGCCGGCGGGACGGTGGGGGCGCTCGTGTCGGTAGGCATGGGGGCAGTGGTGGTGGTGGGCGCCTGGTCGCCGCAAGCGGCCAGAATCAGGGTCAGTAGGATAAAGGCGTACAGTATTTTGCGCATCTTTTTCTCCTCTACTCAGGCTATTCTCTCCAGCCTGCGGCCGGTCAGCAGGCTGACCAGCCCTCTGAGTGCCAGGATGATGGCCACAAAGACCACATCCACGAACAATGTGATGCCAAAAGCCATCAAGAGCAGACTCAGGGCCTGCTCCATCGGTTCGGTCAGTGCTGCCATCAATTTTGGCCCCAGCCCGGCCAGGGTGAGCGTGGCCACGATGGCCGCGATAAAGGTCGCCACGGGCCCCAGGGACTCGCGGTCTGACTGGCTGGGCAGCATGGCGTTGCTGATGGCAAAGACCAGGTAGAGCCAGATCCAGGCATCGTTGACGCGAAAGGCGGCTTGAACCGCTTGCAGTATGCCTTGGCTGCCGTTGGCTCGGGCGGCCTCGATCACCGCGCCCACGTCAAACACCTGTTGGCCGATGAGTACCACCGCGACGCTGCCGAGGATCAGGGGGGCCAGGCCGATGAGCAACCCCCGCACAAAGTCGGGTTTGTCGATCACCACCGCGCCCATCTGGATCTTTTCCCCTTGTATCTCGGGGCGCAACGAAAAGTGGCGCACGCGCACGCCCAACAGGCTGGCTGCCAGAAAATGGCTCAACTCGTGCAGGATGACGCCGGGCAGCAGCAGGATTTGGAACAGGTAGACGGCGACCGCCCTGTGGTTGGTCAACAGGAAAAAGAGCGCTTGCAGCTCTTGGTGCACGCGCTGCACCAACCACAGCAGCGGTCCCAACAACAACAGGGTCCAAAGGATCAGTCCCCAATTCATTGACCGACGGTCGGCACGCGGCTATCGTTCCTTGGCTTTGATGGCGCCGCGCACAATTTCGGCAAAGCTATCCGGCTTGAGACAGGCGCCGCCGACCAACCCGCCGTCAATGTCGGGCTGGCTCAGGAATTCGTGGACGTTGGCGGGTTTCATGCTGCCGCCGTACTGGACGCGCACCTGTTGGGCGACGCTCTCGTTGTACAGTTCGGCCAGCACGCCGCGGATCGCTGTGGCAATGATCTTGTTGGCTCCCGGACCGGTGGCGGGTACGCCGGTGCCAATGGCCCAAATCGGCTCGTAGGCAAAGATCATCTGGGCCACTTGATCGGCGCTGACGTCCTTGAGCGCGCCACGCACCTGCCCCCCTACAAAGTCTACCGTCTCACCGGCGCGGTTCTGTTCCAGGTTTTCACCCACGCACACGATGGGGATCAGGCCGACCTCAAAGGCGGCGTGGACCTTGCGGTTCACACCCTCATCTGTCTCGCCAAAGTACTGGCGGCGCTCCGAGTGACCCAGAATGACGTATTGGCATATCTCTTGCAGCATGGGCGGCGCGATTTCGCCTGTGAACGCGCCTTGAGGCTCCCAGTGCATATTTTGCGCGCCCAGGCCGATGGCGGCGTCGCCGATGGCCGCGCGGACCGTCGTCAACGCGGTAAAGGGCGGGCAGACCACCACGTCCACCAGCTCCAAGGGGCTTTTCCCGGCGGTGACGAGTTCTGACTTTAATCCCTCGACCAGGGCGACGGCCTCGTCCAGGGTTTTGTGCATCTTCCAGTTTCCGGCTAGAATAGGTTTTCGCATGTCTGTCTCCTTTTAACTACTGATTGGGTCTTATTCGGATCTATCGATCTTTTCCAGGTAAAATTCGATCAGGCGGCGCAGCCAGGGAGAGACGTCGGCCGTTCTCCGCGCCCGTTCCAATGCCAGGCGCGCCTGTCGAAAGTCCCGATTTTTCCAATGATATACGCCCATCGCAAAATGCGCTTCGGCTGATTCTGGGCCAAGCTGCTGGGCCGTCCGCGCTAACTCGTGCGCCGCTTCCAGGTCTCCCACATTGACGGACAGGTGTACGCTCAAGTAAGCGTGGGGCTCGGGCATATCGGGCGTGTGATGGATGAGCCAGTCCAATTCGGGGACGGCCTCTTCCCAACGGTCGTTGGCCACCAACGCCCGCGCCAGGTTCAGGTGTAGCGCGGGCACGTCGGGGTTGGCCGCGACGCCTTTGCGCAGGACCTCGACCGCGGCGCCAAAATCTCCATGCTGCATCAGCAACGCCGCACCTTCTAGATAGGCCTCGACCGCTCCAGGGTTTTCTTGGACGATGGCCTCGAGTTCGCCCAGGATGTTTTCCAGGTCTCCTATCCCCACTTCTCCTTCGATCTCTTCCAGGATTTGCCCTTTCAGGTCTGCAAGGGGGATGTCTTTTCCAGCTTGCCTGTCTCTGTCTCTGGTGAGCAGCAACAGCCCCACCATGACCGTGACCGCCAGTATGGCCAGCCCGCCTAGCGCGAGCAGCCAGGGCCGTTTGTCGCGCAGTTTGGGCTCGGCGGCGACCGGCGGCGGCGTGGGCGTCGGCGCCGGTTGGGCGGGGACGGTCTCGCTCAGGGCCGGCGACGGTGTTGGGGCTGCGACGGGCGCTGGCC
The DNA here is from genome assembly GCA_964607235.1 of uncultured Anaerolineae bacterium. Lineage (GTDB taxonomy): Bacteria > Chloroflexota > Anaerolineae > S140-20 > S140-20 > CAZSJU01. The sequence continues at coordinate 3,834 of CAZSJU010000099.1, read as the reverse complement.
GTGCTGCCGGCACCGCTGCCACGCCGGTTACGGCTGCTTCGACGGCCGCGATCAGCGCGACGGCCGAGGCGTAACGGTCGTCCGCTTCCTTGGCCATTGCCTTGAGCAGCACCCGCTCGAGTTCTGGGGGCAGGTTGGGATTGATGGAACTGGGTAGCGGCAGGGGCGTATAGATGTGATCGTGCACCACTGCAAAGGGGGTGTCGGACTGGAAAGGCACGCGCCCGGTAAAGAGCTCATACAGCACCACGCCGAACGAATAGATGTCGGTGCGGGCATTGAGGTCGCTCTGGCCGACCGCTTGCTCGGGCGAGATATAGTAGGGCGTGCCGACCATAGCGTCGCGGGTGAGCGACGATTCGCCGGCCTGCACGATGCGGGCCAGGCCAAAGTCGGTCAGGAACACCCGCTTGTCCTGCGCCAGGATGATATTGCTGGGCTTGATGTCGCGATGCAGCACGCCCTGTTCGTGCGCATAGGTCAGCGCTTCTCCCACGGGGCGCACGATATCCAGGGTTTCGGGCAGCGTGAGACGGGCGCGTTCCAGGCGGGCTTTGAGGGTCTCGCCCTCAACAAAGCGCATGACCAGGTAGGGCGACCCCTCATGTTCGCTAAAGTCGTACACCGGCACGATGTTGGGGTGCTCCAGCCTGGCCACGACCCGTGCCTCGCGCTGAAAGCGGGCCAGAAAATTAGGGTCGCCTTTGAAGGCCGGGTGCATGACCTTGAGCGCCACGTAACGGTCCAGGGCTGCGTGATAGGCCTTGTATACGGTGGCCATGCCGCCGCTGCCCAATTGTTCCACGATGCGGTAGGGGCCAATGTTTTCTCCACGGGCAAAGCTCATTGTTAGACTCCTAGACAGACCATGTGATTTGAGAACCACTCCCATTATAGCAGGGAGTGTTCAGCAGATCAACAATATAGCCGCGATGCTATCGGGGTCTATTTTAACTGAACCTGGCGCAGTGTCACCCGCTCTAACCGCTCCCGGTCCACCGTGACGCCGAGACCTGGCCCCGCCGGCACGCTCAGCGTGCTGTCGGGGTTGAGCACGAACGGCGGGTCGGCGATGTCGGGGTCATAGTAGCGCGCCGTCGCCGACAGGTCGCCGGGTAGCGTATAGTTGGGCAGCGACGCGACCGCCACGTTGGCGGCCCGGCCTACGCCCGTCTCTAACATGCCGCCGCACCACACCGGCACGCCCCGGTCATAAGCCAGGTCGTGAATCTGGCGCGTCGCCGCCAGCCCGCCCACGCGCCCCACTTTGATGTTGATGATTCGGCAGGCGCCCAGTTCCAGCGCCCAGCGGGCGTGGGCTGGGGAGACGATGCTCTCGTCCAGACATAGCGGCGTGCGCAAGCGGGTCTGTAACTTGGCGTGGTCGACCATGTCGTCGTAGGCCAGCGGTTGTTCGATCATCAGCAGGTCATAGACGTCCAGCGCCTCGAACAGGGGTGCGTCCGCCAGCGTATAGGCCGAGTTGGCGTCAACCATCAAGGGCAGGTCGGGGAACCGTGTGCGCACCGCGTGGACTGGCTCCCGGTCCCAACCGGGTTTGATCTTGATCTTGATCCGGCGGTAGCCCGCGTCGACAAAGTGCTGGATCCGGTCTAGCAGGTCGTCGAGGGTGGGTTGCACGCCGACGCTGACGCCGACAGGCACCCGCTCCCGGCGTGGTGTCTCGTAACGGCCGGGAGGGGCCAGCTTGTCGGCCAGCGTCACGTCTTGCGCCTGGGCCAGCAAGTCCCAGACCGCCCCTTCTATGGCGGCTTTGGCCATCGGGTGACCGCGGATCCAGCGGTAATGGGCGATGATGTCCTCGGGTGCGTCTATTTCCTGCTCTTGCTCCAGCAGCGCCGGCACGATAAAGTCGGTCAGGATGTGCCAGGCGGTGTTGACCGTCTCGTAGCTAAAGCCGGGTTCGGCGGTGGCGACGCATTCGCCCCAGCCGGTCAAACCCGCGCTATGCACGGCGACGAGCAATAACTCGCGCGCGCGTTCGGTGCCAAAACTGGTCTGGAAGGGGTGGACGAGGGGCAGGGCGAGGTGCACGATGCTTACTTGTTCAATTTTCATAGCTTTTCCTCATCGTTGGGCGTTATGAGTGTGTCAAGGGGGTGCTTTTGCAGCAGGTAGTAGCTGTGCCCGTCCTGGTGCAGGTATTCGGTCGCCGCGTACCCTCGGGCAAAGGCGCTGCATAGGTGCGCGGCGCTCGTCTCGCGCCAGGCGCGTGCCAGGGCCAGGTCGGCGCGCTTGAGCGCTTGCAAGTCGGCCGGCACTTGCACCAGCAGCCGTTCTCCCTCTAATGGCGCCGGTGACGTACAAGGGTAGAGCCACCCGTCCGGGCCGTGCGTGGCCGGGTTGACCAGGGGCACACCGTGGGCGTTTAACGTCTCCAGGTCAAGCTGGGGGCGCGCCCCTTTTAAACGCTGTAGCACGCGCGGGCTGCGCAATTGCCATCTGACTTTGAAACGGTCGGTGGGCAGCCCTGCGTTCAACCCGTCGCGCATGTCGCCGTACAGGTTTTTCAAATAGGTGTCACAGATGACGCCCAGTTTGACAAAGTTGAGCACGGCGTTGCGTCGTTCCAACGGGTCAAAGGTCCAGGTGATCAGCGTCAGCCCCTGGCCCAGCACGGCTTGCCGCTGTGCCAGTTTGAGGCGGTAGCCGATGCCGTGGCCCCACCATTGAGGATGCACGGCCAACAAGTGGGAATGGTGGTATAGACCGGCGGCGTCTTGCCGGGCCAGCAAGCCCAATACGAAACCGAGCAACTGGCCCGCAGCGTCAAAGGCGCCCAAGGCCAGCCCACCGGCTTCGACGACTGCCAGCAGCATATGCGCGGGCGCCACGGTCTCTTGCTCGTCCTGCCAGGCCAGTTTCTGGACCTCTTCGCAGGCATAGTATTCGTCCGTCTTGTCCAACGGGCGGATGTGCAGGGATAGTGGGGATCGCATTTAACTCAACAGTTTTCGGCCGAGGCCGGCGAATAGGATGGCTTTGAGCGTTTTGCCGGCCCAGACGCTCAGCAAGAAGCGCCATATGGAAAAGCGCACCACCCCGGCCGCGATGCCGGCAAGGTCGAACAGCGGATTGGGGATGAGGGCCAGCAAGAAAAAGGCCCGCTCGCCATAGCGGACCATAGAGTCCTTGATCAGCGCATAGTGTGCATGATTTTCAATGATCGCCTTGCCGCTAATGCCCCCCAGATAGCCCGTCATTTCACCCAACGCCTCACCGGCGCCGGCGGCTATCCCGACCAGGAGCGGGTTGAGGGCGACGCCCAGGGCGGTCGTAAAAGCCAGGCTGGGCGCTGGTAAAATGACGGTGGCGTTGCTCAACAAGCCGATGAAAAAGGCGCCCAGGTAGCCATACCCTTTTAGCGTCTCAATTTTGTCCTGAAATCTGGTGAATAACAGGATGACGCCCAGGGACACCAAGAGAGCCAGCGAGAAGGGCAGGAGCGCACGAACCCAGTCGCCCGGTGTCCGTCGATGGTAGTCGGGCGATGGATCCTCACCCGGGATAGGGATAGGCAAGTGATCTTTGTGCATCGCTCAAGTGTTTTGCTGGGCTCTCCTGTTAATAAGTCCTACGCGTCAAGGATGAGCCAAGACATTCCGATTATGCTTTCATTACTGGCAGAGGGTTGCCGACGTTCAACGTCTTTGAAGAGTATAACATGACTCGATTGAAAAAAGAAGGAGAATGGTATCTGTATCTGTGACGCGCGTCATAGCGTTTGGTAGCTCGCTATGCTATACTTGCATCAACAAATTGGAAAAAAGAGCAGTAAGGAACGGTGGTTGATGGACAAGATGGCACTTTTGA
>CAZSJU010000098.1:6836-11153 GCA_964607235.1 uncultured Anaerolineae bacterium | reverse complement strand
TGAATCGCGTCCAGCAATGGCCCGCTTTGTTCATATCCCCTTTCGCCAAGTTCGCTGATGCCCAGGTAAATTTTGACGCGGCAGCGGCGGATGAGGCCCTGGACCAGGCGGTGTAACGCTTGACGTTGGGCTTGAACCTGGTGGGTGTCCGTCCACACGTCACCACGTCGCCAATGGCGCGTGAGCACGTAAGGATGGGTCAGCGGTTGATGGGGACGTTGCCACCAGCCCAGGCTGCCGATGTTCAACCAGAATTGATAGTCTGCCGGGCGGTTGCGCATTAAAAAGGTGTACGCCGGGGCGAGCAGCACGGTGTCCTCCTCCTCTGGCAGAGCGTTCCAGGCGGGTACGTATTGGGCTGCGATGACACCTCGCTGGACCATGCGCACGTACTCGCGACCGACCGAGTGCGAGAGCGGGTCTTGCTCTGGAGACGTTTCCCGCCAGGGTGCGATCGAGCGGAACTTTTGCGTTGATTCGATCAATTGTGCAGCGATCCATCCGGCATCCATATCCCGGTGGAGCCCATACCCCGGTTGCGACAACACTTCTCCAAACAAACGACTGAAAAAGTGATCCAGCGGTATCTCAGGTTGGACGTGGGCGACCGGGTCGCTCGCTTTGGCTTGTGTTTCCTCAGGCTGAACTGGTGTGCCAGTACATTGGTAGAGCCACTCTCGCAGCGCGTCGTAGCGGTTGCCGGCCTGATAGCCGATGCGTTCCTGCGCGCTGGTCTTGAGGTCTGCAAAGGGCGTGAGCAAAGGGCGATGCTCACGCGGCCGGTAGACGATGCTGGTCAATAATTGGGCGCGCACCATATCCAGTGGCGTGATGGACAGCGCCAGGGCTTGTGCGACGTCGGCCGGGAGCGGGGCATGGTGCCAGGCCGGATGGGCCAGGGCGGCCATAGTCAGCAAGCAACGGGCGGCTGGCTCGTCGCGTAGCGCCCGTGAGGGGCGATGGGAGCGGGCGGGGATGCCCAGGCGATCGAGTCTTTCGGCCAGAGAGAAGCGTAGCGCGTCGCTGAGATAGGGGGCGAGCACGACGATCTGGCCGGGTGGCACGTTTTCTTCATGGACCAATTGGGCGATCTCGTTGGCGGCCCAGGTGAGCATCTGGGTATGAAAGCGCAAGGGCGCTGCGCTAAAGGTCAGCGCTTGACGCGGATGGCCTTTAGCGTCCTCTTGGAGAAGAGAGGGCGTCTGGCCCTGGCTACGGGCCAGCTCGTAACCCAGGCGGCGCATGTCGGGTGTGTTGACAAAAGAGTGGTCTAGCGCGGCCCGATAGCGGCATTTTTCGTGTAGCAACAAGGCGCCGTCGGGATCAGCGCCCAGGAAGAGCCGGTTGCCTGCGTCGTGGTCATAAATTAACATGGCCGAGGCGCTTTGGGGCAACCAGTCACGCAGCAGGTCGTGGGTGACGGGGGTGTCCTCCTCAATGTTATCCACAATCAGGTGGCGATAGCGCGTAAAGCGCTTCATAAAGCCCTCGCCCGGCGTCCAGGGTAGCGTGAGCAGGTGCTTGATAAAGACCTCGATTTGCAAGGAGAAATCCAGCAGATTGTGTTTCAGACAGTAGGCACGAAACTTGTTGGCGCATTCTTGCGCAGTGTCATACACGGACGCGCGCATATCGGCTCCGGCCCAGGCCATCCGCAGACGTTCGCCTACCTGAGTATAGTCCAACCCTACCAGAGCGGCCTTGTTCAGATTATCCAATATCTGGCTGAGCAGCCGGTTGCGGTCGATGGTGACGCCTTCAAAGGCACCGCTTTCGATCTGCGGATCGGTGATGCGCGCCATATAGTATTGGGCGGTCTCGAGGGTCAGAAACACCGGCGGCCGGTCGGGATGGTCAAAGCCGGCCTGCTCAGAGACCAGCGGCCAGAACAGGTCGACCATGCGGCGTGCCAGGCCGCCGATGGTCAGTGTGTCCACCTGTCCACTGGCTGGTAGGTCTGGGCTGTACAAGGCGAGTCGGTAGGGGGCCAATAACGTACGCTGGGGGGCCATGACCAGGATTTCATCGGCCGGAACGCCCTGGCGCAGCATGTGACGCAGCCGGGCCACCCCGACGCTAGTTTTGCCGGCGCCGGCCGGTCCCTCTATGAAAAGGGTGTCTTTCAAGGGACGCTCTACCAGCGCCTGCTGTTCTGCAGTGAGAGGCGCTGGGGGAAGGGCCGGTGTTGTCTCGAAAGGTCGTTCGCTCATAGTAGGGGCAGTATACTGTGAATGGGAGGCGGCGTCAATGGTTGTGGGTTTAGGGGTTGGCGGACGTCGTGGGACTGTTCAATCGACCAGGACCGGTTCTATTTCCAGATGGATGCCAAACTTGTCGTGGACGGCCCGCTGAATGGCGGTGGCGAGCGCCAATATTTGACGGGTCGTGCCGCCTCGGTTGACCAAGGCCAGCGCGTGCTTGGAAGAGATGCCCGCACCGTCGTGACGGTGGCCCTTGTGAAAGCCAGCTTGTTCGACCAGCCAGGCGGCTGGTACCTTGATGCCCTCTTGCGCCTCAAAGGTGGGAATGGGGGGCTGCCCGCCGGCGGCGGTCCAACGTGCTTGTAGGCGCTCTAGTTGGTCAGGCGTCAGGATGGGGTTCAGGAAGAAAGAGCCGACCGAACGGGCGTTGGGGTCGTCGGGGTCAAACAGCATAGATTTGCGGCGGCGTAGTGCCAGCACCACCGTGCGGATGGCTTCCAAGGCAGGACGGCCTGGCGGCAAGGCGTTCAGGTCCACCTGTGACTGGACTTGACGTACCAGTTCAGGGTAGCGGATTTCAGGGCGGCCCTGCGGCCGCAGGCGATAGGTGACTTGGGTGATCACATAGCGGTCTCGGTCCTTGAAGCGGCTGTAGCGGTAGCGAAACGCGCAATCCGCTCCCTGGAATTGGACTTGCTCCAGGTTGGTCCGGTCCAATGCCTGGATAGAAAGCAGGGTGTCACTGATCTCTTGGCCATAGGCGCCCACGTTTTGAATGGGCGTCGCGCCCACCGAACCGGGAATGCCCGACAGGCATTCAAGGCCGGCCAGGCCACGGCTGACGCAGGCCTGTACAAAAGGGTCCCAGGGCTCGCCGGCCCCGGTGCTCACGTTCATTCCCGCGCCATCGGCGCTAAAGCGCAAACCGCGCAGGTCGATTTTCAGCACCAGGCCGTCAAATCCATGATCGGCAAAGAGAATGTTGCTGCCGCCGCCCAGGACTTGCACCGGCAGCCCTGCCGCGCGGGCATAGGTCAGCCCGTCGCGCACGTCCGCGACGGTATGGCAGATGGCAAAATACTTGGCCCGGCCGCCCAGGCCGATGGTGGTATGCTCAGCCAGGGAGACGTCTTGAACTATTTTTGTCTGGGGCATACAGTTCTTTGTCTATCCTCGTGACGCATATTGCAACACGCGCAGGTTACGTCTCTTGACTGCTGCCTACCATGCGCTTTAGTTCGTACAGTTTGTTAATCGCCTCCAACGGTGAGAGTTCCTCTACCGTCATTTCTTGTAACGCGTCAATGACCGGGTGAGGCTCGGTGCTGAACAGCGCCAGTTGGCGCGCGGCGCTGCTGAATCGTTGCCGTACTCGCTCACGCTGTTCGGATTGCATCTCTTCTAGCTCGGTCAGGATTTCGTTGGAGCGGTTGACCACCGCGCGGGGCATACCGGCCAGTTGAGCCACGTGCACGCCGTAGGAACGGTCTGCGCCACCGGGGACGACTTTGTGTAAAAAGACCACCTGGTCGCCCTCTTCGGCCACCGCCACGTTCAGGTTGCGCACGCGCGGCAGGTAGCGTTCCAACTCGGTCAGCTCGTGATAGTGTGTGGCAAACAGGGTGCGTGAGCCCAGACGCGGGTTGTTGTGCAGGTATTCGACCGTGGCGCGCGCGATAGACATGCCGTCGTAGGTGCTGGTGCCGCGCCCCACCTCGTCCAGGATGACCAGGCTGCGTGGGGTGGCGTGGGCCAGGATGTAGGCGGTCTCGACCATCTCGACCATAAAGGTAGAGCGCCCCGCTGCGACCTCGTCTTGCGCGCCGATGCGCGTAAAGATGCGGTCCACCAGACCAATCTGTGCCCGGTCGGCGGGCACAAAGCTGCCGATTTGAGCCAGTAAAGTGATCAGTGCGGCCTGGCGCAGGTATACGCTCTTGCCGGCCATGTTGGGGCCGGTGACGATCAGCAACCGTGCGTCCTCGTCAAAACTCAGGTCGTTGGGTGTAAAGGGGGTATCCGTTTGGGTTTGTTCGACTACCGGGTGACGGCCCGCGACGATTTCCAGCTTGTGGTCATCGCGCAGGGTGGGCCGCACATAGTTGTTCAACCGGGC
>CAZSJU010000098.1:0-6736 GCA_964607235.1 uncultured Anaerolineae bacterium | reverse complement strand
TTGGTGATCTCGATGTAATAGCCAAAGACCTTGTTAAAGCCTACCTTGAGTGACTTGGCGCCGGTGCGCTGGCGTTCTTGCTTTTCCAGGTTGGCCACCCATTGTTTGGCATCCCGTGACGCTTGCAGGATGCCGTCCAGTTCGGACGAGTAGCCGGGCCGGATGACGCCACCTTTGTTGAGCTGGGCGGGCGGGTCGTCGGTCAGGGCGGCGGCGATGAGGGTGGCCGTCTCGGCACGGGGATCTAGGTGCAGGTCCGACTCGTCGTAAATCGGTAGCGCTGGCAGGGTGTCCTGCAACGTCGGGATGGCTTCCAGGGCCTTGCGGATGCCGTGCAGATCGCGCGGGTTGGCGACCCCGCCCAAGACGCGATTACTGAGGCGTTCCAGATCGGGCACTGGCTTGAGCGCGTCGCGAAAGGCCGCGCGAGCCACACCATCGTCGAAAAAGCCCTGGACGCGGTTCATTCGTCCTTCCAGGTCATCCTGGTCAAGCAGGGGTTGGTTGAGCCAGGTGCGCAACAGGCGCGCGCCCATCGGAGTTTGGGTGGCGTCAATGATGCTCAACAGCGAGCCATGGTGTGTGCCGCTGATCGTCTCGCTCAGCTCCAGGTTGCGGCGGGTGGCCGGGTCGAGGATCATAAAGCGGCTGGTGCTATAGGTGTTGAGGCTGGTGACCTGGGTTAAGGCGCCCTTTTGGGTCTCTTGTAGGTAGGACAGCACCGCGCCGGCGGCACGGACTGCCATAGGCTTACCCTTGCAGCCAAAGGCTGCCAACGTGCTGGCCTGGAAATGTTCCAGCAGCGTCTGTCGCGCCTGGCCTGGTTCAAAGCGCCAGGTTGGCCAGGGCGTCCAGTGAATTTGGGTCACATTGTCCAGGTGCTTGGAAAACTGGGGCACAATGCTGTTTTCCTGCTCGTCTGCCTCTTTCCAATCCGGCGCCTCTGGGATCAGGCACTCGCGGGGCGCCAGGCGGCTCAGTTCCTGTTCTAGCGCAATCGCGGCGGCGTCACCGTTGAACTCGGTGGTGGCGAATTCGCCGGTCGTGATTTCAGCGTAGGCCAGGCCGGCGTGATGTCCGTCTTGGTCCACCAGCGCCGCCGCTAAATAGTTGGCCCGCTTGGCGTCCAGCAGTGTAGGCTCGACCACCGTGCCGGGCGTGACGACCCGGGTCACCTCACGGGCAACCAGCCCTTTGTCGGTCGTCTCGCCGATTTGCTCGGCTAGCGCCACGCGGTAGCCCTTTTCGATCAGGCGCGCGATATAGCCCTCGACGGCGTGGTAGGGGACGCCGGCCATAGGGACGCGCACGTCCTTGGCTACCGGCCGTGAGGTCAACACCAGGTCCAACTCGCGGGCGGCGATCTCGGCGTCTTGGTCAAAGGTCTCGTAAAAGTCGCCCAGCCGGAAAAACACAATGGCGTCGGGGTGTTGACGCTTGATTTGCAGGTATTGCCGGCGAACAGGAGTGACGTGGGCCATAAGAACTCCTTGGGTGTGATGGTCTAGCTCGTATGTTTTGCGCCTGCTTGTCCACCGGTGAGCAGGCGCACGCACTTTTTCAGGCCTGTAGTATAGTCCAGGGACGGAAAATGGTCAATGTGCAGATGTGCGCTGTGCGGGTGCACATCTGGAATTGACGGGGAGGGGATGTGGGGGTAGAATGCCGGGCATGAAATGCCGCGACAGAGGACGTTTTCCGAATCCTGAACCGGGTGATGCCTCCCCAGGCAGACTTGCAGGGGGACGTTGCCGTGCTGACCGGCTGCTCGGGGTAGGGGGAGCGCTCCTGCTGGCGTTGGCTTGGCTCGTCGCCCTGGTGGGTCTGGTGGCGTGTTCAGGCCTGGGCGCGTTGCCCACCCTGGCGCCTACCCTGGCGCTGCCGACGGCGCCACGGCCGTCGGCGACGTCCGCAGCGCCGGTGACGCCTTTGCCGCCTATCCCTACACCGGCGCTGGTACTCTCTTATCGCCCGGACCCTGCGACAGGCCAGATGGTCCCTGTGGAGCGTCTCTCGGGCGTGACGGTGCCGCAGAGCGACCAGCTATGGGTCATGACCAAAGATGCCTTTGTCGAGTACCACCGGCAAGGCACGGATGAGTTGGTGGCGCACAAGGTCATCACTTATACTTATGATGAGATTGGGCGCCGGGTGGGCTGGACGGTGAGTTGGCCTCAAGGGCCGACCCAGACGCAGCGGCTGATTTTCCTGTACGAGGGATTGGTGGCCGTCGGCGAGCAGTTGAGAGTGGGCGATATGGTGACCACCACTTATTACGCTTGGGCTACTAAAGACCGCAACACCACGCTGGGTGCGCCGCTATTTGCCGCGGATGCACCGATCACCGACGTGACCCGTTACGACGCGCGTTGCCAGGCGGCGGCTGAGCTGGATTGTGTGACAATGACGGCGCGCATCATTGTCTCTGAAGCTTCTGTGGGCAATGAGGATGAGCAACGAGCGGTGGCGTGGACCTTTCGCAACCGGCTGGACCGGGGGTTATCGCTGCTCAGTTATGCGATGGACGGCACGCCAAATCGCGAGTGGTATTTCGAGTTGGCGCGGGAGGTGCTGACGGCCGCGCCTGAGGCTGATGTCACCAAGGGCGCCACGCACTTTTTTTCTCCCCGCTCGATGCCACTGCAAGGCGAGGAAGCGCGTTGCAAGGGGCAGGGGGGCATCTATGACTGCGACGGCGGCCTGGTGTTTGTGGAAGGCCTGGCGACGCCGGCCTATGCGCCTTTTTGGCATCTCTTGTACGAGTGGTTGCCGGTGCCGGGTATCCGCAAGACCCATTTCCTGTTTTATCGCATCCCGCCCATCCGGCCTCGGATGGGGGAGGGTTGATGCAGCGTCGTTCAACACAGGGGCGAACGTGCCGGCGTAGGCTCGGCCGTTGGGATCAGGCCTAGCAGCGAGAGCACGCCGACCCGGGCCAGCATCAGCGGGCTGTAGACCTGGCCGCCGGCCTTGATCTGGCCTGCTAGCAGGGCGCGACGGAAATCGGCCGTGTCCTGGCCGGGAAAGTAAGAATCATAGGGGGGCAGGGGGGCGCTCGATCTGGCGCAGCGCCACGTAAAAGGCGCTACCCTGGTCCGGTGCACTCTCGGCCCAAATCTGCCCGCCGTGTCCCTCGACGACGCGTTTGACTTGGCTGAGGTCGGCGTCACCTGTGTCGGGCTTCCAGATGGATACAAGTTCTTGGAGGGGGATCTCGACGTCGGGCAAGGCCAGCTTGGCGTACAGGATGTCTTTGGAGCAGTCAAGCGAGACCTGCAAGGTTCCGCCCTTGACGGCGCGCCGGGTGATGTGCCTCAGCAACGTTTCAAAGATGTTGAACAACAGGTCTGGATCGCCGGTGGTCAGCGTATGGGGGGCGTGGGATGCAGGCAGCTCGGTGACCAGCGTGACCCCCGCTTGCTGCAAGGTGGGCTGGTGCTCTTTTAATACCGCATGGATTAGGTCTGCCAGGTATAACTGTTCATAGCGGGTCGCGTCGTGAGGAAATCGCGTCGGTGAGATGCGGCTGACCAGGCTGGCAATGGCCCGGATCTTGTCGGAAATCAGGCCCATCGTGGGCTTTTTCTCCTCGGCCACGGGGCCCAGCACGCCGTCGTTCAATAACTCAAAATAGCCGCGCACCACGGTCAGTGGTTTGCGGATCGCCTCGACGACTCGGACCGTGTGCTCTAGTTCGTCCCGTGTGGTAGCCAGTTGCTGGGTGCGGTCCAGCAGGCGCCGGTTCAGCTCTGTATTCTCGATGGACAAGGCCAGGGGGACGGCAAATAGCGCCAGCAGTTGGCCGTCTTGTTGAGAGAAATGACGTGCGCACCCGGCCACTAGAATCCCGCCGTGGATACGCCCGCTGACGCGCAGGATGCCCATCATCGCCGCCAGCCGGTCCACGCGAGCCGAGGTTTCGACCATGTCTGGCGGGGCCTCGTCTCCTTCGTTGAGCAGGATGTAATCGCGCTCCTCCAGGTCGGTCCACAAAGAGTCGGGGTCGGCCGGGTGCCCCATATCGAGGGCCAGGTCAGCCAGCTTGCGCCCGGCCAGGCCGTAGGCCGGCTCTTGGGCCTGCAGATGTCCGCTGTGCTCATCCCATAAAAAGATGACACATTTGTCGGCGTTGAACAGGTGTGCGATGTCGGCGGTAACTCCTTTAAAGACTTTGCGCCGGTCTACCCAAGAGCCGGCGGTGTGGGCCACCTGACTCAACCCACGAATCTGGACGATGCGCTGGAACATCTCGTGCTCGGCCTTTTTGAGCTGGGTGATGTTGCTGGTGACAAAAGTGATGCCCAGGATTTCGCCCTGGCTGTTGCGCAAGGGGTAGGCGGATAGGGAATAGTGGCGCCAGGCATAGGGTTCCTGCGAGGCAATCTCGTCCAAATAACGAGGGCACTCGCCGGACAAGATTTGCGGGCAGATGACGCGCCAGCGCTCCAGAGGCGCGCCGTGCATCTGATCCAGCAAGGGCCGGCCCAGGATGTGCTCGCTGGTCAAGTGGGATGCATCGTTTTCCAGTGCAAAATTGTCCCACTGTTGATTGACGCCGGTGATGTGCAAGTCGCGATTCACGGTATAGACGACCGCGCCCACCGAGTCTAGCACGCTCTGATAATAGTCGCGGATGAGCGTCGGCTCGGCCGCGCTTAGCAGGTTAGAGGCGGATTTCTCTAACAGTCTTTCGCGTAGTCCCTTCATAGCTCCCTTGGTCAAAGCGCTCAAAGGTCAGAAAGCCCGCGACGTTGGGCGCACCCTGGTTTTCATCCCATTGGCGGGCATCAATGTTAACGATATTGCCCCATGTGTCTGGCCTGTAGTGTAAAGGAAAAGTAGGGGCAGGGGTGTTACGGATTTGTTACAGTTGTAAAGAGCCGTTAAAAGGTGTATGATTAGTTTTAGTACGGCCGCGATCCTGGCCGCGATCTTTTTTTAAAGAGCGGCTGGGGGCCGCTGGTTTCTTGGGCGCAGCGTTGTTGCTGGCGGGTATGTTGGTTTTGTATCGGCAAGACAATTCATCGAGAGTCTGAAGAGTTGGGGAGGAACTGCTTTTGAAAATAACCGCGCCGGGTGATGTGGTGTTGTTGCATAGTCGTGATCACAAGTCGTTTGTGTTTGTGCTCCAGCCAGGGGCGCGCCTGGAGAGTCATCGTGGCATTTTGCTGCACGATGACTTGGTTGGGCAGCCCTGGGGTCAGCAGGTTGAATCGCATCTGGGTAAAGTCTTTACGCTGCTGCGTCCCTCGACCGATGACCTGGTGCGTCATCTCAAGCGCAACAGCCAGATCGTGTATCCCAAAGACGCGGGGTACATTTTGATGAAACTGGGGGTCCGCCCGGGCTGTCACGTTTTAGAGGCCGGTACCGGCAGCGGAGGTATGGCGCTGATCTTGGCCCAGGCGGTGATGCCCACGGGGCGGGTCTATTCCTATGATAGCCGGGAGGACATGCAGACGCTGGCACGGCGCAACCTGGCGCGGGTGGGGTTGGATGTCTATGTGGATCTCAAGCTGCGCGACGTGGCGCAGGGGTTTGACGAGACGGATGTCGACGCGCTGTTTTTCGACCTGCCGGCGCCGTGGTATTATCTGGAACAGGCAGCGGCGGCGCTGGTCAATGGCGGCTTTTGGGGCTGCATCCTGCCGACCACCAACCAGGTGTCAGAGCTGTTGTACGCGCTGCAGCGTTCCTCTTTTACGATGGTCGAGGTGGAAGAGCTGATTTTGCGCCCGTACAAACCCGTGCCGGCGCGCCTGCGCCCCCAAGACCGCATCATCGGGCATACGGGCTTTTTGGTGTTTGCACGCAAGCTGGCTCAAGAGTGACTTTCTCCCATCATGGCGAGAGTTTGTGCATGCTGCTAGATGCTGCTGACCGGGCCTAGTCTGGAGAGTCTTCTGCTTGTTTCTTTGTGGCAAAAGCGGCCTCTAGTCCTTGCTCGCGACAGCGGCGCAGCAGGTCGCGGTGCTCTTGGATGTGACGTGCGGTTGCCTCGTCCTTGCCCGCTCGGGCGTTCTCGACAAGTTGCCCCAGGATATCGTCGGGTTCTTGTTCCAGCAGTTCGCGATGTGCTTCCAGCACGCGGCGTGAGTCGGCCCAGGTCTCGGCAAAAATGAACGTTTGCAATGTTTGTAGCAACGGCGGTGCGCCATCGAGGGCCAGACGCGTCTGAGCCTCGATTTGGCGAAAGGCCTCGGGGTCCTCACGCTTGAGCTGTGTCAGCGCTTCGCTGGCTTGCGCAGCGACCTGCTCCAGCGCGGCCGCCAGGTCATCGGCGTCTAGCAGCGCCGGTAGCGCCGGATGGGGAACCGGCATGACCCGGCCCAAATAGCCTGGCTGTGGTGCGGGGAAGGTGGTGGCCAATTGTCCCAGCAGCCCTTTCAGGATCTGCTGGTCTTGGTCGGAGGTACTGTCCTGGGCCGGGGCGAACAGTACCCGCTCCCGTGCCGGGTCGTGCACTAGCAGCGGGGCGTCGATTTGCCCCACGTGAGCGCAATGTGGGCAAGTGACCGTGTGCAGATTGTTGTCACGCACCTGCTCGGCCAACTCGGGTCGCTCGGCCACGTCGACGATCAACCAAACTTTAAAAGGGACCGGCTGTCCGCACTCGGGGCAAGGCGCCTGGCCGGACTGGGCAAAAGATCGGGGCATGGTGTGCTCCTCTAGTGTATTTATGGCAGCAATTCCAATTATGGGTCTGATCTGCCAGTTTATGCCAAATTCGAGTGTC
>CAZSJU010000097.1:9171-11208 GCA_964607235.1 uncultured Anaerolineae bacterium | reverse complement strand
CCTGAGCTTGCCGAAGGATGTTATCCTGAGCTTGCCGAAGGACGAATGACGCAACAGCCGTGTGGCGGCAAAGAGCGCGATCAGGCTAAACGCCGCAAACCCGACGTCGTTGGTGGCCAGGGTGGCGTGGGCCAGGATGTTGGGGTCAAAGGTGAATAGGGTCAGCGCGGTGATTCCGCCCCAGGGGCCAAACCAATCGGCGGCCCAGCGGAACAGGAACGCGGCCCACAGCAACGTCAGCCCCACTATCGGCAGGCGCGCGGCAAAGGTGGCCGCATCTAGACGGTCGCCATACCAGCTCACAAAGGCCGGTGCAAAGCGCGCCATCTCGGCTGTGTCCCATCCTTCCAGCGCCGACAGCTCGGGGCCGGGGGCCAGCAACAGCGGTAACGCCGCCAGCGCTTGCATCAACGGCGGATGCTGTGCCGAGGTCGCCATACGCAGGTCCCCGCTGCGTAAAAACGCGTAACCGGCCCCAATGTACACCGGTTCGTCGGCGGTCAGCGACAACCTCGGCAGCGCCGTCACGGCCTGGGCAAAAAGCAAGCCCAGCAGTGCGGCGACCAGTAGCCGTTGCCACCGGGTCAAAGGGACCTCCGAGGGGGCACACATGGATCAGGTCTGCGAGATCATAAAGACGCCCAGGATGACGATCCCGATGCCGCTCAGCCGCAGAACAGAGATCTCTTCGCCCAGGATGAACGATGAGATGAGCGTCGCCAGCACCAGGCCCAGGGCCGTCATGACGGGATAGAGATAGCTCAAATCAGTGCGGGAGAGGATCAACATGTAAAGGATCACGCCCAGCCCATAAGCCGCGATGGCCATGAGGATAAGGGGATGGGTGAGCAGGCGCCATATATATTGCAAGGTCGGGGTCTCGCCAAACTCACCGACCCGTTGTGTGCCCAGTTTCATCATCGTCTGGGCCACGCCACCGGTCAGCACAGAGAGGATGATGCCGACCCATTGCCCTATAGGGGTTTCAAGAAATGCTGCCATAGTCTCCTCTTGAGAGTAGCTCTGCTAAAGAAGCCGAGAATTTTGCCGAGTCAGATCAAGCTTTTTTTCAGTCGAGCTGATAGTTTAATCTATAATGATGACCTTGTCCAAGCGCCAAGTATCATGGGTGTGCCCATCCTCTAATCGGATCGTCCACCGTTCCATGGTATCCAGCCAATAGGCGCCGATTTGCAATGCATACTCGCCAGAGGGGACGTCCGCTGGCACGGTGAAGCGGTGGCGCTGCACGATAATGTCCCCCGGTTGCCAGACCTGGACGGGCACGCCCAAGCCGTCCGCCACGGCGACCGGCGCGCCATCGGGCCCGACCATGTGCGCCATCAGCGATAGCGGCCGGTCGGTCCTTTCCTGCACTTGCCAGACGGTCCATAATAGCTCGACGGTCTCGCTGGGATGCATATGAGTGGCCTGCACTCGGGCGCCCAGCAGGGCCAACGGTCCTTCAATCTCCTCAACAACTCTTTCTTCCGTCGTCCAGGCCGTTGAAAAAAATGAATCGTCGATTTGCCCCCGGTAAACGCTATACAGCGGTTCACCGTTGCTTTGGCGCGCCGCGACTTCCAGGGAGGTGTAGGGCGGCGGTGTGGCATCCGGCAGCCAGATATACGCCGCCGGGCCTGTGCCCACGGCAGGATAAATCCAGCTTTGCGCACAATCCACAGGAATGACCCGTAAATCAGGCCGACCCAAGCCGGCCCGCACTGCCTCGGCGGACAGCACCGGCGCGGGCTGGGTGCACACGGCGGCCCACGTCAGCGGCTCGCGGGCCGAGACCGTATACAAGAACAGCGCCTGGCCCAGCCGGGCGACCGGTTCGCGGTTTCTGAACCAGGCAAAGGTGTTCACATCAGGTGTATAGACCCCTTGTAACGTGCTGGCGCCGATGGCATAGGCGCCGGGTGCTGGGTCCCAAGGGCTAAAGGGCACCGCGCGTGGGTCGGGCGGCAGCCAGTCGGCGTTTACCCCATAGACTTTGGGACGGGCCGGGCTAAAATGACTGTAATATACGTGGTC
>CAZSJU010000097.1:6445-9071 GCA_964607235.1 uncultured Anaerolineae bacterium | reverse complement strand
AGAAAGGCGGGATGCCCCAGTTCATAATGCTCTTGCAGCGAGCGGTAAATCTCCAGGTGGGTGGCGGCGGGCAGCGGCGCCTGGGCCAGCCACGCCAGGGGCGGCCCGGCGTCGGCCAGCCCGGGTAGCGACCGCACCTCGAAACCGTACACGGCCCACAGCGTCACGCCGGCCAGCGCGACGATGATCAGCCAGGCGCGCAACCGGCCGCGCCAGTCCGTGCGCCTGGAAGGGAGGGGTCGCGCCCCATTGTCTTTTTTCCGCACCTGTGCTGCCCGTGGGGTCAGTAAGAATGAGGGTAAGGGCAGGCTGGGCAGCAGCAACACCAGGCCCACCACCACCAATAATAGCGCCGCGGATACTTTGCTGGCCAGCGCCAGGCCCAGCGCCAGGCCGATGCCGGCCAGCCGGGCCGGATGGGGACGGCGCAAGTAGCGGCTGAGCAGGAAAAAGGTCAACAGGCCCAGCGCGGTCACGGCCATGTCGGTGGTGACCAGCGCGCCGTGCGCGATCACGTTGGGGTCAAAGGCGTACAGCCCCAATGCCAGCAGGCCGGCGCCTTGCCCGCCCAGGTCGGCCGCCCAGCGAAAGACCAGCGCGCCGGTGAGGGCTGTTAGCAGGATGATGGGCAATCGCCCGGCCAGCGCCAGGCGCGCCGGGTGAGGGTAGCGCCACACCACGGCATCCGTCACGGCGGACAGGCTGGCGATCTCCCAGCCGTGGACCGTGCGCGGATCCGGTAGGTCTGGGTTCAACAGCAGCGGCGCGGCAGCCCACACGTTGGACAGCGGCGGATGGATGTGGACTGGTTGCAGGCGCAGGTCGCCGGTACGCAGGGTAGTATAGCCCACGGCCAGGTGTGGGCCTTCGTCAAAGGTGAGCGAGGCCGCCTGCGCGGCGTTGAGTGCCTGGGCGAAAAGCAACCACAACAAGATGATAATGGCTAGCCATCCGATCCGGCGCCGGCGTGTTGTGGGGTTCATTCGCGTTCATCCTCGGTCGTTGGCGGAGGCCAGGTGACCGCCCCCAGCGGCACGACGTCGTCGGGCATGCGGTTTCCGTCCGCGTCCCACACCGCCAGCCGGGCGCCGTCCTGGCTGTGATAGAGCCCCGCCACCAGGCGGTAACGGCCAGGCGTGAGGTGAGTTGGCAGTCGCAGTAGATGAACATCGGGCACGTGGTCGCCCGCCTGCCAGGCCCAGGTGGGATACTCTTCTTGACGGGGCCGGCGGTCGTCTTGGGCGACCAAGTTCCCCGCCGGGTCCAGCATGTGCACAAAGGCGATCAGATCCTCCTGGGGCGTATCCTCGGCTTGCCAGTGGAGTGTCACGCTGAGGGTGTCACTGCCCAGGTTCAGGTCGTAACCGGCGACGCGGATCGCCGTGCCGAGCCGGTACGGGGGGGCAAGCACTTGTGGTGCTTGCAGCGCGACAGGAGTGAGCACGCGCAGCGGCCCTAATCGTATGACCCGGTTCGGCACCGCGCTGCCGTCGGCCATGACCGGCCAAGGCTCACTCCCCGGCTCGTCATACAAGCCGACCGTGAACCAATAAAGCGTGGGCGTCTGTACGTCGTCAGGCAGGCGCACCTGGTGCGTTTGTTGGATCACTTCACCCACTTGCCAGGCGCTGGTGGGATAGCGCGTGCTGCCCAGGTATTCGTCCAGCCCCGCCACCCGCTGTTCGGGGTCGCGCGGCGCGAGTTGCACAAAGACGGTCAGGTCCTCGGTCAGCGGTTGCAGCGCCTGCCAGTACAGCGTCAGCGTCGCCATCTCGCCCGGTTGGACGCGCTCCGGTTGGATGCTGCCGCTCAAGAGTTGCAAGCGCCCATCGAATTGGACGTCCAGCGCCGGGGCGTTTTCGGCACTGACGGACGAGACGACCGGGCTGGCATAGGCCGGTTGCAGGTAACGCCAGGGCACGAGTACGGCATACAGCCCCATCACCAGGGCCACGGCCCAGGCAAAATGCCTGGCGCGCGAGGGTCCCAACCAACGCTGCCAGCCCAGTGTCAGCCAGACAGCCAGCGGTCCCAGCGTTGGGAACAGCAGGCGGCCATAGGGCGCGGATGTGCGCCATAGCCACAGACCCAGGCCGATCAGGTTGAGACACAGCCCCAGCCCTAGCAGGATCACGATCCGGCGCCGGGTTGCTTGTGGTGAGGGAGAGGGTTGGCTCACGTTGTGCCACCCACGTCGCAACCACGCGGACGGGGCGGTGAACCCGGGCCGGCGGAGCAGCCCCAGCAAACCGACACCGGCAAAAATGGCACTCAAGCCATAGATGGTGGGATCGACCAGGATCAGTCCCCAGCCAAAGGCGCCCCAGTACCCTTGCAGTGCCTGACCGAGCTGGCGCAGCATCAGCGTGAGCGGCGGGCGCCAGTCCTCGGTAGGCGGCTGGTGGGGCTCAAAACCCAAAGGGTCGTGGTAAGTCAGGGTGTTGTGCAGGTACCACCATCCGGCGACCAGCGCGACCAGGGCGCCCCACAGGCACAGCCACTTGAACGTCGCCCGCCAGGTGTGGGCGCGTGCTCGCGCGCCCCATAGCACGGCCAGGGCGGCCGCCGGCATGAAAGCCAGGGCGCTCTGTTTGGTCAACGCTGCCAGTCCCATGATGACCCCCAG
>CAZSJU010000097.1:4823-6345 GCA_964607235.1 uncultured Anaerolineae bacterium | reverse complement strand
CTTGACCACCGAAAAGTGAGAGGGTTCGTCGGGCGTCTCGAGCAAGGGCGTCACCTGGAGGTAAATGATCCCCAAGACCACAAACGCCGCCAGGATGAGTGCCTGTCCTGCGTGCAGACAAAGGAGTGGCACTCCATGTGCGCGTAGCGTCCTCATTCCTGGGGCACCTCTAGCGTTTCCGGCAGGACTACCCGGCGGTTGGGCAGGGGGGTGCCGTCGGGCGTGCGCGGCGGCAGGCGCTCGCCCGTCGTCAAATCATACATGCCGGCGGCGAGCTGATAGTCCCCGGGCGGCACGTCCGCCAACGAGAGACGTATCGTGTCACTGACCACCTCACCGGCCATCCAGCCCGAGGTGGGGTAGCGACCCTGCCGTGGCATGGCGTCGTGTTGGACGAGAATGTCCTCGGTCGCCGGGTCGAACAGGTGCACAAAGGTGGTGTAATCGGCCCGCGGTCGGCGCTGTGCCACCCACCACAAAGTCAAGGTTAGCGTGTCTCCCTCTATCGCATGCGTGTAACCGGCCAGCCGGATGTGATCCCCAGCCGCAGCGCTCAACTCGATGTCCAGCGATTGGGGCAACGCGGGCAGCGTGAACAGGCGTTCCGGAGGGTTAAAGTGCAGCGTGGACGTGAGGGGCAGCGCGAACGGCAAGCTCACGCGCGCGACCTCTTGCAGTGAAGGACGTGTGTAAAACACGATCACCAGTTGATTTTCAGAACCAGGGGCCAGGTCGTCCGGCAGCGGGAGGGTATAGCGGTCGGCAATCCGTTCGTCGGGACGCCACAAGCTGGTGGGGGTCAAGCCGTAGCCCGGCTGTGTGTCAGCCGGGGAGGCGCGCAGGTTGCCGTCAGCGTCCAGCAGCCGCAGCGACACGGCGTAATTGGCCGCGATGGGGCGGGCGGTGGACCATTCCAGGTGTAGGGTCGCGCCCCCCGGTTGGGGCGCCAGCGCGGCTGTGTGCAGGCGGATGTCCGGCCCGGCAAAGGCCAGCAGGGGGATTTGGGCCTCCCCCTCCGGGTCAGTGCCGGGGATGGCGCTCCCCTGGATGACCCGCACCGGCCGCAAGTACACGGTGTGCTCCCCCAGGCTCAATTTTAGCAGGTACAGCCCGCGCGGTGTGTTTTCGGGCAGGGTGAGGGCGTGCATGGTGGATGCGTCCAGCGGCGCCTGGCTCTCTGCGAGCGTGTATGGCACGTTCTGCAAGTGCTCGGCCGGCGAGACCAGGTCCAATGTCGCTGTGGGCGCGTCTTTTCCCCAATCTTGAGCTGCCCAATGCAGGGTGGCGACCAGCGTCTCGCCCGCAGCCAGCGTATCGGCGGACAAGGTGTAACCTAACAGACGTATTGGCGCTTCCTCGTTGTCCTCCGCTAGGGCGCCCGCGTCGGCAAACAGAACGCCCTCGGGATTGTGATGCAGATAGGGCATGGACACGAAATCCATACTCCGGTCGTCGAGAGGCGCGTCGAGGGACATCGTCTCAGGATTCTTACCGAGTGCATGAAAATACGTCATCATCCTGA
>CAZSJU010000097.1:0-4723 GCA_964607235.1 uncultured Anaerolineae bacterium | reverse complement strand
GGCGGCACCGTCAACGCCAGATAACCCGCGCTTTCGACGGCCCACACTGTCGTCTCTTGGCCATCCACCCAGGCGCGCCAGCCTGGCCAGTAGAGCAGCGGGAAAGCCAGGCTTGCGCCGTCGCTGCCGGTTTGTATGTGCCAGGTACGCGCAGTGGGGCCGCTTGCCGTCTGGGTCGCCGCTTCCAGCCTGCCGCTGAGGGGCATGGCGCGTGGTGGCGCGTCCGGCGCGATCACTGCCTCCGAGATATAGGGGCGTGGGACGGCCTCGCGGGGCAGATACTCAAAACGGATGGTGGTGCCAATGTTGCCGCTGAACACCTCGTATGTCTGCAGTTGGGTGACCGTGACGTCCTGCGAACCGACCAGCAGGCGTTCGGGCTGGAGCGGCAGCAGCGTCAAAGCGCACAACAGTGCGGCGGCGCCGCCGGCGATGCCCCAGGCCCGGTGTCCCCGGGTGCGCAGGACCAACGCGGCGGTGGCCGTCGCGGTGAACAAGGCCTGGATCGACAGGAAGCGCCAGGGAAACTGGACCATTTGCAACAGCGTTAGCGCATCCCAAATCGGCCGCGAGAGTGGCGTGATCATGAGAGTTGAGAGCAGCAGGCCCACACCGACAAAGACGGCGACACGTCGTTTGAGGGGGGGGGCTGTTTGGCCCGCACGCCAGGCATACATCACCCCCCGGCACTGCACGCCAGGGCAAGTGAGGGCCAGCAGTCCCAATGCCGCCAGCAAGGCCTGCGGGCCGCCCATCGCAAAGGGGCTGGGGCCACCGGCTGTCGGCGCGATGGAATAATCAAACAGGGGATTGAGCTGGACCAGGTTGGATGCCCGGAAATGGTTGGTATAGTTAAAGTAGCCCAGCGTCATGGTTTCCAACTGCCCATAGTGACCTTCAAGCAGCGCCGGCAACCAGAACCACGCCGACAGGGCCAGGCCCAGGGCCAACCCGCCCCCACCCAATGCCAGGGCACCCCAACGGCGCGCCCGCGGCAACCGCCACGCCAGCCACAGCAGGTACAACAGCGCAAAGGGGCTGAAAATCAGCGCCGAGACGTTGTGCGTCAGGACCAGGCCGGCGTAGGCCAGGGCCAGGTACAAGACGGCGCGGCGGCGCTTGACGGATGTCGTGGCCCTCGCGACGACGCCGCCTAATGCCCACAGGATCAGGGGGTAAAAGATAAAGGCGTAAAATTCGGATAGCGAATCACCCCGCACGTACACGTTGACCAGGTGAAAGGGGGCCACGGTATAGGCCACTGCCGCCAGCCAGGCCGCTGCGCGGTGTTGCCACACATGGTATACCCAGCCAAAGGCGGCCAGGGATGCGCCCACAAAGCCCAGCGTTTGGGTGAGCTTGATGGCCGTCAGCAGGTCCAGGCCCAGCAGGTTTAGGGCCGCGGCCAGGTAATAGGGCAGCGCGGCGTAATAGTTGAAAAAGGGATAGCCCAGCCCATAGGCCGCGTCGGGCATCCAGCGCACCGGAAAGACCCCGGCGCGCAGGCTGACGGCCATCTGATGGGTGCGTTGCAGCAAAAAGGGGCTATCGCCGCCGCCGCGTGTGTTGACGATGCCCGGTCCCCATACGTCGGCTGCCGCCAACAATGCGATGCCCAGCAGTGTCCAGATGGGCCAGGCGCGGGTGACGTGCTGTCGCAATCTACTCATTGTTTTGCTCATGGATCACGGGCAGGATAAAGTAGGTGCCGGCCGGATTGCCGGCCTGATCCAACAGGTCCAGGCGCTGGCCGTCCAGAGGGCGGTAAAAGCCCAGGTAGAGCTGGTCGCGGGCCGGGTCGGGCGCGCCGTCCAGCGCGATAAAGTGCGTGTCGTGAACCCAGTCACCGGCGCGCCATAGGCGGGTGGGATAGTGCCCCTCGGCCGGCTGGGCGTCGTCCTGGCCGATGCGCTGGCCGTCGCGCATATAGTGTACAAAGACGGTATAATCCTCCCCCAGGTCTGCCGTGGCGAACCACTCGAGTTCGACGCGCACGCCTTTTGGCGTGCGTTGCATCGTGTGGCCTACCAGGTGAACGCCGTCCTGAAAACGCGCCACGGCTTGCGGCGGCGTCTCGACCGGGCTCACGTAAAAGGCGCGATAGGTGATAAAGGGTTCCGGGTCGCGGTCACCCTGTGAGAGCGGCCCGCGTTCGATGCGGATCTGGGCCGGGGCGCTGAGCATCGGCCACAGCCGTTGTGGGTCCTCGTAAGGCCAGACAAAGATCGCCGCCGGGCTGTTGCCGATGGGCGGCCAGGCGGCGCCCACCGGTAGTGTGTGCACGGCCGGTGATGGGGGCACCAGGAAAGATACACTGCTGCTGATCTCCCACAAGGCCGGGTCGATGTACACGTCCCGCTTGTCCGGCGTCCCATGTCGCATCTGTTCTCCATCCCAGCCGTCGCCCAGGAAACCGTTGACCGCGCCCGCCAGCGCTTCGGCGCCGTCTTCGAACCAGTAGGCGGCCATATCGGCGTGTGCATAGTCGCCAAAATAGGCCGTCGCGGTGTTCCCCAGGGCAAACAGCAGCGTCACGGCGATGAGGCCTATCGGCAGCGTCGTGCGCCAACGCCAGGACGGCTGTTGCGCCAGCAGCCAATCCATGCCCAGCGCCGGAAAGACGGCGACCAGCGGCAACACGCCCACGGCCCGTAAAAAGTGGGGCGCGTCTTCGGCCAGCAGCGTCGGCAAAGTCATCGTCACCGTCCAGATCACCAACAGGGCCATCGCTCCCTGCCGTCGCCAGGATTTTAGCGCGCGGACCCCGCCGAGCACAAAGAACGCCCCTAGCAGCGGGTCAAAGATCGGTCGCCCGGGGACGTTGTGGCGCCAGATACGATCCCCTTTGATGAAAAACATGCCCAGCGTGCGCCCGGCGTGCGCTGTCAGCGTCCCCCAGAAATCGCCGCCGTGGATCTGGGGGCTCCAGACGGCCACCTGGCCGGTCCGGCCCAAGACCAGGTCGGGACGGCATAGCGTAAGCAGGATCAGTGGCCCCAGCGTGACCAGCGCGGCCAGGCCTGCCCAGCCTAAATTTGTCCCGAGTGCAGGTGAGTGCCAGGGGCGCTCTGTCGAAGGACTCGTCTTGGCGCGCCGGGCCAGAATGTAATATAGGCCGTACAGCCCCAGCGCCACGATGGTGAAACGCACGGCCATATAGGTGTAAAAGCTCAGGCCGTACAGGGCGCCGGCGGCGATCCAATAGCGCCGCCGGCCGGTGCGCCAGCCCAACGCACCTTGCCACAGGGTCAGGGCGACGAACAAGGGCAGCAGGACCGCGCGAAAGCCCACGCGACTCAGGTGCACGTGCCACAATGTCACGCTCAGCACGGCGGCGCTCAACCATCCCACCCGTCGCGAGAACATTTCGCGCGCCATCGCGTACGTGGCGGCGACCGTCAACAGTCCCGGCCCCAGGGCAGCCAGGCGCACGGCCCAGGGGCTGCGGCCCAACATGCCCACCCATAGGGCGATCAGGTAGATAAACATCGGCTCGCGCCCATTGTTGGCGCTAAAATAGAGCGCCAGGTCCCCGTCGAGCACCTTTAAAGCATCCAGCCCGTTGTAAGCTTCGTCATGGTATAATCCGGGGGGAAGCGATCCAAAATCCGCCATCCGCAAGGCAGCGGCCAGCAACAGGAGCGGCACCAACGTCCAGAGATATTTTTCAGAGATCCGTCGAGAGCGCGTTACATTCATAAAGATGCTGAACCGAAAATATTTGCGTGCGTTTAAAAAAAGGCCACATCCCGCTACATCCTGGCTCACCACGAGCGAGTGCAAGTGTAACACGGGATGGGTGATTCTGCAACGCCTCCCCGCCCCGTGTCGCGCGCGACGTCACCAGCTTTTCCAGCGGGAGGGGAGAAATGTACGGTTGACAGGATCGTCGAAGCAGCATAAACTGGTGTCAAGTTTAGACAAGTAGGGATATTTGGGATGGATCAGGTCCAGGCGACTGAATTTATCGTACAAGCGTTAGCGCGCGGCCAGCGCCCTGAGGTGATCGCCCGGACGCTATGTCAGCAGACCGGGTGGCCGCCGGCGCAGGTCATGCCTTTTGTGCGCCGGGTCGCGGACGCGCGTGGGGTAGAAGCGCCGGCCGATGTCACGTCACCCGTCACGCCCGGCGCCTCATCCGGGGTGCGGGAGCGCTCTGTCGACGCGTCTATGATGCCGTCCACCGTGCAGGAGACGCCCGTCGCCGCGCTGGACGAAACGATGGTCCAGTTTGTGATTCGCGAGCTGGGCGCGCGCCGCAGCCGCGAGTCCATCATCCAGATGTTGTGTGAGCGGACCGGGCAGCCGTGGCACGAGGTCCGACACCTTGTGCGGCGTGTCGAGATTGAACACAGCGACCAAATCGCAGCCCGTTCGGGTCGCTTGTTGGCCGTGCTGGGTATCTTGATCACGTTAGCCGGGGTCTTGTCGACGGCTTTTGTGGCCTATGCCATCTTGCAAGGCGAGGTATACGGCGAATGGATCGCGTTTTTCGTGGCAGGGATTGGAATGATTGTGGGCGGCCTGGCCGGGACCTGGCGCGCCTGGCGTGCGATGCGGGGGTAAAAACGATGCAAGAAATCACCGAGATGTCTTTTGAAGAGGCTTTTGCGGAACTCGAAGCGACCGTGAACCGCTTGGAGCGCGGCGATTTGTCGTTGGAGGACTCTATCACGTTGTTTGAGCGTGGGCAGGCATTGGCGACTCGTTGCGGCCAGCGCCT
>CAZSJU010000096.1:7026-11257 GCA_964607235.1 uncultured Anaerolineae bacterium | reverse complement strand
ACGATAAGGGCCGGCTGCTCCCCTAGCCCCACCCCAACAACTGGCCGCCCTGATAGACGACAAAAGCGACAACCCAAGCCAACGCCGACTGGTATCCGGCCGAAAACACGGCCCACTTTGTCCCATACTCCTGGCGAATGGCCCCCAGGGTAGCCACGCAAGGCACATACAGCGACGCAAAAACCACCAACGAGACCGCGGAAAGAGCGCTAAAGTTCCGGCGCAGGGCAGCGATCAAGGCAGTGTCCTCCTCTTCCGTCCCATCGTCCATCAAGTTAACCCCCGGCAACATGCTGACGAACGACTTGGCCGCATTGACAAGCGCTGTGCCAAATCCACGGACGATTTCCAACAGATCTTTTCCCACGTCCGTCGAAGCTTCCACCGTGGCTTGCGCTTCACCGAGATAAACCTGCCCCATCGTGCTCACCACGATCTCTTTGGCAATAAAACCACTTAACAACGAGCCGGCCGTCTGCCAGTCGCCAAACCCCAAAGGCTCAAACAAGGGTGCAATCACCGCGCTCGCGTTACCGAACAAGCTATCCCGTTGATCCTGGACTCCCCAGGGTAAATTCAACAAGAACCACAAGATAACCGTGACCGCCAGGATAATAGTGCCGGCCTTTTTGACAAATTCGCTGGTCCGACGCCACATGTGAATCGCTAACCCTTTCGCGGTTGGCATACGATAGGGCGGCAACTCGAGCACGAACGCGGCATCCTTGTCCTGAGGGAAAAGCGTGTGACTCAACAGTATGCCCATCAACACGGCCATCAATACGCCCAGCGCGTACATAGCCCAGGTCAACTTGCCGGCATCCGGGCCAAAAAAGGCCAATCCAAAGACGACATACACCGGCAAACGGGCCGAGCAAGAGATCAATGGCACCAACAAACCAGTCAAGATACGGTCCCGTTCGTTTTCCAAAGTGCGCGTGGCATAAACGGCCGGCACCCCACACCCAAAGCCCAGGATTAAGGGAATAAAACTCTTGCCGTGCAGGCCCAGAAAACTCATAAAGCGGTCCATGACAAAAGCAGCGCGCGCCATATAACCGCTATCCTCGAGCAAGGCCAGGAAAAAATAAAGCACCATCAGACCGGGCAAAAAAACCAACACGCCGCCAACACCGGGCACGACACCGTCGACCAGCAACGAGCGCACCCAGTCCGGCGTGCCCAAGACGTTTAGCAACGCGACGATCCAGCGCGAGATCGGTCCGGTGATGACGTTATCCACCCAATTCAAAAAGGGTGCCGAGACATCCTGCACCAGCCGAAAGACCACGTACATCATTAACAAAAAGAGGGGAATGCCCAACACACGGTCCGCAACTATCTGGTCGATACGGTCCGAGAGCGTCAACCGATCGGGCTGGGTGTGCTTGACGACCTGGCGCGTCAAGCCGTTGATAAAGCCATAGCGCCGGTCAGCGATGGCAATATCGACGTCATCGCCATAGATCGCTTCCAGGTACGCCACGCTGTCTCGGGCAACTGCCAACAAGTCAGGCCCGCCGGGCAACTCGGCTACAGCATCAACGACGCCCTGCTCTTGCTCCAGCAGCTTGATCGCCAACCAACGCGGGTTAAAACGGGCCGCAATTTCGGTGGGCGCCTCGTCTGCCGGCATTCCGGGTTTCTGCCCTGTGGCAGGTTGGCCCCGAGCCGTTCGTTCCAACTTGCTCAGTTCTTTTTCGATTTCCTCGCCATAGTTAACGCGGAAATCATTCGCGCCTGCTTGCGCGACCTGCAGCGCTTGCCGGACCAACTCTTGGGTACCCTGGTCCCGGACCCCCACCGTCCGCACCACAGGCAGGCCGCCCAACAGTTTGGCAAGCCACTCTATGTCGATTTCGATTCCTCGTGCTTCGACCACGTCATACATGTTCAACGCGATGGCCACGGGCACACCCAACTCGAGCACCTGCAGCGTCAAATAGAGATTACGCTCCAAGTTGGCCGCATCGACCACCACAATCACCACGTCAGGTCTCTCCTCGACGATAAAATCCCGCGCGATGACCTCCTCAGGCGAATAAGCCGTGAGACTATAAGTGCCGGGCAGGTCGACTAGACTAACTTTCTGCCCATCATGGTAAAAAGTCCCCTCTTTTTTCTCTACCGTCTTGCCGGGCCAGTTACCCACGTGCTGGCGAGCGCCGGTCAGCGCGTTAAAGACGGTGCTCTTGCCACAATTGGGATTTCCCGCCAAAGCGACTTTGAACACTTGAGACATAGGTATTTATTGTCCCCTATTGCTAGCGTTTCAATCTAAACTCATCTGCATGCGGCCTCGAAAGGGCTTGTCGCGCGCCAACGGTGCCTATGACACAGGCTCGACCAGCACTTTGTGAGAGGCGCCACGCCCCAAAGCCAGTCGAGAGTCTCCCACAGCTAGAATCACCGGACCACATCCCCGGCTATTCACGACCTCGACAATCGTCCCTGGGTTCAAACCCAGCTCACTTAGGCGATGACGCAAGCGCCGACCTGCACGCACATCCACAATGGTTAGCGCTTCGCCTGCAGGCGCCAGACTCAAAGGTGTCATACTTGATCTCCTTGCTCATCATCCAATACCTCGACTTGAACGTGCTGTGCGTCCTTGCGACGCAACGACACGTGATAGCCTTTGACAAAAAACTCTATCGGGTCTCCCAAGGGCGCCAACCGCTCAACCAGAATGGTCTCCCCTCTAACCAACCCCATCTCCATAAAGCGGCGCCTTGCACGCCCATGGCCACCTACCCTGACGATTTTGGCTTGTTGCCCAGGCGAAAGATCACTCAACCGTACAAGGTGATCTCTATGGCCATGCGCCTCATGACGACACTGACGCCTTTTACATTGAGAAAAGTGCATGACGCCCTCTCCTGACTGGAATTGCGAATGATTATCATTTACAACTAGATTATACCATAAATATTTCGCAGGGCCAGTGACATCTGTCACATGTGCGTCTTGATTTCCATCGCTCGTCCGGACGTCCCCCGGACGTCATGCGAATAAATTTTAGAGTGGCTGGCACAAAGACAGAGGATAGGGTAAAATAGATGTCAATTCTTGGGGAGGAGTGCACATTGGTAAAAGCCACTCAACATTGGCAAGTCGCTTCAACGGCGTCGGACAATCATCTGAAACTTTTCTCACACCTGTCGCGCCCGTTGGCCCAAATCTTGTTTAACCGTGGCTTCACCGACCCGGATAAGGCCGAACGCTTTATCGCCAACGAGCACAGTGACCACAACCCCTTCCTAATGAAAGGCATGCATCAAGCGGTCACCCGCCTGCGCCAGGCCATTCGCAAAGGCGAGACCATCGCTATTTATGGTGACTTTGACGCCGACGGCGTCACCTCTACCGCCTTGTTGGTAGAAACGCTACGCGCGCTGGAGGGGGATGCCCGTCCCTATATTCCCCACCGCGTCGACGAGGGCTATGGCCTGCACGCCGATGCGCTCGACGAATTGGCCAAACAAAACGTCAAGTTGATACTGACGGTAGACTGTGGCACTCGCGCGACCCAAGAGGTGCAACACGCTGCCGAACAGGGGATGGACGTCATTATCACCGACCACCACTCGCCAGGCACGCAACCACCTCCAGCCATAGCCATCCTCAACCCCAAACAACCCGATTGTCATTACCCCTTTCAGGATCTGGCAGGTGTGGGCGTGGCCTTTAAACTGGCACAAGCGCTGCTGCGCACCCACAAACAGGTACCGATCACTGCAGGGCCGGTTAACCTGGTCGAGGAAGACCTGCTGGACATCGTGGCCTTGGGCACGGTGGCTGACATGGTGTCGTTGATAGAGGAAAACCGGTCATTGGTCACGCGAGGATTGGCCAAAATCAACCAAGGCCAACGACCGGGGCTGGCCGCTCTGGTCCGGCGCAGTGGCTTACAATTAGGCCAGGTGAGCACGTCAGACATTGGTTTCGGACTGGGGCCGCGTATCAATGCAGCGGGGCGACTGTCCCACGCAAACACGGCTTATCAACTGCTCCTGGCTAAATATCCAGGCGAGGCTGACAAACTGGCCGAAGAACTAGACGCGCTAAACCAACGCCGTCGTCACGTGACCACCGAGACACAGACATTAGCCCGCGAGCAAGCACTGCTGGACGACCAAGACGTCCACTTGTTATTTGCCGCTTCCCCCGACTTTTTAGAGGGGGTGGTAGGGTTGGCCGCGGGCCGCCTGTGTGAAGAATTTTACCGGCC
>CAZSJU010000096.1:5489-6926 GCA_964607235.1 uncultured Anaerolineae bacterium | reverse complement strand
AACCCACTTTATCTATTGACATCGAAGTGGGATTGGGCGAGCTTGACCGGCAACTATATGACTCGTTGGCCCAATTGCAGCCTTTTGGCTACGCCAACCCCGAGCCCACTCTAATGACGCGACGGTTGCGCGTGGTGAGCAGCCGCGCTGTGGGTGCCAACCTCTCCCATCTCAAGCTCTACTTGAGCGACGGGCGGGTCAAACAAGACGCCATCGCCTTTCGGCAAGGACACTGGTTTGGTCACTTGCCTAGCTTTATCGACGTCGCCTATCACTTTGACTTGAACCGCTGGAATGGCCGCGAGCAACTGCAACTCAACGTGATCGACTTGCGGCCGTCTCAATAAAGCCGCACGTCAGGAAAAGGAATCAGCAGCGAAAGTGCTAATCAAAGGTATGACACGGTTGTGGCAATGCTACCAGACGACGGTACTCGATAACGCTTATGCTTAGACATCACGTTAATTACATCCTGCTACTCGCCACCCTGTGTAGCCTGATTTTTTCCCCCCCATCGACGGCCCAAGCCCAAGAAGCGCCGCCTGACCCACGCTTTGGCATGGTAGAAGCCTTTTGGGATACCACGGCAGCCATAGAGAGCGGCGTGGCCTGGGAGCGTATCCTGTTCATATGGAGTGAACTACAACCCAACGGACCCGATGAATGGAACACCCTGCACGTGCCGGATGAATGGCTACAATGGGCCCAAGCCCAGGGGCGGGAAGTCGTCGGGTTGTTGAAAAACACGCCCTACTGGGCCACGGACGCCGACCCCCCGACAGAGGCCAGCCCCCCCCGAGGTCTAGAACTGCCCATCGATGATCCCAACAATACCTGGGCCGCTTTTGTGCGGCGCACTGTCACGTTCTATGCGCCACGCGGCGTCCACCGCTGGATCATCTGGAACGAGCCCGACATCGCGCCCGGCGTCTATGGCCAGGAATGGGCCGGGAGCCTGGATGAATATTATCGGCTGCTCAAGGTCGCCTATCTGGTCATCAAAGAGGTTGACCCCACAGCGCATGTTCACCTGGCCGGCCTGACATTTTGGCACGATCGAGGCTGGCTCAAGACGTTTCTGGCTGTGGCCAGCGCTGACCCAGAGGGGGCCGCCCACGGCTACTTTTTCGACGTGATCTCGCTTCACATTTACTTTCAAACCGACAGTGTCGATTACGTCGTCAACGAAGCGCGGGCGGCGCTGTCCGCCTATGGGTTGAACAAACCGATCTGGATCAACGAGACCAACGCCTCGCCCGACGCCGACCCCGAATGGCCGGTGACGCGCCCACGTTGGCGCGTCGACCTGCGCGAACAAGCATCTTTTATCCTGCAAGCCTACGCATTGGGACTCGCAGCCGGCGTGGAACGGATCGCCGTCTACAAGCTCATCGACGTCGGGCTACCGCCGGGCGGCGAGCCCTTTGGCTTGTTGCG
>CAZSJU010000096.1:3235-5389 GCA_964607235.1 uncultured Anaerolineae bacterium | reverse complement strand
CTACCTCAACCATAACACCTTTGGCCACAGCGACCGCCAGCGCGACACCTTCGCCCCTGCCCAGTCCCAGCTCAACGCCTTTGGCCACAGCGACCGCGACTATCACGCCGAGGCCTACCGCCAGCGCGTCCCCTACGGACACATCCGTGCCGCCGGCAACCGCTACCCCGGTCCACGTTGAGACGCCGAGCAGCAACACATGGCAAATAGCCGCCAGTGGGTTTTTGTTGGCCGCCTTGCTGCTCAGCCTGCTCATCTGGTATTTACGTCGTGCCCGGCGATGAACGAATGATCCGTTCGTGGCGCCAGCGCCGGCCGACGCTGCGAACTGCGATCCATCTCTTTCTATCCGTGACACCCATGTGCCAAAGTAATGACAAATTACCTATTGACAAAATATCAATAGAATATTATACTATAGCCAACATGGAGGGAGTAGCAACATGAACCCAGGTGGTTACGGGCGAGGTCGTGGGCACGGCAAAAGGCGCCGGCGACGCATGATGGGCTTTTTACAACCGTGTCTGCTGTTAATGCTCCATCGCGACGATGACCACGGCTACAACTTGTTCAACAGTTTGGACGAGTTTGGCCTGAACCCTGAAGCTCACGACCCCAGCAAAGTCTACCGCGCACTGCGCCAAATGGAAGAATCCGGGCTGGTCACCTCGTACGAAGGAGAGGGAAGCCTGGGACCACAACGGCGCGTGTACCGCTTGACAAAAGAGGGTCGGCAGTATTTGGACACGTGGGTCCAAGACCTGCGTCGCGCCAAACACGAGATTGAGCTACTCCTGAGTGCCTATATGCGCGACGTAAAGAATAAAAGCTGAAAAGGAGGTGGAAACATGGGCCGAGGAAGAGGTCAAGGTGGTCGTGGACAGGGCGGTCGCATGGGAGGCCCCCAGGCAGCCGGTCCGGCCGGCAACTGCGTTTGTCCCAACTGTGGTCACAAAGTTCCGCACCAGACAGGGCAGCCTTGCTATAACATCAACTGCCCCAAGTGCGGCACACAGATGACTCGAGAATAGAAATTGTGAGAGAATAGATGAACTGAATGGCTCAAGGAACCACTAGATGTCATCAACCAGCGCCTTGAGACATTAAAAGTAAAGCAGCT
This sequence comes from uncultured Anaerolineae bacterium, assembly GCA_964607235.1. GTDB lineage: Bacteria > Chloroflexota > Anaerolineae > S140-20 > S140-20 > CAZSJU01. The sequence continues at coordinate 4,269 of CAZSJU010000096.1, read as the reverse complement.
CGGGGCGGATAAACAGCGTAAACTCTGGCTAGCCGCCCCGAGCGCCCGACCTGCAAAATTAACCGGGGAGGCCAGGGATGCGGTCGTCGTTGCCGCAAGCGAGAACAGTGCAACCGCTGAGGTAAAACAATGATGAGCGAGACCCGTTTCGAAAAAAAGTTACGGGCGGAGGGTGGCCGGATCACACCACAGCGCCGCTTGATCGTCAGCATTCTACAAAAGCAAGACCGTCACCTGAGCGCCGAAGAAATCTTTATGTTGGCCCGACGCCAGCATTCTCGTCTCAGCCTGGCTACTGTTTATCGTACGCTAAATCGGCTCAAAGCGTCAGGACTGTTACGCGAGCTACGATTAAACGACGACCGCTGCCGCTATGAGCTCAAACAAGATGAAGGACATCAGCACATCGTCTGCCTGGGCTGCGGCAAGGTCATTGAATTCACCTGCAACCACTATCAAGATGTGCACGAAAAGCTAGCCAAGCAGTACAATTTCAAAATCACGAGCGCGCGCGTCAAGCTGCTAGGCTACTGTGCCGATTGTCAGGCGCGCATGCAAAACGAAAATTAAGCAACCGTTGAAAAGGAGAAAACCTAGATGAAAATAGTCGTCACAGCTGAAGGTAAGGACTTGAACGCGCCGACCAGTTCCCGGTTTGGACGCTGCCCGACCTATATCTTTATCGAAAGCGAAAGCATGGCTTTCAAGGCCGTGCCCAACCCGGCAATATCCGCCCCTGGCGGCGCAGGCATCCAAGCCGCCCAGTTTGTGGTCGAACAAGGGGCAAAAGTCGCCTTGACCGCTAACGTCGGCCCCAACGCGATGGACGTCTTGCAAGCGGCAGGCGTCTCGGTCTATATGATCCAGGGTGGAAGCGTGCTAGAGGCTGTAGAGGCTTACAAGGCTGGACAGCTGCAATCCGCGATGGGCGCCAACGTCCAATCCCACACCGGAATGCGTGGCAGTGACCGCCCCGCCGCCCCAAATCCCTCGCGCGAACAAGAGGTTAGCGAGCGCGAACAAGAGGTTAGCGA
>CAZSJU010000096.1:0-3135 GCA_964607235.1 uncultured Anaerolineae bacterium | reverse complement strand
GCGCGAACAAGAGGTTAGCGAGCGCGAACAAGAGGTTAGCGACCTAAAAACCAAGGCTGCGGACCTGCGCCGGCAATTGGCCGAAATCGTAGAACGTATTGAAAAATTGGAAAAGGAGAACTAGTCATGCGCATCGCCGTTTCAATCGACGACAACAATGGATTGGATAGCATCGTCAGCCCCCACTTTGGGCGCTGCCCTCATTTCGCACTGATAGACATAGAAGATTCAAAAGTCAAGGCGGTCAACACCGTCGACAATCCCTACTATGGCAATCACCGCCCCGGGCAAGTGCCGGCCTTTATCAACAGCCACAATGCAAACGTGATGTTAACCGGTGGCATGGGGGGACGGGCGATTATGTTCTTTGAACAGTTTGACATCCAGGCCGTCACCGGCGCGGCAGGTACAGTGCGCCAGGCGCTAGAACGCTACCTGGGTGGATCGCTGGAGGGCGCGGCGCCTTGCCGCGAGAGCCAGGAGCACGCTCACGAACATGACGACGGCGCCTACGAAGAGGACGAAATCGGCCGGCTGCGGGAAGAAGCCGAGATGCTGCGCCGGCAGTTGGACGAGGTTGCCTCCCGCCTGGACAATTTGAACGAATAGGAAGGGCCAAAACGTTATAAAATGGCAACCCAAGAGATCATTGACCCCTGTCTGCGACCGCTGTCCGAGTATGAACGCCGAGTAGGTGAAAATGCCACAACCCGTTTATCCAAACAAGCGATCGAGTCTGCACGCTATCCCCGTCACTGGGGCGAGATGGCAGACCCCGACTGCGCGGCACAACACCGGGGTAGCTGTGGTGACGTCATCACCTACTACCTGCGTCTCCAAGACGAGCGCATCCGTCAAATCCGGTTCACGACCAACGGTTGCGACGCCACGTACGCCGCCGCCAACATGCTCGCCGCCATGGTGCGGGGCCTATCACTGCAAGAGGCCGAAAAAGTGAGTCCTGAAGACTTGCTAGAGGCCCTGGAAGGCCTGCCGCCCAAGCACATTCACTGCGCCACTTTGAGCGTGGTGACGTTGCAGCAAGCCATCCAGGCGTGTCGCCAAAAAAAGGCCCAGACATAGATACGTGGCTCGTGCCTGCGGCGTCCCCGATTCAAGCGCCAAGTCACGAGTCACGTATCCATATTTTTGACCAAGGAGAAACTTGTGAAAATTACCGTCGCCAGCGGCAAAGGGGGCACCGGCAAAACCACAGTGGCTACCAGCCTGGCCCTAAGCCTCAGTATGGATGCGTCGGGCACTCGTCCGGCACAAGGCGCCAGTGCTTCTGCCCCGCTGTTCCTGGACTGCGATGTCGAAGCCCCCAACGCGCACATTTTCATGGACCCCGTCTTTGAACAAGAAGAAACGGTGAACGTCCTCATCCCCGAGATCGATGAAACCAAGTGTACCTACTGTGGACATTGTGCCGAGGTCTGTCCGTGGCACGCTATCGCAATAGTCGGAGAAAAGGCACTGGTCTTTCCACAACTTTGTCACGGTTGCGCAAGTTGTACCCTTGCCTGCCCTGAGGGAGCGATCAGCGAGAAACCCAATCCCATCGGCGTTATCCAGGCCGGACCGTCGCGTAATGGCATCAAGTTTGCCCAAGGCGTGCTGGACGTGGGTGAACCGATGGCCGTGCCTATTATCCGCCAACTCAAAAAGTGGTTCCCAACCCAGCCTCCCAGACTGACCATCATAGACGCTTCACCCGGCACCACCTGCCCGGTTGTCGAGTCTATGCGGGGCGTTGACTTTGTGTTGCTGGTGACAGAACCCACGCCGTTTGGGCTGCACGACCTGCGTCTGGCAGTCCAGGTCACCCAAGAACTGGACATCCCGGCTGGTGTCGTCATCAATCGGGATGGAGTGGGCGACAGTGGGGTAGATGATTACTGTCATCAAGAGGGGCTGCCTGTGCTGATGCGCATTCCGCTGGACTCGCATATCGCCCAAGGCATCGCCCGTGGCAAGCCCCTGGTCCACATCTTGCCCGAGTACATTGAGCGCTTTCAGGAACTATACGCGCAAATTCAGGAAATCGTAAACCACAAGATGACGGAATAGAGAGGGAAAAATTGAAACAACTAGTGATCCTTAGTGGCAAAGGCGGCACCGGTAAAACGAGTGTCACGGCTGCCTTTGCCCATCTGGCGGACGTAGGCCTTGACCAACATAATCCCTCGGCGGAACGCTTGCGCACGGTCCTGGTCGACGCGGACGTGGATGCCTCCAACCTCGAACTGGTACTCTCCCCGCAAGTGCTAGAGACGCACGACTTTATGGGCGGGCAAATTGCCATTATTGACCAAGCACTTTGCGAGCATTGCGGCATATGTGCAGAGCTATGTCGCTTTGATGCCATCAGTGTCCAAGATGACGTGTACACGGTAGAACCTGTCGCATGCGAAGGCTGTGCCCTCTGCTTTTACCAATGCCCATCTGAGGCGATCCACATGGAAGAGCAAAAGGCTGGCCAGTGGTTTCGCTCGGATAGCCGCTATGGCCCCTTGTTCCACGCGTCCTTGTGGCCCGCCCAAGAAAATTCAGGCAAGCTGGTGACGTTGGTCAAACAACAAGGACGGTTGTTAGCCATCGACCAGGAACGTGAATTGGTTTTGGTAGATGGGCCGCCGGGCATCGGCTGCCCGGTCATCTCGGCAGTCTCTGGCGCCGACCTGGCCCTGATCGTGGCCGAGCCAACCGCGGCAGGCATCCACGATATGGAGCGTGTCCTGGCGACGACGGAGCACTTTGGCATCCCGGCGCTGGTCTGCATCAACAAATTCGATTTATACGCCCAAGGCACGGCGCGCATACAAGCCTACTGTGCCGACAAAAAGTTGCCGATCGTCGGAAAAGTGCCCTTTGACACCGTCGTCACGGAAGCGATGGTACAGGGCCAGCCAGTGACGGCCTATCGTCCTGAGAGCGCTGTCAGTCAGGCGCTGCGCGCCATATGGCAGCGCGTGTTGGCGGCGCTGGGGCTACAGGAGGTACAAACATGAGCGACCCATCCACACTGCAACAAGCCATCCTTGATCGCTTATCAGAGGTCATAGACCCAGAGACCGGCGTGGACGTGATCCGCATGCGGCTGATCGAAGCGCTAACCGTCGATGAAACGGGCCA
>CAZSJU010000095.1:0-11478 GCA_964607235.1 uncultured Anaerolineae bacterium | reverse complement strand
GGGTGGCCAATTGGATCAACTTTGGTGTGCGTGTTGCTTCTTTTGAAGCGTCTTCTAGCTTGACCGGGTTCTTTTGGCCGCTTTCAGACATACTGTCGGGTCTGGGTGTGTTGTGGGCATTGTGGTAGTATCCGCACGAGTGGTGTGGAGGGGGAAAATTGATAATTGTGGTGCATGGTTCAAGCTGACCGGTATGACGCGCTGTAGATTTCGATATTGCAAGCTGCCTGTTTCGATGCTATAATAAAATTGCCATGCTCGCTTGATCTGTGCTCATAGAATGGTTGAGGACCGTTTCTGTGACATTGAAAACTATTGGAGAATGGGGCCTGCCACACCTTGACCTGGGGGCATTACGGGGCGAGGGGTATTTGATTTTGGGCGTGCAGCTCGTTCTCTTGCTGCTCATAATCTATGTGCGACGACAGGATTTTATCCTGCACAGGCGCCGTGTGGGCTGGCTGGTCCTGTTGTTGTTGCTGACCCTCCCGCTCAATAATAGCTTGTGGCTGCGTTTCCCCAATACTAATATTTTGCCGCCTCCTGGTCTGCCCACTAAACCTCCCTCGCCCAGCGTTCCTGTTTTAGGCAGCCTGACCATTGTACTCGTCGGCGCATTGTTTGGCGCGGGGCCGGCGATGCTGGCGGGTTTGCTGGCTGGCCTGGTGCGCGGTGGACTGGATAGCTCCCGTGTGTTCGCCCCGATCGAGCTGGCCACTTTTGGCCTGGTCGTTGGCTTTTTACTTAATCAAGACTATCGGGGGGGGCTTGAGCGGTTGTTGCGCCAGCCGCTGGTCGCGTGTCTGGTCGGCGCTGTGTTTCATTGGGCGTTCTTGTTTGTGGATGTTTATGCGGCCACGGGAGGCAGTGGGCTAAGCGCCCTGGACTATGCGCAGTCGTTGGCGCGTGCCAGCTTGGGCGCGATCACGCTGGACGCTCTGGTTGGTGCGTTGGTGGTGCAAGTGTTATATCTTGTTGTGCCGGGTCTCAAGCCGATCATTACCGGCACCCTTACCCCGCCCCACCTGCGCAGTATGAACCGGCGGTTGTTGAGCGCGTTGGTGCCTCTGACCTTGTTGATGATTTTGGCCATGTTTTACGCTGTCACGACGTCAGCCACCAAGGAAGCTACCAGCCAGGTGGTCAACACGATGATCCAGAACGCTGACAACGCCGCACAAATGATCCCCCAGTTTTTCAACACGGGGCAGCAGTTATTACAACGCTTTGCCTCCGAAGCGGTGATGCTCAGCCAAGATTCCCAGGCGCGGCAAAATGCGCTAGAGGCGGATGTAAGGACGGGCGTTTACGGGCCGTTCTTTAGCCAGCTGGTTTTGTTTGATCAGACGACTAATCCGATCAACGCTTACCCCACCGATGAGCCGGCGTCTGAACTTGACCCCGAAGAAGAGACGTTGTTAAAGCGCACGCTCGAATTTGGCTCACCGGAGCGAAGTCACGTGTTTGTTACCGAGTCGGGCCAGCACGTGATGAGTTTTTTTGCGCCGGTAGAGGATGAGAATGGTCAGCGGCGTGGGGCACTCTTGGGTCGTGTCCTGGTCAGTGTCAATCCAACTATCGATAATTTGCTTTCCTCCATCAAGTGGCTAGAGGGGGCAGACTTTGGTTTTATCTTGGATGAGCGTAATCTTATCGCCCTGCATCCTAGCGAGAATTTTTTGTTGCAAAGCTGGGACATTGACCTGAATTGCCCAGATATTGCGGGCGTTCCACAACAAGTAGGCTCACGAACGCGGGGCAAAGCTTGCCAGGATTTGGCTTTTGACGGCACGCGCCGGCTGATCTATTATTTGCCGGTTGAGGCAGTAGGGGGCTGGACGGTCGTCCTCACGCATCCCTACGAGTTGGTTTTGGACCGCGCCACGCGCATCTCGGGGCCGTTGCTCGTGATCCTCGCTGGCGTCACAGGAGTGTTGGTGATCTCGGTGGTGTGGGTCACCGGGCGTATGACGCGTCCCTTGCAGATGCTTTCCACTGCTGCGCGCAGTATCGCGGAGGGACAGTTGGATAGCCAGGTCGTGGTGACCGGCGAGGACGAGGTTAGCCAGCTCGGCCGTGCCTTTGAGTTAATGCGCTTGAGTCTCAAGGGCCGGTTGGAGGACCTGTCGCTGTTGCTGCGTGTGAGTCAGGCGGTCTCGAGCAGCCTGGATCTCACCCAGGGGATCCCCATCATCCTGGAAGGGGCGCTGCAGGCGACCGAGGCGAGCTATGCCCGTTTGATCTTGCTCGATGAGCGAGGTGAGCCGCAAGTCGTGATGGCGCGGGGGGAGGAAAGTGGTTATATTACCGCCCTGGATCGCGCGATGGCACGCTTGGGCCAGGGGGATGAGCCGGTCACGGTGGAGAATCTGGCCGAGGCTCGTGGACTGATCGATCCCAACCTGGCCGGACCGGGCAAGCAAGCTTTTATCGCGATGCCGTTGCGAAGCAAAGACCGTCACGTCGGTGTGATGTGGTTGGGCTATGCCAGGGTGCACCAGTTTGGCAGCACCGAGATCGATTTCTTGTCTACCCTGGCCAGCCAGTCGGCGGTGGCAGTAGAAAACGCTCGACTCTTCCAAGCGGCCGAAGGCGGGCGGCGTCGGTTAGTGGCGATTCTGGAAAGCACCAGCGACGTGATTGCCGTGACTGACCACGCTGACCGGGTGCTGTTGCTCAATCCTGCCGCGGCCGAAGTGTTCAAGGTCGATTCGCGGGCCGTCAGTGGTCTCCCCATAACCAAAGTGATTCAAGAGGAAAAGGTCATTCACTTGCTGACCGCCCCGATAGAGCACAACGTGCCATTGACGGACGAGGTGCCGTTGCCTGATGGGCGCACGCTGTATGCCAGCGCCTCGCTCATCGTCAGTGGTGATGGCCAGACCATCGGACGGGTAGCGGTGCTACGTGATATCACTTATCTCAAAGAGTTGGACGAGATGAAATCCGAGTTTGTGGCGACGGTCTCGCACGACTTGCGCGCACCTTTGACTTTTATGCGCGGCTATGCCACAATGATTCCCATGATCGGTGAGATATCGCCCAAGCAAAAGATCTATATCGACAAAATCATGGTAGGTATTGAACGGATGACCGAGTTGATCGACGACCTATTGAATCTGGGTCGCATTGAGGCGGGTGTGGGCCTCATGCGGGAGCCATGTCGGGTTGACAAGGTCGTCAGTGAGCTAGTGGACTCGGTGCGCGCTCAAGCCAAAGCTAAGGGGCTGACGTTGCAGTTGGATCATTCCGAGGGTGCGGCGGTCGTTGTGGGTGATGAGGCCTTGCTGCGCCACGCCATCTCTAACCTGATTGAAAACGCTATAAAGTATACACCGCGTGGAGGTAGCATCAACGTGAATTGGGAGACGGGTGTGGACCGGGTTATCGTTTCCGTCGCTGACACGGGCATCGGCGTCGCCAAGGCCGATCAAGTACGATTGTTTGAAAAGTTCTACCGTATCCAACGACGTGATACCATCAACATCAAGGGTTCTGGCCTGGGCTTGGCGATCGTCAAGTCAATCGCCGAGCGCCACAATGGACGTGTGTGGGTCGAAAGTGAATTGGATCAGGGCAGTACTTTTTATATCGAATTGCCTGTGAGTGAGCCCGAACCGGCCTGATTTTTCGTTTGCAATGCTCTATTTCAGGAGATCGATATGTCTCTCAAGATAGGGATCGTAGGCTTGCCCAACGTGGGCAAGTCTACTTTATTCAATGCCTTGACCAATGCTGGCGCGATGGTGGCCAGCTATCCCTTTACGACCATTGAACCCAACCTTGGCGTGACGGTGGTGCCCGATCCGCGCCTGGATCGACTGGCCCAAATCATCCAACCGGAGCGGGTGGTGCCGGCTACCGTCGAATTTGTCGACATTGCCGGTTTGGTCAAAGGTGCGCATCAAGGTGAGGGGCTGGGTAATCAATTCCTGGGGCACATTCGTGACGTGGACGCGGTCCTCGTCGTCGCACGTTGCTTCGTCGATCAGAACGTGGCGCGGGTTGCTACAGGCGCCGAGGCCGAGGCCCAGTCGATGCCGCATCCTGAGGAAGACTTGTCTGTATTGGATTTGGAACTGCTGTTGGCAGATCTGGAGGTGCTGGAGCGGCGTATTGAAAAAGTGCAAGGGCTGGCCAAGGCCCAACCGCGGATCGTGGCCGGCGAGTTGGCCGCGTTGAATGATTTGCGCGAGCACTTGCAGGCCGGACACCTGGTCAGCACCTGGTCAGGTCTTGACAAAACAGACGAATATTTCCAGTCCGTCGCCCTGGTCACGGACAAACCCAGGCTGTACGTGGCCAATGTGGGTGAGGAGGATCTGCCCACGGGTGGCCCGTTAACCGCGCGGGTGGCGGCGCGCGCGGTCGCCGAAGGCACCCGCAGCGTTGTGATTTGCGCCCAGTTAGAGGCGGACCTGGCGGAATGGGAGCCAGAAGAGGCCGCGGCCTATCGTGCAGAGATAGGGCTAGCAACTTGGGGGCTGGAATCTGTGATCAGTGCCTCTTATGCCAGGCTAGGTTTAATCACATTCTTTACCATCACGGGCGGTCACGAGGTACGAGCCTGGCCGTTGCCTCGAGGCATATTGGCGCCTCAGGCTGCAGGACGGGTACACACCGATATGGAGCGGGGCTTTATCCGCGCTGAGGTCTTGAGTTTCAAGGATCTAGATCGTCTGGGTAACGTCGCTGCCGTCCGCGAGCGTGGTCTGGCGCGTATTGAGGGACGCGAGTACGCCGTCCAAGATGGGGACATTTGCCAATTCCGTTTTAATGTATAACGGGAGATATAGCTAGCTATAGTGAAAGCTTGATGCTTCTCACTTGCCACAAGTCCAAGGTTGTGGTATGATAGCCGCTGTTGCCCGCCGGCGCCGAGTTGTCTTCGGCGGCCTTCCGCTTCTGACTTGTTCAGGAGCAATCCCGTGGAAAGGAGATGCAACAGCTATGCGAGAATATGAATTGACTTTTATCGTGCGCTCCGACGTCGAAGAGAGCGACCAAACCGCTGTCATTGATCGGGTCAAGTCCCTGATTACGAATAACGGTGGCGAGGTTGTCAAACTCGATTTATGGGGAACACGACGGCTGGCCTATCCCATCAAAGATGTTCGGGAAGGCCAGTATGTGTTTATGATCACCAACCTTCCAGCTCAGTCTGTGATCGAGGTGGAACGCGGAATCAAGTTGACCGAAAATATCTTGCGACATTTGTTTGTACGAGTGGAAGAAAAGTAACGAAGCGGTGTGGTGAGGCGTACCCCGGCGGGACGTCTGGCTCTCCCGAGTTGATGGGCAGGCTAGATTACAGATCGTATCAGGTAAAGTGTTGTGGAGGCGCAAGAGGATGGCTAGGGGGTTGAATAAGGTATTGCTGATAGGCGGCCTGGGTTGTGATCCGGAAATGCGGTACACGCCTAGTGGGCGCCCTGTGACCTCGTTCAGTTTGGCGACTTCTCGTTCTTGGACGTCGTCTGATGGGGAGCGTCGTGAGGAAACCGAGTGGTTCAACATTGTCACTTGGGGCAATCTGGCCGAGATTTGTAAGCAACATCTGAGCAAGGGACAACAGGTTTATATTGAGGGCCGGTTGCAAACGCGCGGATGGGAAGACGAGACCGGCAAGAAACACTTTCGGACTGAGGTGGTTGCTAATGAGATGATTATGCTCGGCAACCGGCGCAGCTTTGAGGGTGGCGACGACTATGACGCTCAGCATTACAATTCCTAGCCAACTAGTAAAAGTTTACCCATCCAGCCGGACGGGTGCTTGGGAGGTTTGGAGTGGCAGAAAATTTTGAAAGAAGATCGAGATCGAGTGATTCGGATGGATCGAGAGGTGGCAGGTCTGGTGGCGGAGCGCGCCGTGGTGGTTCGCGGCGGCGGTTTTTCCAGCGCAGGGTCAAAAAGTGTGCTTTTTGTAGTGACGCAGCGCTAGAGATCGACTATAAGCAGCCGGATTTGTTGTGGCGCTATGTGACGGATCGGGGCAAGATCAGGCCCCGGCGCCAGACGGGCACCTGTGCCAAGCATCAGCGACAACTGGCGATGGCCATCAAACGCGCACGGCATCTCGCCATGCTCCCCTTTGTGGCCGAGTATCCGCACGCCCGCTAGTCGTTCCGTTTGTCAAGTTTTAGAATGGAGAGGGCATAGGATAGATATCCTATGCTCTCTGTGTGTATGGGTATGTTAACTTGGCTACCAGCAAAGCCCTTGGCGAGCGGGTAGCTCTTTCGAGAGGTATGAGTATGGCCAAAAGTGAGAAGAAAAAACCTGTTGGGATATCCCGTAAACATCGTTCCCGGGTTGAGGCGGAGCGGCGAAAGATCCGCTATATCATGATTGGGCTTGGTACCGTCATAGGCGTGAGTGTTCTGGTGTTGCTAGCTGGGCTGTACCAGACCCAGGTCATCAACCCACAAGCGACGCGCGATGCCAAAGCGGCACTCAAGTCTGCACCAGCGGTTACTGTCAACGGGACGGTGATTTCTATCGCCGATTGGCAAGCGCGGGTGCGATTTGAGCGACAGTTGCGCATCAATCAGATTTTGCAGATGGACCAGCAACTGCAGATGTTCGATCCTAACGATGAGTTTGGGCAGATGTTGATCGAGCAGGGGACGGCCCAAATCCAGCAGATGTTAGAAGAGCTGGAACAAGGCGAGGTGATCGGATCTGACGTCCTGGATCAGATGGTTGAGGAAGTGTTGATGCGTCAGGGAGCGGCCGAACGAGGGGTTACCGTTACGCCTGAAGAATTGCAAAACTTTATCGAGGTCTCTATATTCTCTTACCCTTATCCGCCGACCCCTGAGCCTTTCCCGACCACTCTGCCACCGACCCCAGAGCCAGGCGCAACTCTGGTGCCGACGGCTGTTATAACGCCTACGTTGGCCCCTACCCCGCGCAGCGAGGAGGACTTTGAATCCTCGTACGCACAGTATTTGGGGCAGGTCCAGGATGTCACCGAAATGTCCGAAGAGGATTGGCGATTCATGGTGGAATCGCAGTTGTACTTGGAGGCACTGTTAAAAGTCTTTGAATCTGAGGTAAAGACCGAGGTGAAGCAGATAAAAGGCCTTTACATCGCGGCACAGGATCAAGAGACGGCCAACGTGTTCCTGGAGCGCTTGAATGAAGGAGAAAGCTTTGAAGCGCTGGTGGACGAAATTCAAGCTGACGAGAGTGAAGCGCCGACGGTGCAATCTGCTAGTTTTGACTGGTTGCCTTTGGACGTCTTTCAGAGCAGATTTGGCGAACAGCTCGGTGTGATGGCGTTTAACACTGCACCCAGTGAGTATTTGGGTGTGGCTATGCCTGGCCTGGACGGGCGATTCTATCTGGTTTACATAGAGGGTAACGAGGAACGGGTATTGGCAGATTACCTGGTCGAACAGCGAGTTCAGGAAAGTTTCCAAAACTGGTTGGATCAGCAAAAGGCGAGTGAAGGTATCGTCTATGGCAATTGGAGAGAATATGTGCCGCTAGACCCCTCGCTCTAGTCGATGTGATTATCCGGCCTGTCGCCGGGCTTCCAGGACGTTGGGGACTTGTTCAATCTTGGCCAGCACGCTGCTGAGTTGAGCCGAGTCGGAGATTTTGAGCGTGGTGTAAAAAGTGACAATGTTGTTATTCATTGTCATGCTCAGGGAGGACATGTTGATATCCTCGGCTGCCATGATGCCGGCAATGTCTCGCATAAGCCCTGCTCGATCGTAGGCCAAGATTTGGACCATAACGGGGTAGGTCTGTTTTTCTGTGCCCCAGTCTACTTCGATTAACCGTTCAGGTTCCCGGACGCGCAAGATGTTGGGGCAGTCACGGCGGTGTACGGTCACGCCGTGACCGCGTGTGATGTATCCTATAATCTCGTCACCTGGCACAGGACTGCAGCAGCGTGCCATGTGGGTCAGTAGCCCGCCGGTGCCCCGCACTGTGATGCCCTCTCCCACTGCAGCCGGAGGGGGAGACGTCGGCAGGGCGATTTCTACTTGGCTGGCTTTTTCTTGACGTTCTGTTTCAATGATGCGGGTAGCAATTTGTTGGCTGTTGATATCTCCGCAGCCGACGGCTGCGAAAAAGTCGTCCGTCTTTTGGTTAAAAAGATGGGCGACTTTGTCGTGGGCCATACTCTCCAGGTCCAAGCGCTTTAGTTCGCGTTCCAGGATCTCGCGGCCTTGTGCAATGTTCTTGTCACGGTCTTGTTTGCGGAGCCATTGACGGATCTTGTTGCGTGCGCGCGTCGTTTTGATATAGCCAAGTGCGGGATTCATCCAGTCGGTGCTAGGGCCGCCTCGCTTGGTGGTCAGGATGGAGACCTGGTCACCATTTTTTAGTTGGTAGTCCAGGCTGACCAGTTTGCCGTTGACTTTGGCCCCACGGCACCGATGTCCAATCTCGGTGTGGATGTGATAAGCAAAGTCGATGGGCGTAGAACCGTTAGGGAGATCGACCACGTCTCCTTTGGGGGTAAAGGTATAAACGCGGTCTTGAAAGACGTCGGTCTTGAGCGAGGCGATGAACTCGGAGGCATCGGTGATATCCTGGCGCCACTCCATCAACTGGCGTAGCCAGTTGATCTTTTGTTCGAACTCGATGTCCCGTTGTTTGCGTCCTTCTTTGTAGCGCCAGTGAGCCGCAATGCCATACTCGGCCGTCTCGTTCATGTTGTGGGTGCGGATCTGTACCTCTAGTGTTTTGCCATCGTCAGCGACGACCGCGGTGTGGAGTGAGCGATACATATTGTCTTTGGGCGTGGCAATATAGTCGTCAAACTCGCCGGGGATGGGGTTCCACAGCCCGTGGACGATGCCCAATGTCGTGTAGCATTGGGCCATGGTATCTACAATCACTCGCACGCCGCGGATGTCGTAAATTTGGTCAAAGGGCAGGCCTTTTCTCTGCATCTTGCGATAGATACTATAGATGTGTTTGGGGCGCCCCGAGATATTGTGGTGCGGAATTCCCGCTTGGGCAAGTTGCTCAGCGAGAATGCCGATGTACTTTTCAACGTCCTTTTCCCGCGACAGGCGGCGTTCATCGATCATCCGGGCGATCTCGTGATAGCGTGGGGGGTTGAGGTAGCGGAACCCCAGGTCCTCCAGTTCCCACTTCCATTGCCAGATGCCCAGACGGTTGGCCAGCGGGGCAAAGATTTCCAAGGTCTCGCGGGCGATGCGGCGACGGCGCTCCTCAGAAAGCGATGTGAGGGTACGCATGTTGTGTAGGCGATCTGCTAGCTTGATGAGCACGACCCGCACATCACGAAACATTGCCAGGAACATCTTGCGCAGGCTTTCGGACTCTTTTTCGTCAAAGGTGAGCTGGCCCATCTTGCTCAGCTCAATTTCGCCGAGCTTGGTCACACCGTCCACCAGGCTGGCCACTTCTTGGCCAAATTCTTGTTGCAGGTCTTGGACGCTGATCAGTGAATCTTCGACCACGTCATGCAGCAATCCAGCGGCGATGGTGGGGGGATCGACGCGCAACTCGGCGAGGTTGTCGGCTACGGCCAGACAGTGATGGAAGTAAGGCTCGCCTGAAGCACGATTTTGGCCCTCGTGGGCGTTTTGGGCCAACTCGTATGCGCGTGTGATCAACATGCGTGAGCTGCCATCTAGCCCGCCGCTAGACTCGATAGTTTCCAGTAGCTTTTGCAAACTCATATCGTCTCTCGCTCCACCCCGCGTTAGTCTAGCTTGTCAGTATACCTAGTTTGAGACTTTTGTGCAATGGCATGGAGTATGATACCATGATTAAAGTAGCCTGATAAGAGGGTACAGAAAGGAGCGGGATGCGCGTAATTACGGGAAAGGCCAAAGGACGTCGCCTCAAGTCAGTTCCGGGCTCGGGGACGCGACCGATCACCGACAGAGCCAAGTCAGCACTATTTGATATACTGAGTTATGACGTCGCTGATACGCGATTTTTGGATCTCTTTGCTGGCACCGGAGGAGTAGGGATTGAGGCGCTCAGCCGAGGGGCGGACGAGGTGGTTTTTGTGGAAAAGAGTGGGGTGGCGATACGCACAATCTATGAGAACCTGGAGCATACCCAGTTGAACAAAGGGGCGCAAGTGGAACGGGCCGATGTGTTTAAATACCTGGAAGGGTCAGCGGTTCCTTTTGACTATATTTACGTGGCGCCGCCGCAGTACAAGGGGCTATGGTCTGATACACTGCGCCTCATCGACCGGCAGCCGGGCTGGTTACAAGAGGGCGGCTGGGTGATCGTGCAGATTCATCCCAAAGAGTATGAGGAGATTGTCTTAAAGGCGTTGGCTCTGTTTGACCAGCGGGCTTATGGCAGTGTGATGTTGTGTTTCTACCAGCGGGCGGGTGTCTGATACTGTTCTGCCAGGCGTTGTGCGTGCTCGGCCATCTCGGCCCGCAAGCCCGAGGGCGCTAACACCTCGACGTCAGCCCCCCAACTGCGAATCCAGGGACGCATTTCTCTGGGGTCGCTGATATGTACGGTAAGCAAGAGGCCGCCATCGGCCAGTTCGTCGATGCTTTGCGAAGGGTGCCATGTACGCTCTCGCACCAACGCAGAGACATTTGGGCTGAACTGGAGCACGACCTCGTATAGCTGTTTTCCCCGCATGATGCCCCAAGAGTTAGATAAATATGCATTGGCGTCAAAATTGGATGGGATCTCGTAGCTTTGGTCGAGCATTTGGGCGCGTTCTAACCGGTCCAGTTTAAAGGTGCGTATCTCGTGCGCCCAATTGTCATAGCCGATGACGTAGCAGCTGTAGGCTGGCCCCGCGATTTCTAAAAAGTAGGGCGCCAGGTCACGCTGACGCAGTTCACCGCTGCGCGGCGAGCGATACCACAGGCGCACTAGGCGCCGTTCTACCCAGGCGCGCGTGACTTGTTCCAAGACGGCCACCGCCTGGTCATTGCCGGGGCGGTGGCGCACCGCTTCTGCTGTCTGAGCAATGTGGGAAGCGACCGACTCGGGTAACGCCATGGATAATTTGTCCAACACACTAGCGATGTGTGGATTGTGCTCGTCAGCGTAACGGGCCAACAGTCGGGCCGCGATGAAAAGCGTCATCGCCTCGTCAAAATTTAGACGGATGGTGGTGAGATATTGGTCACGCATGATGCCAAAGCGGCCGTTCTCTTGCCACAATGGTATGCCCCTTTCGCTGAGCAATTCCATGTCGCGGTAGATGGTGCGGCGATCCACCTCCAGCCGTTCCGCGATTTCGGTGGCGCGCAGACCGCCCGGCGCTTGATACAGCAAGCGCTCAATTTGACGCAGGCGCTCAGCCCGCGCAAGGCTACGTCGCATCAGTTCACCTCATGCTATCCACTGTGTCAATAATGGTCACATTATAGCACAGTTTTAAAATACGTTTTCAACTTGACCCTGACCTTGGAATGCTGTACCATCAAGGATTGGATAATACGAGAAAAAGAGTGTAATTTTGCCGACCCCTATTCAGCATCTGGCTATCGCCGAACA
>CAZSJU010000094.1:0-11588 GCA_964607235.1 uncultured Anaerolineae bacterium | reverse complement strand
CCGGATTGGCTGGCTGTGCCACCGCTTGAGAAAGCCCCGATCGCTACGCCCACCCAAGAGATGCCGGCTGCACCGGTTGAGATTAAAGAAGGCGAGATACCGGATTGGCTCAAAGAGATGGCCCCATCCCAAGGTGCACCAGAGGCTATGCCTCTGGAAGCCAAAGTAGTTGGCGAACCTGCAGTGCTGGGGGAGGCACCGCCCCCTGCTGAGGCTGGAGAGTTACCAGATTGGGTGACCGAATTAAAACCCGCCGAGTTGGGGGTCACGCCTGAAGAATCTGGGTTGGCGAGAGCCGAAATCCCCGAATGGGTACAAGCTATGCAACCCGGCGCCTCGCGGGCTGGGGCAGAAGTGGTAGAAGAGAGTGGTTTGTTGGCTGGTATTCCTGGTGTTGTCCAGCCAGCGCCTATCTTTACTGCTTTACCCTCAGCGCCTGCTGAGCCTGAACGACCACAGGGACTTGGCGCCAAGGCCAGCTTTACGCGCACCCGGTTGTGGCAACAGTTGATTGCCCGTTCCGCGCAACCGGCGCCGGTCGAGTTGCCCCAGGCTCACGTCAAAACGGCGCGAGATCGTGTCGAGCGTTGGTTGGTCTATAGTGTGGTGTTCTTGGCTGTTTTTATCCCCATCTTTACGGGCCTGGAGGCGACGGATATCCTGGCTCTGGATGAGCCGCTGACGGCCGAGACGTCGCTAGCTTTTGATTTGATCGAGCAAAAGGTGACGGCGGGCGCGCCAGTGTTGATGGCTTTTGATTATGATGCCTCTTTTACCGGCGAGTTGCAAGTGCAGGCGGAAGCTCTGCTGCGTCATCTGGCACGGCGTGGCGCTCGGATTATCACGCTGAGTTTGGTGCCCGAGGGCGCGGGCTTGGCCCAACAACTGTTGGAAGACATTTTGGAAGAACAAGACTATGTTAACGTGGGGTATCTGCCGGGTGAGGCGGCCGGCATTCGCGCCTTACAGTTCTTTCCTCAGTCGTTTGAAGGTACGACGTTTGACGGTCAAGCGTTAAAGGGCGCCGCCATCTTGGACCTTGATAAAGATTTCACTCTGGACCAGGCTGCGCTCGTCGTGGTGTTAACCGGAGACGCTAACGACCTGCGCTGGTGGGTCGAACAGATGACCGCTTTGGAAAATGATGTGCCTGTATTGGCTGGCGTCAGCGCGGGGATTGAGCCTATGATACGCCCTTATTATGACATGGCGTCTCCTCAGCTTGATGGCCTGGTGGTGGGGTTGCCGGGCGCTTTTGACTATGAGAGCAAGTTAGGGATAGAGGGCGGCCCGGCGCATATTCGGTTGGGTGGGCAGCTCATGGGACAGGTCGCAGTGCTGGCGCTCATTCTTGTGGGCATGTTTGTCTATGGGGTATTGCGCAGGGGGAAAAAGAGATGATCGCCTGCGGCATAATGAACGTGGAGGCGACCTAGTGGATACCATGCTTGCAGTGTTGAGCGCCGTGCTTACTCTGATGATTTTCAGTTATCTTTTAGGCGATAATCCGCTCTATCGGCTGGCTCTGCACATCTTTGTTGGTGTTAGCGTGGCTTATCTTTTTGTCTTGGCGTTACAAGCGGTGATTATACCGGCGCTGTCTATGCCTGACACTGCTGAATCTGGTTTGTTGCCCGTTATCTCTCTGATAGGGGTGTTATTTGGTGTCATGTTGTTGATGCGCAGGGTGCCCAGGTTGGCTTGGATGAGCGAGATCCCCACCTCTATCTTGTTGGGCGTTGGGGTCGGCGTGGCCTTGGGGGGGGCGATTTTGGGCACATTGGTCCCACAAATAGACGCTGCGACTAACCCGGCTGTGCCTGACATCTTGAGTTCGGTAGGAAAAATTGTCGCAATTGTGGGCACAGTGACAGGATTGCTGGCTTTTAGCTTTACCGGGCGCAGACCCCACCGTCGCTTGGCCAATCGGTTGTTGAGTGGCGGCGCGCGCGTGGGGCGCTGGTTTGTGTTGATTGGCTTTGGGGCTGCTTATGGGGGCCTGTTGGTGGCCAGTCTGGCTTTTTTCGCAGATCGGGTGCAATATCTCATCGAGATATTTGAAATGATTAGTAGCGGTTGATACGAGAGAAGCAAAGGTGCCTACTCAAACGACACAACACATTCAAGATTCCGGTCAGGCGGACCTGGGCGAGTTTGATCAAAACATCGGCTCGATTTTGGTCGCTGACTGTGGCAGTAGTTTTACCCGTCTCTCTCTGCTAGAGCGGGTGGAAGGTGGCTACTGCTTTGTGGCTCATACCGCCGTGCCGACGACGGTTGAACCGCCTTGCTCGGATATTAGCATCGGCGTGCGGTATGCCACAGAACAAATGGCGCAGGTCACAGGACGGTCTTTTCTGAGTGATAGTGGTGGGCTAATCATTCCCGAGACGCGAGGGCAAGGCGTTGATTTGTTTGTCGTGACTTCTAGCGCTGCTCAGCCTTTGCAAGTCGTTTTAGCTGGCTTGGTCAGTCAAGTGAGTCTGGCTTCTCTAGAGAGAGCAGCCGCTGGCGCCTATGTGAAGGTATTAGGGTTCATTGCGCGCGATTACGTCGGCGATCCTGATAGAAAGCGCCCTGCCACAGAGCATTCCGATGACGAGGCTTGGTTGTCGGATGAGGAAAAGGTCGCGATGATCCGTCAACACCATCCCGACATCGTGTGGGTTGCGGGTGGGACGGACGGGGGCAGCCGTGAGCCGGTGCTTGAATTGGTGGAGACGATAGCGTTGGCTTGTACGCTGGTCGATAGGTCACCGCGGCCGTCTATAGTGTATGCTGGAAATACCGAACTGCGTAGTGAACTAGTCGGTCTTGTCGGTGAAGAGGTTGAATTGGAGGTCATTGACAACGTCCGCCCAGCCTTAGAGGTCGAAAACCTGGCGCCGGCTCAGTCTGCGTTCCAGGCCGCGTATGTGGAACGTAAATTGCAGCGCCTGCCAGGCATCGGCAGTCTGATTGGGTGGAGTAGCGCGCCGGTGTTGTCCACGGCTCAGGCGATGGGATATTTGACACTTTACTTGCAACGCCTGTACGAGTCGGGCAAGGGGGCGCTTTGTGCTGATGTGGGTAGCAGCGCGACGACCATTGCGGCCAGTTTTCCCCAGGATAAAGGGCAGGCGGGTGTGCTTCAGTCCTCGCTACATGTTGCTACTGACTTGGGAGTGGGCTATGCGGCTCCGGCTCTGCTAGAGTGCGTTGGGGTAAAGGCCATTGCGCGTTGGTTGCCCTTTGAACCGGAAGCAGGGGAGATAGAAAAGGTTTTGCTCAACAAGGGCGTCCGTCCAACGACCATTCCTGAGGACCGGCGCGAGTTGCTCATTGAGCAAGCCGCAGCGCGCGAGGCGTTGCGCATGGTAATGAGCCGAGCACGCCGGCATTGGTACTATAGCGTGCCGCGTGAACGATGGTGGTTGACGCCTCTGCTGGAACCGATCATCGCTACGGGAGGCATTCTGGGGCAGGCGCCGCGACCCGGACAAGCTGTTTTGATGTTGCTGGATGCTATTGAACCTGTGGGTGTGACGACGATTGCCCTTGACCCGCATGGTCTGGCTGCGGCGTTAGGGGCTGTAGCGGTGGCGTATCCATTGGCTGCTGTGCAGGCTTTGGAAGCGGGTCTCGAGACCCTGGACACGGGCGCTTTTCTGACGCTGGCCACGGTGGTGGCGCCGGTGGGCCGTGCGCGTCCTGGTGAAGTGGTCATGCGCGTCAAAATCACCTTTGAGCAGGGCGGCGAATTGGAGATTGAAGTCAAGTATGGATCCCTGGAAGTGTTGCCGCTGCGTGTAGGGGAAAAGGCCCGGCTGGAATTCAAGCCGCGTCGCGGCTTTAGCGTGGGACGGGTCAAGGGCACTGTGGAAGTGAGTGGGGGCATCGTCGGGTTGGTCATTGACGCCCGGGGGCGACCGCTGCGCCTGCCATCTCGACCGGAAATCTGCCGTGAGCAGGTGCAACGTTGGTTATGGGATATGGGGGCCTAGGATGATTTATTACCCTTCGCTGTCTCACGTTAGGCCCTTGACCGTCATCCAGCGCGAGCGTATACTGCCCATAACCGGTGAAGTGTTGGTGAGTATGGGGCAACGCGTCGATGCGTCGAGCCTAGTGGCCCGCGCCGAGGTGCCGGGACGATACTATATCATCAACGTGACGCAAGCGCTGCGCACGGCGCCCGAAGCGACAACGAAACATATTCGGGTAAAATCAGGCCAGCCGGTTGAGGAAGGACAAGTCATCGCCAGCCGACGCACCCTTTTAGGGCTGATGCCACGGGTGGTGCGTGCGCCCCGAGAGGGTGTGGTGGCTGCCGTAGGGGGCGGGCGAGTGCTGTTAGAGTCGGTAGGGCAACCTGTGGAGGTGTGCGCTTATTTGCCCGGCAAAGTCAGCAACGTGCTTCCCAAGATGGGGGTGCTGATCGAGACGGTCGGGGCGCTTATCCAGGGGGTATGGGGCAGTGGCGGTGAGTCGTTTGGGGTGTTAAAGGTCTTGGTAGACCGTCCGGACCAGCGGTTGAGATCCCAGTATATTGACGTCGCTTGTCACGGGGCGGTGTTGGTTGGTGGTTCGACATTGGACCAGGCCGTGCTTCAGCAAGCCCTAGAATTGCAGGTGCGGGGCATTATCATCGGTAGTTTGGATCCGACCCTAATCGAGATGGTCGAAGCGTTGCCCTTTCCCGTCGTCGCGACCGAGGGTCTGGGAGAGGCCGCTATGGCTGCGCCGCTCTTTAACTTGTTGCGGACCAACGATGGGCGCGAGGCGGCGGTCAGTGGTCTTGTGCAGCCGCGCTGGGGCAGCATTCGTCCCGAGATCGTCATCCCTTTACCGTCCCGCGGTGCGAGTCGGCCGTCGATGCCCACTGCGCCGTTGACCGTGGAGGACCTGGTGCGCGTCGTTCGTGGGCCATTGATGGGGGCGGTGGGGACAGTGCAGCATTTGCCCGAATATCCTTTCGTTTTGGAGACGGGCGCCAAGGTCTGGGGCGCAGTCGTCGCTTTTGAGGAGGATCAAGAGCAGTTTGTGCCATTTTTTAATCTAGAGCTATTAGCATGAGGTCATGTAAAAGTTTGATGCCAACGTCCGGTGGCACAATTGGAGATTTGCGCTTGATAAAAGGCCTTATTGTAGCCTGTGTGAGCCTGGCAATCTTGTGAAGGAGGATATCAATGTCAATGGATCAGCCCCCCTATTCAATGGATGATGGATTAGAAGTAGAAGGTTTTGACGAGCTGGACAGCTTGGATGAAGAATCGTCGGCGAACCGCCGCCAGTTTATGCGGTTGCTCATCGTCTTTGGCAGCTTGTTGGGTGTAGCCGTGATCGCGTTGGTTTTTATTGTCTTGACGCGCAACGGTGAAAAGAGCGACATAGAGTTGACCAACGAAGCGGTATTGGCGACGAACGCGGCGGTAGAGCAAGCGATCATTGCTACCGAAACAGCCGATGTGGCGATGGCGACTCAAAAGGCCGCGACGGCTACCGGGGTGGCGATAGCCCAGGCTTCGGCGGCCACTGAGACGGCAGAGGCCGTCACGGCGGCCGCCCTGGCTACTGAGGCGGCCATGCCGACTGCAACGGCTACCCCTACTCCCACGCCGGTCGTCCCGCTAGCAGAAACTCCAGAATCTGGAGAAGGCGCGGAGGAGGGAGAAGGCGAAGGAGAGGGTGAGGCTACCCCTGATCCGGCCGGAACGGCGGTCGCTCAGGTTTCTACCACCTCTGCCCCGGCAACGCTCACGTCTCGTCCCACACAGGGCGCAAGTTCTACGCCTGATACGGGCGTGGGTGGCTTGGGCGCGTTGCTTATCGCGGGTGTTTTGGTGTTTGTGGTGGTGGTAGCCCGGCGGTTGCGTTTATCAACCTGAGGGGTGTGCCACAACCTGCACCCGCGAAAATGAGGGGGACTGCTGACACGGTGGGTATTTGGCCGCTGACGTAAGCCGGTGCGCTGGTTGTCTGCTTCTTGGCATAGCTTGCGTCAGCTTTTTTTCTTGTCGAGTAAACTTGTGATAGAACAAACTCAAACCGTTAAACCGATTGTGCGTCAGGCGGACCTGGCTTATGTCATGGGCTGCATTGAGGAAGCGCGTTCTTGTTCTGTCGTTGGTCTGAGCAACGTCGGCAAGTCTTGGTTGTTGCGTACCCTGTGTGACAAAAACGTCCGGGCCAGGTACTTGGGTGAGCAAGCCGGTGATTTTATCTTTGTTTACATTGATTGCAATTTGATGCTAGAGTTGAGTGAACAGGGCTTTTATGAAGCGGTTTTGCGAGCAACACGTGATACGCTGCTCCGAGACGACGTTGATCAGGGCTTGTCGGACAAGATGCAGGCATATTATCGGGGAGTGATCGAGTCTGGCCATCCGTTCCGTGTTCCTCTCAGCTTTAACGAGGCTATCATTGCGCTAGGCGAAGGGCTGCAGCGGCAAATATTGTTCCTGTTCGATGAGTTTGATGAGCCTTTTGTAGCACTTGACGGCCGGGTGTTCCTGAACTTGCGGGCACTCAAGGACCGTTATGGGGCTGGTCTGTGTTACGTGACAGCTACCGAGTGCACGTTGAACGAGTCACGACCGGATGCGACCGTATCTGAATTTAGCGAGTTGTTTGCAGGACATACGCGTTGGTTGAGTATGTTGGAGACAGATGAAGCAGCGCAGCTCATTCGGTGTCTGTCCGTTGCCAAAGGCGTGACTCTGGAAGCAGACCAGGTAGAATTTGTGCTCAAACAGGCCGGGGGCCATCCGGGTTTGCTTCAGGCCGCGACACAGGTTTTGTTACGGGTGGAGGCCGGTGCGCCACAGAGTTTACGCCAGCAAGGCCTTGTCCTGGCGCGCGATGCCTTGGATTCCGATCCCATTATACGCTCCGAATGTGTCAAGCTTTGGAATCAACTGGGTGAGGAGGAGCGAAAAGTTTTAATGCGCAGGGTGACGTTGGGCACTCAAGAGGGGAGCAAGGCGCTTTCAAGTGCACTGAAGCGTAAAGGTATCTTGCAAAGCAGTTCTACCTCTGATAGAGCTTGTCCCGCGCCGGAGGCGTTGTGTATCTTTGGTGAATTATTTGAACGGTTTACGAGCCGCCAGCGCTTGATCCGTGAGGGGGCCGTCCAGGGCATAGTAGTAGACATAGACGCTGGAGAGGCTTGGGTGGATGGCGTGCGGATGCCCACGTTGACAGACCTCGAGTATCGTTTGCTTTTGCTGTTGTATGGTAGATTGGGCAAGATTTGTGATAAATATCAGATCGTCGAGGCTGTGTGGGGCGAGACGTACATTGATGAGGTGGACGATGCCCGTATTGAAAAACTGGTCAGCCGTCTCCGCGCCAAGTTGGAACGGGACGCCAGCAACCCGCGTTACTTGATTACTGTGCGGGGGCGGGGATACAAACTCATCAATTAAAGAGCCCCCGTCACTGACGGGGGCTTGTTTTTCAGGTCATGAAAAGCCAGTAGACACTGGCACGATTAGGGGACTTTGCGCACGTCGACGGCGGCCGGTCCTTTTTGATTTTGCTCGACCCTGAACTCGACCCTTGCGCCTTCCTCAAGATTGCGGAATCCTCCTTGCCCACTGATGGAGGAATAGTGCACAAACACGTCTCCTCCCGAGTCACGTTCGATAAAGCCATAGCCTTTTTGGGTATTGAACCATTTGACGGTTCCGGTTTCGCTCTCGTTCACTTTTGAAAACTCCTTGACACTATAATACGCTTATAAAGTGAGTTCTGCTCGGCATACAAAAACCGCCTGGATTGGCACGCCCGGGCGGCTTGTCTTTGTACCATCCGGAACTGAACTTACTTTGCCTCACGCTAACCAGTATACTGGGGATTAAAGCGTTTGTCAAGACAGTTTTGGAAAAAAGTACTTGACATTGCCCGCCCTTTTATGCTATAATGGAACCGGTTCCACAAGGCGATTGAATGATGGGGGACGGAGGTTATGGCGACAATCCGTGACGTGGCCAAGCAAGCTGGCGTGGGTCTGGGTACTGTCTCCAGAGTGTTGAATGACAGCCCACTCGTCAGCGATGCTACGCGGCAGCGCGTGGTCGATGTCATCGCCGAATTGAACTATTCTCCTAGCCTTTTGGCGCGTCGCTTGTCGCTAGGCAAAACCCTCACGATCGCCACGGTTCTTCCTTTCCTGACCCGTCCCTCTTGTGTCGAGCGGTTGAGGGGCATAGAATCCATGCTGGCCAAGAGCGAGTATGATTTGATCGTGTTTAACGTAGAGACGACTGGCCGGCGAGATGCTTGCTTCCGCGATGTCCCGCGCCGGGAGCGTGTGGATGGTGTGTTGATCATCTCGTTAACTCCGCGCGACGATGATGTGGCCTGGTTCAACAGCTCTGGTGTGCCGGTCGTGTTGGTAGATGCCAAGCATCCTGCTTTAAGCTGCGCTATGACCGACGATGTGCGGGGTGGTCGGCTGGCGACTCGGCATTTGATCGACCTTGGCCATCGACGCATCGGTTATGTCAGCGACCCTCTGGAAAGCCCTTTCAACTTTACTTCTAGCCTTGATCGTTTCTGGGGATACAGAGCGGCGCTGGATGCGGCCGGTATCGTTTTTCGGCCCGAGTATCATCAGCAGGGCAAGCATGGGCGCTATGAGGCCCGCCGCCTGACGACTGAACTCCTGACCCTCCCCCAGCCTCCTACAGCCATTTTCGCTGCCAGCGATACCCAAGCGATGGGGGTATTGGAGGCCGCTCAAGACGTTGGCTTGCGCGTCCCTCAAGATTTGTCAGTGGTGGGTTATGACGATGTTGAGGTTGCCGAGTATTTGGGCTTGACCACGATCCGCCAGCAGTTGTTCGAGTCAGGTGTGCGAGGTGTCGAGTTGTTACTACAGGCGCTGGACGCATTGCCCGCCAGTCCTGTATGTGATGTTTTGCCCGTCGAGTTGGTGGTGCGAAAGACCACTGCATCTCCTACCTAGTTCGCTGTAAATTGAGTCTTGGTATTCTGCGAACCTTAAAAATGTGTGTGTGGGCTTGACTTCTGAGGGATCTATGGCTATAATTAGTTAACACGTGTTAGTAACGCGCGTCAACTGGCGGAGGGAAGATTGCCGGTCGAACGGCCCACTCAAAAGCAGATTGCTCAAGCCGCTAACGTCTCACGCACCACTGTCTCCTTTGTCCTCAACGATGTCCCCGGCGTCAACATCAGTGACGAGACCCGTCAGCGTGTGTTAGAGGCTGCCAGCCGTTTGAATTATTATCCTGATGCGACCGCGCGCCGCTTGGCCAGCGGTCAGACGAATACGATTGCGCTGGTACTTCATCAAGGACCTAGTCAGACCTACAATGACTCTTTTTTACCTGGGTTGTTACAAGGCATCAGTCGTGCGGTCCGTCAAGGAGGTTATCACGTTCTGTTTTACCCCATTGGCCCCGCGGATGACGCTGAATCGTACGTCGAGTTGGTCTGTGGGCGGCACGTGGATGGCATCATTTTCTCAGGTCCTCGCTCGGAGGATAAACAGTTGCTGGCGCTGCATCAAGAGGGGTACGCGATTGTTTTGCAGGGCCGGCTGCCGGGGAGTGGTATCCCTTTTGTGGACGTCGACAATGTGCATGGCGCGAGACAAGCGGTGGAGCATTTGATCGGCTTGGGCCACCGGCGTATCGGCATCATTACTAATGCGCCTTTGATCTATACCGCCGCCCGTCAACGTTTGGAGGGCTATGATCTGGCTTTGGAGCAGGCAGGCATTGAACGCACAGAATCTTGGGTGCATTGTGGTCACTTTGATGAAGAGAGTGGCGAAAGGGCGTTCAACGCATTGTTGGATGCCGGTGTCGAGTTGACGGCGTTGTTTGTGGCCAGCGATGCGGTAGCCTATGGGGTGTTGCGTGCTGCTCGACGACGTAGAATTCGTATCCCTCAAGATATGGCTTTGATCGGGTTTGATGACCTTTTGACTTCTCGTTATGTTTACCCTGCGTTGAGTACGGTGCGTTTGCCCGCTTTTGGTTTGGGCTGGGCGGCGGCGGATTTGCTGGTGCGACTCATCATGCGACGAGAAATCGAGGAAACTCGAGTGATATTGGACACAGAATTGGTCGTGAGGCGTTCTTGTGGTGCGCTCAACCGTTAGCGTAAAGGTATGCTCACTCAAAGAGTCGCTTGCACGTCCATGCGAGTGTGATGGTTCAAATGGAAGCAGAAGGAGGTGATGCCATCGGAGGAGAAAGAGGATCTTTTAACGCCCAGCTTTAAAGGTTGATTAGATAGATTTACGGCACAAGGAGGAAATAAAAGATGAAGAAGCGAACGTTATGGTCGCTTTTGAGCTTGTTGATCATCGTCAGCATGCTGGCGGTGGCCTGTGGTGGTGAAGAAGCCACTGACATGCCCGAACCGACAAAAGCCCCCGAAACAGAGCCGACCGAAGCGCCGGAGGAAGAGCCGCCGGCGGCGGAGGGCAGTTATCTCGATCGCGCCTTTGCGGGTGAGTTCGAGGGCACGGTGGTGACGGCCTTTGGCCCGTTCACGGACGAGGACGCGGTCAAGTTTGACGCCACGGTGGCCGAGTTTGAGGCACAGACGGGCATCGACGTCCAGTACGAGGGGTCGAAAGAGTTCGAGACGACGATTTCGATCCGCGTGGATGCGGGCGACGCGCCGGACATTGTGGACTTTCCGCAGCCGGGCCTGCTGGCAAACTTTGCCCGTTCGGGCGAGGTGGTTGACGTCAGCACCTTCCTGGACATGGAAGCGTTGCGGGCCAACTATATCCAGAGCTGGTTGGACATGGCAATGATGGACGGTCCGGATGGCGAGATCATGGCCGGCGTGTGGGAGCGCGTGAACGGCAAGAGCCTGGTGTGGTACCCCAAGGACGACTTTGAGGCGGCCGGATACGAGATTCCCGAGACGTGGGACGAGCTGATCGCCTTATCGGATCAGATCGTATCGGACGGCGACACGCCGTGGTGCATCGGCATCGAGAGCGGCACGGCGACGGGATGGCCGGCGACGGACTGGCTGGAAGAGATCATGCTGCGCACCACGTCGCTGGAGAACTATGACAAGTGGACCACGGGCGAGTTGCTCTTTGACTCACCGGAGGTCAAGAATGCGGCCGAGGTTCTGGCCGAGATCTGGTTGAACGACGACTATGTGTACGGCGGCCGGAACGCGATCGTGACGACGTTCTTTGGCGATGCGCCGAACCCAATGTTCGAAGATCCGCCCAAGTGCTGGCTGCACAAGCAAGGCAACTTTATCACCAGCTTTTTCCCGGCCAGCGCCTCAGCGGGCGTGGACTATGACTTTTTCTACTTCCCGCCCATCGACCCACAGTACGGCAAGCCGGTGTTGGTGGCGGGCGACATCTGGGCCATGTTTGACGACCGGCCCGAGGTGCGCGCGGTGATGGAGTACTTTACGCAAGGCGAGCACCTAAAGACCTGGATCCAGTCCGGTGGGGCGATCTCGCCGCACCAGGACTCTAACCTGGATTGGTACTCGAACGACGTCGACCGCGGTGTGGCAGAGATCATCTTGAACGCCGACAGCGTGCGCTTTGACGGTTCGGACCTGATGCCGGGTGAGGTAGGCGCTGGTTC
>CAZSJU010000093.1:7257-11676 GCA_964607235.1 uncultured Anaerolineae bacterium | reverse complement strand
GAACTGGAGCGGCACGCGCTTGAACTGCGTGAGAGCGTGGCGCAGGCCGGATTGTTGCCCCCTGATTACCCCCGGCCTTTTGTTTCGTGGTCAGAGTGGCAGGCGGCGCTGGCTGCGCGCGAGGTGTTAGAGCTGGCGTATGACGAAGCGCGGCTTGAGGGCGGCGGCTCACCGCTGGCGCAGGCCTTTACGCCGGGTCCTCGTTTTGGCGGGCAGCTCAAACCGCTGGTGGGCCACATCCGTGCAGCGCTCAACAGCGGGGAGCAGGTGCTCGTCGTCAGTCGCCAGGCGACGCGCCTGGCCGAGCTGTGGGCGCAAGAAGAAAGCCCCATTCACCCACTTTCATCCCTGACCGATTGGCCTCAGGGGCGTTTGAATTTTGTGCAAGCGGCATTGGCTGAAGGCTGGAGCGTGCAGGGCTCGTCCCCGGTGGGGCGAGTGGAGGCCGCTAGTGCGGAGGCCGCTAGTGCGGAGGCCGCCAATGCGGAAGCCGCCGATGCAATCGACGTGGCCGATGCGGCGGATGCCCAGGCGACTGGTGTGCGAGCGGCCATGCCCACGGTCTGGCACTTGTTGACGGACGCCGAGATCTTTGGCTGGGCGCGGCCCCAGCCGCGCCGCCGGCGCCCGCATAAGGTCGCGCCCGAGACCTTTTTCGCCGATATGACGCCGGGCGATTACGTGGTGCACATTGAGCACGGGTTGGGTCTCTTTCGGGGCTTGACCACGATTGAGCTAGAGCGTACCGAACGCGAATACTTGTTGGTGCAATACCGTGGGGGTGACAAGCTCTACGTCCCTATCCACCAGGCCGACCGGCTGAGCCGTTACATCGGCGGCGATGAGCGGCCGCCCCGGCTGCATCGGCTGGGTGGCGTCGAGTGGTCCCGGGCGCGCCAGCAAGCACAAGAGGCGGCGGCCGAGGTGGCGGAAGAATTGCTCGAATTGTACGCCACGCGCGCGGCGGTCGTCGGCCATGCCTTTTCCGCCGATACGCCCTGGCAGGCCGAGCTAGAGGCCGCTTTTCCCTACCTGGAGACCGAAGACCAGTTGCGCGCGATCCGTGAGGTCAAGGCCGATATGGAACGCGCGCGGCCAATGGACCGGCTGATTTGCGGGGACGTGGGTTATGGCAAGACCGAGGTGGCGTTGCGGGCGGCGTTCAAGGCGGTGATGGATAACAAGCAGATCGCCATCCTGGTGCCGACGACAGTGCTGGCCCAGCAGCATTATTATACCTTTCGCGAGCGGCTGAGCTCCTTTCCGGTCGAAGTCGAGATGCTCTCACGCTTTCGCACGCGTGCCGAACAGCAAGGCGTGATCGAACGCCTGGCCGAAGGCCATGTGGATATTGTGATCGGCACCCATCGACTGTTGAGCCAGGACGTACAATTCAAGGACCTGGGCTTGCTGGTCGTGGACGAGGAACAACGATTTGGCGTCGCGCACAAGGAGCGCTTGAAGCAGATGCGCACCGAGGTGGATGTCTTGACCATGACCGCCACGCCCATCCCACGCACGCTGTACATGAGCTTGACCGGCGTGCGGGACATTAGCACCATCGACACGCCGCCGGAAGAGCGGCTGCCGGTGCGTACCTATGCGGGGCAGTACGATGACAATATCGTGCGCCACGCGATCCTGCGCGAGGTGGACCGGGGCGGTCAGGTGTTCTTTGTGCACAATCGAGTGATGAGCATCGATCAGGTGCGGCGTCGTCTGGAGCAGGTGGTGCCCGAGGTGCTCGTCACCGTGGGCCACGGCCAGATGCGCGAGGCGGCGCTAGAGCGGGTCATGCTGCGCTTTGTCAGTGGCGAGGTTGACGTGTTGCTTTCGACCAACATTATTGAGAGCGGATTGGACATCCCTAACGCCAATACTATCATCGTCAACCAGGCCGACCGCTTTGGCCTGGCTCAGCTTTACCAGTTGCGCGGGCGCGTGGGACGGGGCGCGCAGCAGGCTTTTGCCTATTTCCTGTACGATTATCCGCGACGGTTGACCGAAGACGCGCGCCGTCGCCTGGATACCATCCGCGAGGCCAGCGAACTGGGGGCTGGCTATACCATTGCCATGCGTGACCTGGAGATCCGCGGCGCCGGCGATATCCTGGGCGCGCGCCAGCACGGCCATATCTCGGCAGTGGGGTTTGACCTGTACACGCGGCTGCTGGCCCAATCAGTGCAAGAGTTAAAGGCGCAAGAGACGGGCAAGGCGGTGGCGCCGGCGCTGCCGGCACCGCTGACCATCGACTTGCCGTTGACGGCGTATATCCCCTCCGCATATGTGCACAACAGCACGTTGCGTTTGCGGCTGTACCGCCGCATGGCGCAACTGGTCACCCTGGAAGAGGTGGACGAGATCGCCGAAGAGATGGCCGATCGCTTTGGTCCCATCCCGGACGAGGTAGATAACCTGTTTTACCAACTGCGCTTAAAGGTGTTGGCCGGCCGGGCCGGGGTGGAAGCCATCACTATCGACGGCGGCAAGTTGGCGGTGCGCTGTGCGCGCCTGGAGAGCGTCAACCGCGTTGGCCTGCAACGGCATTTTGGGCGCGGGAAAATTGAATGGGGCGGCATCCGGGTCAGCCGGCGGGCGGTCTGGGTGCCTTTTGTTGGTTTGCCCCAGAAGGAATGGCGGGTGGCGTTGGTGCAGGTGCTGGAAGCGCTGGCAGCGCTATAACGCGGCGCTGGGGGGCCATTATCGTGGATACGAAGCGAAAACAAGTCGCCGAGTTGGGTGTGATCTTTTTGGCGCGCACCAGCGTCAGTTTGCCGGTGCGCGTCACTTATCCCTTTTTGCCGGCCATCAGTCGTGGCTTGGGGGTTTCGTTGGCCGCGGCCAGCACCCTGGTCAGCGTGCGTTCGTTGACCGGGGTGGGCGCGCCCTTGTTCGGCGCGTTGGTGGATTGGCTGGGCGAGCGTCGGGTGATGCTGTTGGGGCTGATTTTGTTGGTCGCCGGCGGTTTGCTCACCGCCGGGCTGCCCGGTTACGGTGTGGCTTTGCTCGGCTTTGGGTTGTTGGGGTTGGCCAAGAGCGCCTATGACCCGGCGATGCAGGCCTACATCGGCCGACAGGTGCCTTATGAGCGCCGCGGCCGCGCGCTGGGCATTGTCGAACTGAGTTGGTCGGCGACTTGGTTAAGTATGCCGTTGAGCGGTTGGCTCATCGAGAACGTGAACTGGCGCATGCCCTTTTTCATCTTTGCGGCCCTGGGTGTACTGGTGTGGTGGTTGATCCGCCGCGTGATCCCTGTCACGTCGGGCCGTAAGGCAGAGGCTGAGGGGGAGGGGGCAAGGCTGGCAAGCTTGACCGCCGGCTTGGACATATGGCGCGACCGGCAGGCCTGGCTGGCCTTGTCGGTCACCGGCTTGTTGATGCTGGCGCAAGATAACCTGATCGTCGTGTATGGCGCCTGGATGGAAGACACCTTTGGGCTGACAGTGACCGCGCTAGGCCTGGTCTCGTTGCTCATCGGCCTGGCCGAGACGACCGCCGAATTGGGCGCGGCTTTTTTCTCGGACCGCATCGGCAAGCGGCGGGGGGTGTTCTTGGGCCTGGTCTTTGCGGCGCTAGGCTATCTGATCCTGCCCCGTTTGACGGGCGGGCTGGGTCTGGCTTTGCTCGGCCTGATGATGGTCATCCTGGCTTTTGAGTTTAGCGTCGTGTGCTTGATCCCCCTGGTCTCGGGGCTGAGCGCGACGTCACGCGGCACATTGATGTCGTTCAACGTGGCCGCCTTTTCAGCCGGGCGCATGTTCGCGGCGCCTCTGGCCGTGGCATTATACCGTCCCGGCGACTTGACGCGTAACGGCCTGTTGTCGGCGCTGATTTGTGTGGGCTTGATGGGCCTGTTGTCCTTTGTGGACGAGCGCGGCCATTAGAACATCGTGACAGAACATCGTTACGGGTCGCAATGGTCGGGGTTACAAACCCCGACCACTCAGTTATTGCAGATCAGCCATTGACCACTCTGTCTGATGACCTCCAAGTTCGTGTCGATGCCCTGGCTGAGATTGTTGATTTGCTCCAGGACCGGATTGCAGGCCTGGTCGAGCAGCTCGTCGGCCGTGGCGCTGTTGACCTGGTTACCCAGGGTTTGGCGCATGATGTTTTTAAATTCTTTGGGATCTACCGAGACCCGGAGTTGGCCGCTCAGGTGAACGATGGCTTGGTTTTCAGTGCGGCTGATCTCTGCGATGTCCAGGTTGGTGACCTCGAACGTCATCGCGTCTAGCAACCGTTGGGCGTCGATGCCCTTTCCAGCCACTGCATTTGTCAAGAGCGTGCCAAAATCAAACCTTTGGGCGAAGGTTGGTCCTTGGCTTGCGCAGGTCAGTTGGGTAATCTTGTAAAATTGTTTGTCCTGGATTGTGTCGATGAATGCCTCGACTATGCCAGTGGGGCTGTTGCTGTTGC
>CAZSJU010000093.1:3630-7157 GCA_964607235.1 uncultured Anaerolineae bacterium | reverse complement strand
ACCAGCTCTTTGAATTTTTCAGCATTGACGGTGATCTCGAGCCGCCCTTGGGCGCGGACGACGGTCTTTTTTTCCCTTCTTGTTGACTTGTTAAATCGGATAGTGTGCCATAGTGTACTATGGGTTGGAGGCACTGTCAATCCAGAGATAGTTCACAGGGGATGTGGCACATATGTGGGGTAATCGTTGCCACGTTACGTCAGGAACGAGGCCGATAGCGCGATGAGCAGTTGGCCGATATAGTACGTGGTGAGATTCCACGTGCGATAGTTGGAACGTTGACCGCCGAACCGGAACTTGTTGATCGCCAGGATGGCGTCCGAGAGGTAAAACAGCGCTGCGCCGCCTAGCACCAGCGCGGAGAACGTCGTTGTGCTGGCGGGCGACCAGGCCACGACCAGCGCGCGATGCACCATCACCGAAATGGCGAGGATGTAAAACAGCACCGGTAGCCGCAGCTTGCCCAGGCCGGGACGTAGATAACGATAGACGATGCTGCCCAGCAGCGCCAGCCCGATGGCAGCCAGGGATTCGACCTCGATCTGGCCCATATGATCCAGCGACAGTTGCATATAGATAAAGGCCGCGATGTAGACCAGGTGCGCGCTCAAGAATGCCACCAGCCCGGCCAAAAAGGCGCGCGGGTTGGCTTGAAAGATGAGCAGTATGTCACCGGCCCACGAGAGGATCAGTCCCAAGACGATGAGCAAGGTGTAGCTGCTGTCATAGGCGTCGGCGGGGCGCGTGAGCGACAGGATACAGGTCAGCACCAGCAACCCTGTACAGAGCGGCTTCCAGAGCTTGATCTGGCGCGTGTCGCGGGGGGTACGAACCTCGGCGCGCAGGAGCAGCGCCAGGCTGATGAAAAATAGGGGCAGGGGAAATGCAATCCACATGATTGACCTCTCTTTTTTTATGTTCTTGTCTCTGTTTGCGTTACTTGCGGCGACTGCTGCCGCGTGAGCTGCTGCGCCGCGATGTGCCCCGCGAGCTGGACCGGTGAGAGGACCCCTGCGAACTGGGTCGGTGGGAAGATCCGCCGGAAGGGCGGGGACGCGGCGCGCTGCCTATGCTGATGGGACGTTGCCAGTGGTCGCGCTGTTGCTTGCGGCGGTGTTCGGCTTGCGTCGCTTTGATCTGGTGACGCGCCTGCTGTGCAGCCTGTTCGGCGTCCTGCCTGGCTTGTTGGGCTTGCTGCAGGACGCGGATCAATGCCGCCTGGGAAGCCCCTTGCGTCAGACTCTGTTGGGCCAGGGTCCGTTGCGCACGCTCCAGGGCGTGTCTACCGGCCCCGCGCGCGTCGCGGTGTCCCACGTGTCGTTCGGCCTCTTGTATCGCGACCCGTGCTGCCCTGCGGGCCGCCTGGGCTTGCTTGAATGCCTGGTCGTAGGCCTGGCGGTCGGCCGCGATTTGTTTCAGGGCGCGCGTGGCCAGTTCGTTCGCGTCTCGATAGGCCGTGACGGCGACGCGCAACGCGTCAGTCAGGGCTTGGTCTTCCATGCCGCTGGCGGCGGCGTGCGCCTGTTTGGCTTGGGAAAATTGTGTCGCGGCCTGTCGTGTCAACTTGAGCGTCCCTGGCTGTTGAGCAGGGGCTGGCAGTGCTTGGGCGGCTGCCTGGCTTTGCTGGACCTCGCGGTTGACAGTCTGGCTCAGCTTTTCCAATTCTGACTGCAAGGCATTGATCTCTTGTACCTGGGTGCTGGCGGTCGCGTGCGCTGCGGTGGCCAGCTCGCGGGCGGCTGTCTGTGCGGCCGTGGCCGCGATAAAGTTTTGATCCTGGGCGAGTTGTTGCGCCTCGTCCAGGCGCATCTGGGCTTGTGCGATCTGTTGGTCTACCTGCGGCCCGATTTTCACGTCCTCTTTGTCGCGCAGGGCAGTGGCTTTCTGTAGGTCCGCCGTTGTGAGGCGTAGCCCTTCCTGGATGTGCGCTTGGGCGGCCTGGACCTCTCCCAGCCGGTTGACCACCGCCTCCAAATGCCCTTTCACCTGGGCCAGGTCAGCGCCGGCCTGGGTCAACGCTTGCTCCGCTTGGGTGAACTGTTGTGTTTGCAGGTCGTTCATTTGCTCAATTTGTTCGCGCCGCGCGCCGCGCAGTTGTGCCAGGGTCTCTTGGGCCTGGTTCAACCCCGCGCCGACGTCCTGCCAGTTGCCCTGGGCATAGTCTTGCAGGGCTTGCCAGGCGGGTGCGACTTTTTTCTGGCGGTAGGCCGTAACGCGCGCCAGTTCCTGGTCGATCTGGGCCAGCGCCTGGCCGTTTTGTTTGTGTAATAGCTGCCAGGCGCGTGCGTCGGCCAGTGTCCGCTCGCTGTCCGTCATAAATTCCTCTATCCAGGGGAGCGCCGCTGCATAGTCACCCTTGGCCAATGCCTGGCGGATGGTTTGCAGGTCCGTCTCGATCTCTTGTTGGTTCGTTTCCAAGTTTTCGGGCCGGTAGCCTTGCTCGGTGAGGGTGGTCACTTGCGCCTGGCGCTGTTTGTGGGCATCCACGGCTGCGATCAGGCCGCGGACCGTTTCGGCGTCGTGCTGTATCTGTTCGGTGTGTCGTAGAACACGGAGAAACAACCCCGCTTCCAGGTCGGCCTCAGCCTGTTTCAGGTGTCGATCGATCCCTGTCAGGAGTTCTTTCTCCGTCATCACAAAAGGGTCCGGCACCGCCTTTTCCAGCGTTTGGCGCTGCTCTCGGGCTTGGTCCAGGCGCTGCGGGGCCTGGTCGCGGGCCGCGCGCAGGCGCGCGGTTTGGGACTTGACCTGGTCGACGTATCCGAGGATGCCTTGAGCATCGGTCTGGGCGGGGTCGACCCGCTGCAACTCGACTTTGAGCGGCAATCCGCCGGACAGTTCTTGCCGCAATTCGTCCAATTGCTGGGCCAGTTGTACGTCGGGCGCCTCGCGTTCCAGTGACAGCAGTGGGTCGAGCAAGGTGCGCAGCTCGTCGTCGCTCAGGGCCAAGACCGGTTCACTGTTCCCCACCAGCGTGAGGTAGAGCATTTCCCAGTCTTCGACTTGTTGTTCAAGGGTGCGTGTCGCTTGCACCGCGGGGTCGATGAGCTTTTGATGCAGGTCAAAGGCGTCGTCCAGGGCGCTTTGGCTGCGGCGCAGCCACTCGTAGACCTGCCCGTGCAGGTCCTCGTAACTTTCGCCGCCATAGCTGCTAAACAGTTGGTATAGCACGGTGTCCTCCGGCGTCTCTCCGTCCAGCAACTGGTAGCAGGCGTTGAGCAAGTTTGCCGTGCGCGTTCGTAGGGTTTCCAGATGGTCTTGCAAGGCCTTGCGCGCTTGGGCGCGTTCGTGGGCGGGTTTGACGACCTTGACGGTCAGTCCATAGCCGCCGATGCCCAAACCGGCCGCGCCCAGCCCAATCAGCGCAATTTGCGCCAGGGGGAAAGAAGCGTCCGTCTCGGTTGGGGGTGCTGTCGGTTCAGGGACAACGGTGCTCTCGGTAGTGGGGGCAGAATCGGGGTAGTTAATTTCATAGGCAGTCTCTAGCGCTCCCACAAAGGCCGCGGTGGGATCGCCCGCGGCGATGG
>CAZSJU010000093.1:0-3530 GCA_964607235.1 uncultured Anaerolineae bacterium | reverse complement strand
GACGTCCACTGTTTGTTCGGTGTCCAGTTTAAACTTGGCATAGGGGCAATCCGTTTGAGCTTGCGCATGCGTTGTGCCCCACAGGGTGGCAACCAACAGCACCAAAACCCAAACGGTCAGCATGCGTCGACTGTTCATACATGGCCTCCCTTATTTTTTTATGGCATATCTTTTATGACGCGTCTGCCACCAATGTGTCGCCCAGCCACGCCAAGTAGGGCGAGTATCCGGCGACGACGGATGTGGCCAAGATCTCGGGCACCTCGTAGGAGTGTACGTCACAGATGGCTTTTTCTAGCGCCGGGTAATCGCCGCGCCGGCTCTTTAATATGCACAGCCACTCTTGGGCGGTTTCGATCGTGTCTTGCCACCAGTAGGTGCTGGTGACCGGTCCGATGATTTGCACGCAGCCGGCGAGTCTTTGCTTGAGGATGGCTTGGGCCAGTTTTTTGGCGTCGTCTTGACTCGCGACGGTTGTGAACACCTGGATGAAATCTGTCACTGAGGGTCCTCACTTTTTTGTGTGTAGAACGGCCGCTGGTGGACGAGTTGGTGCGCAGATGATTAGTGATAAAGACTCGTTGTGTAGGACCCATTATACTCCCACAGCGGCGGGGAGACAAACAAACCCGTTGCGCCACGCAACGGGTTTGTTTGTGTCTTTTTTTTCCCTAGGATAAAAAGCGATCCAGAAGGATGGAATTTGATGCGAGTAGGGCGGGTGGGATTCGAACCCACACGGGCTTTCACCCAGAGGATTTTAAGTCCCCGGCGTCTACCA
Organism: uncultured Anaerolineae bacterium; assembly: GCA_964607235.1. Classification (GTDB taxonomy): domain Bacteria; phylum Chloroflexota; class Anaerolineae; order S140-20; family S140-20; genus CAZSJU01. The sequence goes on along the minus strand of CAZSJU010000093.1, from coordinate 2,749 downwards.
TTCCGCCACCGCCCCTGGCACGTGTGCGTTAAATACGAACGGGCAGCGCTTTGGCTGCCCGTTACTTTTTAAAAAGCGAAAGGCGACGGCGGGACTCGAACCCGCGATAAGGGTTTTGCAGACCCTTGCCTTACCACTTGGCGACGTCGCCGCGTCATCATAACGGCGGAGCATCGCTCCGCCGTGCCCTGCAAAGCGGGCGATGGGATTCGAACCCACGACCTTCTCCTTGGCAAGGAGACGTTCTACCACTGAACTACACCCGCGTATATCAGATGTTAACCTCCAAGCGACCAACATTATACACTATTCTTTCGATTTTGGCAAATACCAAAACGGGCTTCTTTACGCATCTTTTACGTCTCTTTCACCTAGTTTTTACGGACAATAGTCCTAGACTGGTGTAAGCTATGAGGGTAACGGGTCGGTTTAGGTCCGACCAGCTTGTCAGGTCGTGGCGATACGTCATCGATTTTAAAAGCATGAGCAGTGGGAAAAAAAAGGGATACATTTATGGGCGAGCGAAAAGATCTGTGGAAGCAATACGAAAGCACCCGTGATCCGGCCTTGCGTAAAGAGATTATCGAGCAGAATGTACCCTTGGTGCGCTATGTGTTGGGTCGTTTGAGTATCCCTGTGTTGGATGAAGAAGTGTATGAGGACCTGGTGGGGCAGGGAATTTTGGGGTTGATTGACGCCGTCGATCGCTTTGAGCCCCAGCGCGGATTGTGTTTCTCGACCTATGCCACCCTGCGTATCCGGGGGCAAATCCTGGATGCGTTGCGCGCGATGGACATCCTGCCGCGCGGCGCCCGACAGCGGGTCAAAAAGATCGAAAAGATGGTTTCCCGTCTGCGTATGCGGTTGGGCCGGGAGCCTAGCGACAGAGAAGTAGCTTCTGCCCTTGATCTAGACATAAAGACCTATCACTCTGCTTTGATGGCAGCTAACTGTGATGTCTTGTCCATTGACGCCACTTTTGAGGCCGACCGCTATGGCAACATGGTGAGTTTGCAAGACTTGTTATGCGACCACGATAATCCCAAACCTGAAGAGAATTTAGAAGAGATTGAACTGCGACAGAGACTGGCTATGGCCTTGCGCAAGTTGCCGCAGCGCACACAGTTGCTGCTTTCGCTGTATTACTATGAGGGCTTGACGATGAAAGAGATCGGTCAGGTGCTCGACCTCTCCGAGTCGCGTGTGTCGCAACTCCACGCCCGAGCAGTGACAAATCTGCGTGCATCTTTGGAGCGCGAGGATGTCACCCCGAACCCCACGCCTGCCGTCCGATTGCCTCATAACCTCCCCGTCTCAGTTTTCGTCACCGGGTAAAGAAATACGCGTCACCGCCGATACTGAGGGATGAATGGAGGTGGTCCTAAAAGGACGCCGTCCCAGTTGACCTCAATTATTTGTCGTCGGAGCGACCCGTATGAAAATCAAATCTTTTATACAGCGCCTATGTGGGCCGGTGCTGGATTTTGACCCAAGCACTTCCAGTGTCGCCGCCGGTCACACAGACGAGCCACTCCTTTCACAAGAACCTCCCCTGGTCCGGCCGGACCAATCTGCGTTTGAGGAGACGCCTGAGGCGCGCGTTGAACGTGTCGCTGAACTGCGCCATCAGGTTCAAGAGGGCACGTACGAGATTCCTATGGCTGAACTCGTGCGGATCTTGACTTATCTCATACTCGGTAGACATCAATAACTTGCGTTTATCTTGACTTTTTCCCTTGCTCAGAGTATGCTCTATTCTCCTAGCGTACGTTGCCGGATATTTGAATCAGTTTAGCAAAGGAGCTGCTTTTGGGTAAAAATTTCTACATCGTCATCGAAGGTGTCATCGGTGTAGGCAAGACGACGTTGGCACGTCTGCTGCAGCCAGCCTTTGAGGCTAAATTGTTATTAGAGGTGTTTGAAGAGAACCCATTCCTGGGTAAATTCTATGAGGATCGCGCCCGTTATGCTTTTCAGACGCAGATTTTTTTCCTGCTCAGCCGCTATCATCAGCAGCGCCAGGTGCTTCCCGCTTTCCTGGCAGACGATACCCTCATCAGCGATTACAGTTTTGCCAAGGATCGGCTGTTCGCGCATTTGAACCTGGTCGGGGATGAGTTGGAAATGTATGACCGGGTCCATGCTGTTCTGGCAGAACACATCGCACGCCCAGACCTGGTGGTCTATTTGAGGGCCAACACTGACGTATTGATGGAGCGCATCGCCATCCGCGACCGGCCTTACGAGCGTGGTATGGATCGGGACTATATTGACAAACTCCGTTGTGCTTACGAGCGATTTTTCGCCAACTATGCGGACACGCCGTCGTTGGTGATCGACACCAATGCGCTCAACTTTGTGCAAAATCCCGATGATTTGGCCAAGATTAGCAATCAGATCCGTTCGGCGTTGGGTTTGCTGCCGCATCAGCCTGCGTTATTGTCGGTCGCGACGACCATAGACGAAGCGGACCGGGCTGTGTTTACCCAAGGCCGCCGCCGCTTGTGTGATTTTCAGCGTTGGCACCGGGCGTTTGACGTAGAAAAGGGCTTTGTGCAAGACGTTTATTTCAACTTTATCCGTTTGACCGAAGGGTTGGGTAAGCTGGGAGGGGCATTGACTCAGACGTGGCGCGCCCAGACTGCGGACGATACCGGAGCGAGCAAGGCTGCGCTGCCTGCGCTGCCCGTAGGGTCAGTGCCTGTGCTGCCCGTAGGGTCAGTGCCTGTGCTGCCCGTAGGGTCAGTGC
>CAZSJU010000092.1:8529-11695 GCA_964607235.1 uncultured Anaerolineae bacterium | reverse complement strand
CATGAAACCCACGACGTCAGTCGTGCGGAGGTTCACAGCTAGCCCAGGGTTCGATGGGGATGGGAACGCCCCGTGGCGTAGCTGTAAAGCTCCCACATCTGACGATGTGGGTTTCAAGGATAGACCATGACTAAACCGAACGACGCGTTAGCGCTATACTTGCATATCCCCTTTTGCCGGCGCCGCTGCCACTATTGCGATTTTAACACCTATGCCGGCCGGGAGGCGTTGTTTGTGCCCTATGCTGCCGCGTTGGCGCAAGAGATCCGCCGGGTGGGGCAGGGGGAGCGGGTGGCGACGGTCTTTTTTGGCGGCGGCACACCCTCCGTGCTGCCGCTGGCGCTGACCGCGGACCTTTTGGACGCTTGCCGTGCGGCCTTTGCCGTGGACGCGGACGCCGAGATCAGCCTGGAGGCCAACCCCGGCACGGTGGACGCGCTCAAGCTGGCCGGGCTGCGCCGGTTGGGAGTCAATCGGCTCAGCCTGGGCGTGCAATCGTCCCACGCCGACGAGCTAGAGTTGCTAGGCCGCATCCATACCTTTCACCGGGCGGCCCAGACGGTCCGCATGGCTCGCGCCGCTGGTTTTGAAAACCTGAGCCTGGACCTGATTTACGGTTTGCCCGCGCAGACCCTGGCGCGTTGGGCGGCCACACTGCACGCCGCCCTGGACCTGGCGCCAGATCACCTGTCCGCTTATTGCCTCACCCTGGAAGAGGGCACGCCGCTGGCGGCTGACGTGGCCGCGGGTCGCGTGCCGGCGCCAGACCCGGACCGGGCGGCCGAGATGTACGAACGCGCCGAGGCGATTTTGGCGGCAGCAGGGTTCCTGCATTACGAGATCTCAAACTGGGCGCGACCGGGCTTTCAGTGTCGCCACAACCTGGTGTACTGGCACAACGGGGCCTATTTGGGGCTGGGCGCGGGCGCCCACTCGCATCGCGACGGGCGGCGCTGGTGGAACGTGGACGATCCGGCGGATTACGTCGCGCGCCTGGCGGCGGGGCCGTCGTCCGAGGCTGGCGGCGAGACGATTGGCCCGGCCCAGGCTATGGGCGAGACGATGATGCTGGGGCTGCGATTGAACGAGGGCGTGGGCGCGGCGGCCTTTGGCGCGCGTTTTGGCTATGCGCTGGACGCAGTGTACGGCCCCGAGTTGGAAGCGCTGGCCGCGGGTGGCTTGATCGAGTGGGACGGCGCGCGCGTGCGCCTCACCGCGCGCGGGCGGCTGCTGGGCAACCAGGTGTTTGCGCGGTTTTTGCGGACAGAGGTCAACGGACGAGTGGTGTAAAGGATGCAGCTAGGCAGGTTTTTGGGGGGTGATCACGGGTTGTTCGATGCTGGCAGCAGACACAATCTCCTCAAATGCATGGTGCAAGCGGCGAAACGAGCGAGATCTTGCAAGTGCTAGATTAACATCCAGATTTTGAGTGTAATGGGACTGATCCCGTGTGGGTCGATACCCAAATTGTTTTTTCAACCAACCTTTTGCATCGCGGCGCAATTCTGGAGGCTGTCGATAGGCATGCCCTGGCTGGATAGTTTCCAAGCTCGCTAAAAACCACGCTTCATACTCGCACTTGGCACAAACTATCACTACGGAGAATGACAAGGATTCCATTGCCCGTATACGATCGGCTAACTCGAATGCTCTCTCTTTGGCACAATCATCATCCATATCGAGTAAAATCAACACAGCGGCACAATCGGGATACTTTTTATAAAGCCGGATGACATTTTCTAGCTTGTTGTCTCTGAAAAATTCGCCGTAGGATCGCATTCGAAAAGGTGGCGAGTGTTCGACGGGAAACAAAGTTTGGCACCCCACAGCCTGGAGCAGCTTGCTAATCAAGACAACAACCGCAGGCGGATCGCCTCCCGCGGATCTACTAGCTTCACCGTGACCTTCTACAATGGTATAGACCTTGTTGCGTCTCATAAGGGTAAGGGTTGTTGTCGAGCACGGCGCAGTCCTTGCGCACGTAATAGTTCGCCAGGGGCAAAGAGTCGTTCTTGAATCGCTTCTTTTTGGGTTTCTTCAAGTGAGTCTATAACGGTTTCCCCGTTTATCTTTTCGACAACGCGCAAGCTCTCAGCTTGACACATATCGAGCAGGTCTGGGCTATGTGTGGTTATGATAATTTGACTTCGACTTGCTGCATTCTCGATTTCTTCCCACAGTAGGCGTAGTGCACCAGGATGAATGGTTAATTCTGGCTCTTCTAATGCTATCAGGGTGCGTGGAGGATCTTGATAAAGCGCAGCCAGGATACCAAGCATTCGCAAAGTGCCATCAGACTCTTGCGCAAGCTCGAACAATGCACGGGTATCCTCGGAAATTTCGTGGCGCAATCGAGTGACCAAATATCCGCCTACCTGGCGAACTTGAAAGTCCACTGCATCAGGGATGACGGCGCGTATGGCTTTTTCTAATAAAGGTAGCAAGTCGCTCTTGCTCCTTTGCAATTCACGCAACGTGGACGCTAGGTTGGTCCCATGTTCGTCCAAAGGGTAGGGATTGGCTGGCTTTTGTAGCTCTGTCAGAGTATTAGGATAAATGTTGTAAAAACTCATCCCCGTTAAAAATTCATACAGATGCCTGTAAGGCTCAGTAGTAGCGATGAGGGGCAAGACCAGCGCACCAGCTTGGACGGGTGGCGTCAAGGCTGGTGCGGGAGGGGTTAACCAACGACCATTATCTGTTTCAAAGTGAGCCTGGCGGCCGTCTTTAATGACATTGACATAACAGGTTTCTCGCTTGACACGGTACTCACCACGGCGTTCACTCCCCAGTGCAAAGCTGTACGTGGACTGGAAATCGTCACTAGAGATGCTTAAACCAATTTCTACGTCGTAAGGTCGTCCTTTGGCTGACCAACGGCGTAAGGTACTCATCCCATGACGCTGAACGACGGCAGCATCCAGCCCAAGCCGAAGCGCGTCGTAAACAAACCTTAATACGTCAACAAAGTTGCTTTTCCCGGAGCCATTGCAACCGACCAGCACGGTTAGAGCTTCCAGGCTCACTCCTATATCAGCCAAGCTGCGATAGTTTTTGGCCCAAACTCGAGTAATCATATATTCTCGACTCCAGAATAAAGAATCTGTCAACTCGATCATTTTACGTTTCTGGAGTCTGGCGAATTTTAAAAAGCGTGACAATTTTA
>CAZSJU010000092.1:6932-8429 GCA_964607235.1 uncultured Anaerolineae bacterium | reverse complement strand
TCGATCATTTTACGTTTCTGGAGTCTGGCGAATTTTAAAAAGCGTGACAATTTTATAGGACACAGATTTATTACTGACCCTCACTTGCCCTGGCGGGCAGTGCCAGGGGCGGGCAGCACGGGTGATATTTTTAGTGCTTATCTGCGAAAATCTGCGTCCTAGCCAAGATTCGCCAGTGCCCAGTACGTTTGACATATTTATTGTACTTTATGCTAGAACTTCCGTCAACTAAAAGCCCCCTCCATCGGCTTTCTGCCAATGGAGGGGGCTTTACTTGCACATCACACGACACAATCTCTAGTTCTGCGGTCGCGTTTTGTCTCTACGGAGCTACCTGCACTGCGCTGCCTGCATTTGGTGCCGTGCGTGTGATTGCTACAAGCACAAGTCTCTAATCTCTGACTTGGAACAGCGTCCCATCCCCGCGTCCAAACACCTCGGGGAAGTACATCTCGTAGGCGGTGGAGGGCAGTACCTTGTACGTGCCCGCCAGGCTGGGCCGGATCAGATAGGTGTATTCGTAGGTGCCGGCCGGCAGGTAGGTGGCAAACAGCACGGCTTTTTCGTCGCGCAGCTCGGTGTGGCTGAACCACCACCAGCCCCAGCCGTACCACGACCACGGGTCGGTCCGTTGCAGCTCAGGCCCCTCGCCCACGACGCTGGTCGTCTCCAGGTTGAGGTCGACCGCCTCGGTGCCGGCCGGGATCGGGTCCTCGACCACCACATAGTGCAGGTCGTTGGGCGCGACCAGCGTCAGCTTGACGCGCACCGTCTCGCCTATCTCGGCGCTGGTCACCGTGGGGCAGACCTCGCCTTCTTCCAGCTTTTGCGGGTCGCAACTGGCCAGCGTGTACTGGCGGCCGACGACGATGCCCCGGTTGAGCGCCTGGACGTCCTCCACCGGCAGGAAGGTGCGCAGATGCGCGGTATAGTACAGCCGACCAGGGCCTTCACCCTTTTCTATGGCCAGCCGGTTGGCCTCGTCCTGCAGCAGGTTGGCCACCGCCACTTCTAGCCTGGTCTCCTCTTTGATATTCTCGCGGGTGACATTGTCCTGGGCCAGCAGCTCACCATTCAGTTGCACGCCCCAGCCATAGTCCCCCTCTAGCTCACCGGTGGTCGCCATCCAGTCCGTCAGCGCGATCAGCGCCCAGGCGGTCTCTTGGGTGGTTTCCCAGTGACCGGCGGTGCGCGCGACCATCAGCCAGCGCACGACGTTGGGCGCCAGAGCGTTGCCCGGATCGAGCCGGGCCAACGTATCCAGCACGATGGCCGTGCTGCGCGTGTCGGTGTTCCAGTTCCACCAGTCGCGCGTGTTCTCTTGCCAATGTGCGCCGGTGGCGCTGAGGATGGCGGCGTTGTTCAGGTCGCTGAGCAACGTCTCGATCTGCGAGCGCTCGTCGGGGTCAATCAGATGGAAGGTGAGCGCCAGGTAAGCGCGGCCGTAATGGCTCAGCTTGTCCCGGTTCTCAAACAGCACGGACGTCCGGCCGGCGT
>CAZSJU010000092.1:0-6832 GCA_964607235.1 uncultured Anaerolineae bacterium | reverse complement strand
CCGTAATGGCTCAGCTTGTCCCGGTTCTCAAACAGCACGGACGTCCGGCCGGCGTCGGGTTGACCTGCCTCGGCCATCACGTACAGGATAAAGGCCTGACGGTTGGCCCGCCAAGCGCTGTTCAGACGGTTGGGCGTCAGCAGTGTGCCCGCCAGGTAATTCAGGCCTTCCCGGAGCACCTGCTCGTCCACGCTAAAGCCGGCCATCTCAGCCTTGACCAGCCCAAAGACGACCCAGGCCGAGACGGTGGGGTGGCTCTCGTCGTTTACCCACCAGCCCCAACCGCCGTCGGCGTGCTGGTTGTTGTACAGGCGTTGCAAGCCCGTCGTGACTTGCTGGCGCAGGTTCGCCTCTAGCCCTGGCTCGGCCAGGTTCAGCGCTTCGAGTGTCTGGAAGGTCAGCACGTTGGGCAGGAAGCGGCTCACGGTCTGCTCGGTGCATTCGTAGGGATAGTGTTCCAGGTAGCGCAGCCCTTCCGTCATTCCCGCCGCCAGCGACGGGTCGATCTGCACTGTCAGCTCGCCCTGGGTGGTGTCCACGTTCTGGGGCAGCACGATCGCTTCCAGGCGCGTGTCGCCGCTCTCGGCCGCGATCTCGCCGGCCGTGCCGACTATTTCGGGCGTGCTGTACTTGTAGATGGGCAAGAGCTGGTCCGGCGCGATGCCCAGCGTGGGCTTGGTGGCATCACTGTAACCGCCGCCCCGCGCCGAGAAGGTCAGGTCCGAGAACTGCTCCAGGCCCGGCGCGCCGGGCACGCTCACCGCCCACTCGACGCGCACCTTGCCGCCGGCCGGAATTTCGACCGCCTGTGCGGCGTCGCTCTCTAGCGTCAGGCCGGCAGCGTTCAGCGCCACGTCCACCGTCAGGTCTTGGGCGGTGTTGTTGTGCACCACCGCCGCCAGTTGGGCGCGGTCGCCCACCACAAAGAAGCGCGGCGTCACCGGGCGCACCAGCAGGTCTTTGGTGCTGATAATGTCCACCTGGCTCTCGCCCACCAATGTGTCAGCGGTGACGGCTTTGCCCATCAGCCGCCATGTGGTCAGCGAGTCGGGCAGGTCCACCTGAATGGTGGCCTGGCCGTCCGCGTCGGTGCGCACGCTTGGCGCCCAGTAAGCAGTGTCCGGAAAGTCGCGCCGGATTTCCATGTCGGCGCTCACCGCGCCGCCGCCGCCGCCGCCCTTGACTTCTTCGATGATCTTTTCGTTGAGCCGGTCCACCGCCTTGGTCAGGCCGGTGGCGGTGCGGATGCCCAGCCCGCGCCGGCCGTAGAAAAAGTCTAGCAGTGGTGGCGCGTTGGGCTCGGCCAGCGACAGTACCGACAGGTCGGTCAGGTTGAGCGAGATCTCGGCCTGGACCGGGTCACCGGCATAGTCGGTGGCGCGGATTTGATAGGTGACCGTCTCGTCCGGGCTGTAATGCTCACCGGCAGCGACGTCCTTGTCGGGCATCAATGTCAGTGTCAGCTCTTGCCGCTCGGTGCTGACCTCAAAGGCCGCGTAACCGATCTTAAAGGCGGGCAAGGGATTGGTTTCGTCCACGCCCTTGACAATGACGACCGAGACGTAGGCGTTGGGCGCCATGTCAGGCGTGATCGGGATCTCGACGACATCGCTGTTGCTGCGCAAGGTGATCACCTGGGTGTCCAGGATGTGCCCGCGCTCGATGGTCAGCAGCGCCTTGGCTTCACCCTGGAACGGGGAGGGGATCAGGACCGAGGCAGTTTCGCCTGGTCGATAGCTGTCCTTGTCGGCGATCAACTCGATGCGATCGTTGTTCTCGATGCGCCAGCTCACATATTCGCGGCCGCTGACCCACACCCAGGTGGCGCTCTGCACCTCGTTGCCTTCTTTGTCCTCGCCCACAGCGCGCACCACATAGCTGCCGCCCGCGGTGGGTTCAAAGCTGCTGACCGCCTGGCCTGCACCATCCGTGGTCAGCGTGTCGGTGAACACGGCGGTGTCGCTGTAGGTCCAGGTCCAGTACAGGCGACCACGACTGTCCTCCTCGCGCACGCTGTACCAGGTGCGCTTGTTAAAGGTGACGGTCAGGTCCTGGTTCGGCCACGGGTCGCTGTTCCAGTCCACGGTGCGCACGTCCACGTCCAGCGCTTCGCCCACCTTGCCCACGTAGCGCTGCGGGTGCAGGCCGGTATAGAATTGGCCCTTGTGCACCACGACGCTGGTGCGCCCGCTGACGACCTGGTCGTTCAGGTCCGCCACTGTGGCCTCGAGGGTAAAGCTCTGGCTGGCCGTGCGGTCGGCAATGTCGGCTGGCACGGAAAAGACCAGCCGGCCCTGGGCGTCGGTCTTGGCTTCACCGTCGGCGATCAGCTCGCCAAAGCCGCCATAATAGACCTCGCCATAACCGGCGCGGTAGGTGCCGCTGCCGTTCCAATCGTAACGACCAGGGCCGCTCCAACGGAAGGCATAGTCGCTGGTCAACAGGCTCCAGCGCACCTCGGCGTCGGCCACCGGGCCGCCGAAAAAGTAGCTGGCTTGCACGACCACGTCGATGCTGTCGCCGTGTAGATACTGGTCGCGGTCAGTGGTCACTGTCACCTGGAACTCGGGCTTGCGGTACTCGGCCACGCGAAAGCTGACGCCATAGCCGTAATCCATACCCGCCTCGTCCTCCACGGTCGTGGACAGATAATAGTAGCCCAGGCTGGCGGACTCGTCCAGGGTGAACTCGCCGTCCACCGTGCCCATGTCGCTGACCGGCAGTGTCTCCTCGTAGATCAGCTTGCCCTCGTCGTCGCGGATCTCGACGGTCAGCTCGTCCAGGCCGGCCGGTATTTCATAGCGCGCGTCGTTGTCCAGCCGCACGATGCCCTTAAAGTAGACTGGCTGACCGGGCCGGTAGATGGGCCGGTCGGTGTAAAAGTAGATGTTGTAAGGTTCGATTTGGAAACGGCTGTCGATGTTGAAATCCCAGGGACTGATACCCTCGGACCACTCGCTCAAGGAGACGCCAAAGCCCTCGTCAAAGGGTTGCACGCCGCCGCCGAGTATGTAGCGTTCGTACCACACCTCGGTCGCCTTGGGCAGTTCCAACCGTGCCAGGCCATCGGCGTCCGTGGTGGCGTCTAGGGGAGCATCGAGGCCATCGCCGGCGATTTGCACCGGCAGGTTGGGCACCGGTTCGCCGCTTTGCAAGTCGGTGGCCCATACCAGGGCCTCGCGTTGGCCGATCTTGGCCGTCAACTGGTTCTTGCTGACGACCAGCATGTGGCGCGAGGGGGGGCCATACTCGTCAGGCCGAATCTCGGGCGCAGTCATCTCTAGATAATAGATGCCGGGGGCCAGCGGCCCGCCTTCGGGTCCTGCTACTTGCAAGCGGACCAGCGCCGTCTCGTTCAGCACCGCGTCGGATGGCTCTTGCCAACTGCGGATCAAGTTGTCCGGGTCCGGGCGGTACTCTTGCCAGGCTTTCCATCGCGCACCGGTGACCGTGACCCTGGCAAATTCGTCGAAGGGCATCTCGTACAGAGCCAGGTTCAGGTAGGAAACATTGCGATACAGCGCAAACAGTTCCGTGGTGGCATAGCCGTTATAATAACCCACGTCGCCGGGCACGTTCAGCCAGGCCATGGGGTCCAGCGCACGCGTGGTGTAACGCACCACGGTTTCCTCGTCGATGGTGTTGCCATAGGGGTCGCTGATGCCCGGGGCGACCCGCACCTCGTAATCCGTCGATGGTAGCGAATCGTAGGACAGGTTAAAGCGGTAGCTATAGTTGCTCCAATAAGTATAGACCTGGGTTGGCGTGGGCACGATGGTCACGCGCTCTAGCACCGTTTGGGGATCTATCGGTGCGGAAAAATAGAGACCCAGGCTGGTGCCGGGGTTGGCTGCGCGCTCCCCATCGGAGGGTTCGGTGCGCAGGATGCGCGGGTAGAGCACCGTGTCAAAGCGCCAGACATAGTCGCGCGGGATGCCCACGTTGCTGCCCTGGGCGACGGCGTCGGTGGTCACGACGGCGTAAATCTGGCTTTCCAGCGGAAACGGTTCATCGGGCCAGAACCCTACCTGGGTGCTGGCTACCTCGGTCTTTTCGGACCAGCGGTAGCGACCGGGGATCACGTTGCCCTGCGGGTCGTTCACGTGTAGGGTAAATGCCCGCTGTACGGCCGCGCGGTCCATCGGTTGGTTAAAGGTGACGCTGATGGCGCGGGTGGGACGCACGTCCGTGTCGCCATCCCCGGGGTTGGCCCACACCACGGCCGGGGGCTCGATGCTAAAGGACCATATATAGTCCTCGGTCAAGACGCCGCCGGTGGTGTCGGACAGTCCGGCCGAGATGCGTCCCAGATAGTGCCCACCGGCTCGGAGTGGTTGGGCGGGCTCAAAGACGTAAATCGAGGTGTTGAGCCATTCGCCCGTGCCCTCGACCGTCGTCCCGTCGCCGATACGAACCAGGGTCAGTGGTTGAGGCAGACCCTCGCGGGCCGGGTCGCTGACGGCCGTCAATGGCACCACCGGCCGGTTGAACATCACCGTGAGGGTAGCGTCGCTAGATACGTTGGCCGTGTCTGGTGCGGGGATGACCTGGCTGACCTCCAAAAAGCCGACGGTCGCGAAATCAAAAGAGATTTCGCGCTGTAACGCCAGCCCGCGTTGGCTTTTGGCTTCGGTGCCGACCCGTACCGCATAGCGCGAAGCGCGCGCCAGCGGTTGGTCGGGGCGGAAGTACAAAGTGGCCTGATTGGGCCACTCTATCGCGCCTTTTACCGGCTGTGGGGCGTCACCGCCCGTGGATACCTGCAGCGCGGACTCGACCGAACTCTGGTCCATCGCCTGGTCAAAGCGGATTTCAATCGCGCCGTCCACGGCTGCTTCGGCGCCCCGTGCGGGGTTACGGTCAATGAGCACCGGGTTGGTTGGTGGCAGGGGCACGCGGGTGGGCGTTGGGGACGGGGTCGCGGTCGGCGCGGCGGTTGGTGCCGGCGCGGCGGTGTCCGTGGGCGTGGGGGATTGGCACGCCGCCATCATGCCGGCGATGAGCGATAGCAGTAACAGGGTGGAACATAGCTTGTGTAATTTGGATTTCATGAGCATACCTCCTGGGCATACAAACGTCGCCCTGATAGCACGTCTCGCAAGTGTGGCTGAGCGTGCGCATAAGCGTCCAGGCTAATTACTGGTACTAGTTTACGTCAAAATGGCCTAAACCGCCAGTCGCAATGCCTACGCTGGCTTGACGCCTGACGCACGGGCCAGACACGATTGTGCTATGCTATATTTTACGCGGATTTTACTTGACATGTCTGTGAGCCTGTTTGATACTAGTGGTGAATGTTTGTCATGTTTTCAGGCTACGGCCTGGATGATTATGGGCGGACGCGGATGCAGACAAGACGGAAAAATTATTGGCATGAACTCGGGGGAGCAAAACCTACGTCCTTGCTTCTGTTGATGGGGTGGAGTTGGAGATGAAATTATTGCGTTGGGTATTATCGATTTTGTTTGTGTTGCTCATCTTGTCGGGGGGCGTGGCCGTCGCTCTGGCTGAGCCCTTGACACCGCAGACCCCGCCGGTCCCGCCGGCGCCACCTATGCGCCCGCATATGCAGGCACCAGGATACGCCGAGGGTATTTCGTCTGCGTCGACGACTGCGGATCTTTTTCCCTTAAAGGCGGTCTTGTTGGTGGGGCCCATTGACGGGGATAATGGGTCTTGGACGATCCAAGAGAAACAAAATATGGATCTGGCCGCGGCCGAATTGGAGGCGCACGGCGTCGAGGTTTTCAAGTTTTATACGCCTCAGAACGACTGGGCGCAGATCAAGGCGGCGGCCGAGGGCGCTCACTTTTTGTTCTATCGTGGGCACGGCGTCTATTGGACGGGCTTGCCCCATCCGACCGTGGGCGGATTTTCGCTCAAGGACAAGTTTGTCTCGTCAGACGACATCCGGGATGACTTGCATCTGTCGCCCAACGCTATCGTGATGCTGTACGGTTGCTTTGCGGCAGGATCGTCAGGCATTACGGGCGATGACATTGACAGTGTCGAGGCCCAACGGCGCGTGGTGCAATATTCCGCGCCCTTTTTTGATGTGGGGGCGGCCGGCTATTATGCCGATTGGTTCGGTGACGCTTTCCAGATGTTTGTGCGTTACCTGTTTCAGGGTATGACGCTGGGCGAGGCTTACGAGTCTTATTTTGATTTTAACAGCCAGACGGTCGAGCGTTACGTTTATCCCAACAATTCACAGATGGCGCTGTGGCTGGACAAGGACAATTGGGACGGCATCAAGTACAACAATGCCTTTGTGGGGCTGGCCGACCACACACTCTCCGATCTGTTTCAGTCGACCCAAATGACGGTGACAATGCCGTCGCTGACCCACGTAACAGAACCTTGTTCCGAGACCCAGCATTTTACCCTGGGGGTGAACAGCACCAGCGTTCAGACGTTTACGTGGAGCATTGACGTCGCGCCTCGCAGTGCGGCCTGGCTTGACGTGACGCCGACGAGGGGGGAGAGCGGGCAGGCGCTGCAAGTATCGCTCGATCCGACCGGCTATGAACCTGGCGTGTATCAGGCCAGCATTCACATTGTGGCGGGGACGCCAGACGTGCAGAACAGGGAGCTAGATATCCCGGTGACATTGCGTGTGTTGCAGCAAGTGCATCGTGTGCACCTGCCGATGGTGTTACGAGGTAGCACGCCCTAGTCAACATGTCCTCGGTGCACCATTGATATGAAAACGCCCAGCGCGGACCACGGCACGTGCCAGGAGATCCGGCTTGAGCCAGTCGGGCGATATATTTTTAGAATAGGGTAGGGGAAAAGCGTGGTAAATTGAGCGTTTTTCCCTTGTTTTGTTAAA
>CAZSJU010000091.1:8960-11701 GCA_964607235.1 uncultured Anaerolineae bacterium | reverse complement strand
AATGCACAGCCGACGCCCGCCAACTGCGGGTCACGCCGGCCGGCGCCTGGCTGCTGAGCGCGTCACCGGACGACGCGGACACGCCCCACTGGCCCCAGGAGGTCCCCTTTGTCCTGATCCTGGCGCCCGACCGGGCGAGCTGGGTGCGGGTCACGCCTCCGCCGCGGCCTCACCTGGCGCACATGGCACGGCTGGCGGCGTTCGCCCGCTGGCAAGACGGGCGCTACCTGCTCACGCCGGCCAGCTATAACCGGGCGCGCGGGCGCGGCGCGACGCCCGAAGCGCTGACGGCGCTGCTGGAAGGGGCCAGCGGCGCCCCGCTGCCCGACGCGGTCCGGGGGGCGTTGCGCGCCTGGGAGCAGGCCGGCGCGCGCATGACGTTGGCTTCAGTCGGCGGCACGGCGAGCCGCCCGGCCCTGCTGGAATGTGACGACCCTTTAGTCCTGGGCCAATTGGCGCGCAAGCGCCGCTTTCGCGACCACGTGCGGCGCACGCTCTCGCCGCGCGCGCTGATCCTGGACGACGCGCACCTGGGCGCCGTGGTGCGTCACCTGCGCCGCGAGGGGCACGACCCGCGCGTGCTGCTGTCGCTGGAAGCGGCACAGGACGGTGTGGCAGCCGGACGGACTGCTATAGCGGGACGGAGCACGGCCGCCTATCACTGGTTGACCAGCCAGGTGTATCGCGGGCTGGCGCGCTTTGTCCCGCTGCCCGCCCCCTGTCCGGACAGTCTGCAAGAGACGCTGGCCGCGAGGCTGCCGCCGGGCGAACTGGCCGCCGCTCAGGCCGGCGCCGAGCGGGTGCTGGACGCGCTGGCCGGCGCTATGGACGGCTGGGCGCCCCAACCCAGCCCCGAGCCGGGCCTGGACCCCGAAGAGACGCGCCCGCAGATCGAGGCCGCCATCCGCGCCGGCGGGACGCTGCGCATGACCTATTGGAGCGCCGGGCGCGGCGCGCTGACCCACCGCACCGTCACCCCCTACCGCCTGGAGCAGCGCGGCAACAAGCTGTACCTGGTGGCCTATTGTCACCAGGCGCGGGACGAGCGGGTGTTTCGGTTGGACCGGATTCGGGCGTTGGAGGGAGGAGGGGATTAGGGAAAAGTCGCCGCCGGCAGCGTCAGCACGACGCGCGTATAGACCTGGGGCACGCTTTCCACCGCCAGCGAGCCGCCGACGACGGCCATCATGGTGCCGTGCAACGCCAGCCCGTGCCCGCCCTCCACGCCGGATGGCGTGTCGTCTGGCCCTGCTTTTTCCCCCTCGGACGGCCCGGCCGCGCCCAGGCCGACGCCATTGTCCTCGATAAAGAGCTGCAAGCCCTCACGGCAGGTCCCAAATATGTCCAGGTACAATGGCCGCTCGCCTTGCGGGTCGCGCGCGTGACAGGCGGCGTTGCGGACCGCCTCGCGGGCGGCGTAAAACAGCACTTCGGCCGTCAAGGGGGACAGGCGCCCGGCGGCCGCTTGCGCCGGCGGCTCGATCCGCCAACTGACGCGGTCAAAAGCGCCCTCTAGTTCCTGCTCCACCACCTGCCGCAGCGCGCTGAATAGCCCCAGCCGGGCCACTTTTGGCGCGGTGGCGGCCGGCATCTCGTGCAGCAGGTCCGAGATCTGGCGGTGCACGCCGGTCAGCAGCGCCAGGGCCTCTTCCGAGGCGCCCTCCAGGGACAACATGGCGGTGTGCAGGCGCGGCAGGATGTCGTCGTGCAGGGCGCGGCGCGCGCGCCGGTCGAGCACCTGGCTCTCGGCCAGCCGCTGGCGTTGCAACGCCATCAACCGGCGCGCCATGCCCACGCTGGCCTGGGTGTCGACCAGCCGTTCACCGCTGGCGCGGGCGATCTCGATCTCTTCGCGGGTGTACAGGCCGCCGTCGCGCTTGGCGCCCAACAACAGGACGCCGATCAGCCCGCGCTCGCTCCACAGCGGCACGGCCCAGGTCGCGCCGCCCGACCTGGCGCGCCGGGTCGGGTCCAGCGGCACACACATCGTCTGGGGGGAGCTAAACTGGGGCACCAGTTCGGCCAGCGTGGGCGGTGGGGGCGGGGCGCCGTCGGGATAGGTCAAGGGCGGTCCGGCCAGCGGGGCTAACGGCCCCAGGGCGACCAGGTGCGCGATTTGCGCCCCCAGGACATCCTGGCACAGCGCGCGAAAAGGGGTGGCGGCGTCCACCCACGGGGCCGAGGGGGTTAGTAATTGTTCGTACAGGCGCTGGCTGGCCACAAAGGGGCGCAGGTGCTGGATATAGCGCTCACGCTCGGCGTAGGCGCGCCAGCTCGACAGCGCCAGGAACAGCGTCATCAACAGGGCGGTGAGCAGTAAACTATAGATGGCGCGCAGTCCGATGGTCAGCGTCCAGCCGACCGCCACGCTATAGCCGGCCGCCAGGATGATGGCGTTGCGCCAGTCGCGGCGCAGGCCACGGCGAGGCAGCGTCCTGGCGGTGAACACCTCGTAAGAGACGATGGCCTGGCCCAGGGCGACGGTGGCCAGGGCGATGAGTGTCGCGATGGTTACATCCAGGCCCCCGACCAACCGGTTGGCGCCGACCGCCACCCGTCGATAGCGGCTCGCGTACAGCACAACTTGGGCCATCACCAGCGCCACCAGGGTGCTGGCCGTCAACAGCGCGGCCGTCGCGAGCGCCAGCCAGGGGTGCGCCCGGCGGCGGGCCAGTGTCTTGGTCAATGGCCCGCCGGCCCCATCGCGGCGCGCCGGGTGCGTGTGCCGCAGGGCGTCCAGG
>CAZSJU010000091.1:7560-8860 GCA_964607235.1 uncultured Anaerolineae bacterium | reverse complement strand
CGGCGCCAGCGCGTCAATCCCGCCTCCTGGCTTTCCCAAAAGCCGGCGTACCACAGCACGACGGCGTACCACGCCAGGGGTAACAAGGCCACGGGCAGCCAGCCCACGCGCCACCAAAAGTTCACCCCGGGGCCGACAAACGTCGGCCCGTGGCCCAGGATGGCCGAGTGGCTGACGAAAAAGGCGCTGCCCAACAACAGTCCGCCGCCGGCCAGCCACACGCCCCAACTGCGACGCTCGGCGTTGAGCAACACTGTCAGCCCCAACCACAATAACAAGACCGTGTTGAACAGTGAGACGGCCATGATGGCCCAGTCGAGGATAAAGTGGCCGGTCATCCTCCTCCCTGTAAGCGGTCAAAGGCTAGGGCGCCCACGGGGTCCACGTTCCGCGCGCGTCCAGCACATACGGGTCGCCCTCGGCGTCCCAATGGATCAGGCGTCCGGCGCGCACAATGATGGCGACGCGGGTGCGGGCGATCTTTTCGTCGGTGCTCGTCTCGTTCAGCCCCCAGGCGGTATAGATTTGCCCGTTGGTGCGGCTGATGGTGCGCTTGTCGCGAAAGCCCAGCCGGGCGGCGATCTGTTCGTTGGTCAGCCCCTCGGCCAGCATGCGCGCCACCATCTGTTCGTTGGGCTCGAGCAGCGCCATGGGCGACTGTTCGTCCTTGAGGCGCACCTCTTGCACGCGGGACTCGATCTCGGGGTCGATAAAGCTGCGCCCGGCGACGGCGTCGCGCAACAGCGGCACGATCATCCGAGGCAGCAAATAATTGGACTTGTGCACGTAGGCATAATGGCTGAGGATGCCAGAGCGGCGAAAGTCGCGATAGTAGGCGTCGTCGTCCTGGATGGAATAAAAGACCACCGGCAGGCGGGGGAACTCGCGGCGGATGGCGACGGCGGCCGCGATGCCGTTCATCGCCCCGGCCAGTTGTACGTCCATCAGGATCACGTCGGGCGGGTGTGCAAGCGTTGACGCGAGGCAATGCTCCAGCGCATCCTCGCCGCTGTCACAGGCGTGGGCCACGCGCACGTCCCCGGTGGCTTCCAGGCCGGACGTGAGTGCCCCGCGTAGCCGGTCATTATCTTCAACGAGTAGTAGGTTTAGCATCAGGCCGTAACCATATCAAAAGTGCGCATCCCTGTCAAGCACTCAGGTGCGTCGGGCGACGCACGCAAGCGGTGGCAGGGGGCGGGCGGATTTGGTAAGCTAGGGGTATAGGTGCGATGCGCCGCCCAGTCTCAAGCTCTGAGCGGGTCCGTGACCCGCGACTGGGCCGGCATCCACACCTGCGGCG
>CAZSJU010000091.1:2394-7460 GCA_964607235.1 uncultured Anaerolineae bacterium | reverse complement strand
AGCCGTGATGAGGCGTTGCCTGCCAAAATCGCGCGGTTGCTGACCGTGACGGTCCTGGACCTGGCGATCTTTGGCCTGGTGGCCGGCCTGAACGGGGAGGGTGAGGCGCCGGCGTTGGCCCAGGCGTCCCGCGCTATGGGCCTGTTGCCCCTGGTGTTCCTGGCCGGCGGCCTGATTTGCCTGCCGACACTGTACTATTTTGGCATGTTGTTCGGCGCGCGCCTGCGCTTTTTGCAGACTGTCACCCTGATCCTGACGGCGCAGACCGTGTCGGCAGTGTTGGCGTTGGGCTGTGCGCCCATCAGCCTGTTGTTCTGGCTCAGCGGGGCGGGGACGTCGTTCCTGGCGTGGCTCAACGTGAGCGCGTTGGGGCTGTCGGTCGCCCTGGGCCTGATCTTTTTGGTGCAGGGCGCGCTGTATGTGCACGAGGCATCACCGCCGGAGCAACTGTCGTTCTCGCAGGGCCTGACATTGTTGATCAAGGGCGCCGGGCGCTCGCTGGTGTTGCTGGGCTGGCTGGGCGTGTATGGGGCGGTGGTGCTGCAATTGGGCCGCACGCTGTGCCCCTTTGTGGTCGCGCCTTTGGGCGACTACACCCTCTGGCACCAGGTCGGCGACGCTCTGCTGAGCCTGCCGGGGCGCGGATGGTGAGCAGGACAAGATGATCGGACGCAGATTTTCTCAGATGAACGCAGATTAAAAAGATCAGCGTGCATTAGCGTTAATCTGCGTCCTTAAAAGAAAGGAGCATACGAGATGACGAATGATGGAAAGCTTTTAACGACGTTGGAAGAGGTAAAAGAGAGCGATAACGGGGCTGCGAAATCAGATGGCCCTATGCCAACTCGCCCCGAGGTACTACCACCCGCGCCAGTTGTACCGGTCGTGCCGACCTGGCGCGAGCTGCGCGGCCCCTGGCGCGTGTTTGCCACCTCTGAGTGGATCATGCGCGACCGGCTGAGCTTTTTCGACGAGGTGCGCCGGCGCCAGGGGCTGGGCGTCAAGCTGCGCGGCATGGTGCTGAGCACTATTGTCTACCTGGCGCTGTTTGGCGGGGTGCTGGGCGCCTCGCACAGTTGGCAACAGGCGCTCATGTCGGCGCTCAAGCTGCCGGTGCTGTTCCTGGTCACGCTGCTCATCTGCCTGCCCACGTTGTATTTCTTTAACCTGCTGTATGGCTCGCAGCTCACGTTTCCGCAGACCAGCGCCCTGTTGCTGGCGGCCGTCACGGTCACCGGGGCTCTGGCGCTGGCCTTTGCCGCCATCTCGCTGTTCTTTTGGCTGACGGTGGGCGAACAATATACCCTGTTGACGCTGCTCAACAGCGGCGTGCTGGCGGTCAGCAGTTGGTGGGGGCTGTCGTTCTTGCGCCAGGGTATACATCACGTGCAGCGCGGCGCGTCCAACGGGCGCCGGCGGCGCATCCTGACCACCTGGCTGCTGATTTATGCCTTTGTGGGCACGCAGATGGGCTGGGCGTTGCGGCCCTTTTTTGGCGTGCCGGGCGAGCCGTTCGTCGTGCTGCGCGGCGGCGGGGGCACGTTTTACAGCAGCGTGCTCACGGCGCTGGGCTGGCTGGTGGGCAAGCTGTTGGGGATTTGAGATGTCCCGGTGCAAATCTGTCATTTCGAGCGCAGTCGAGAAATCTCTTGGGTTGCAGACAGAGATTCCTCGACTCCGCTGGCGCTCCGCTCGGAATGACGGATTACAGGGCTCCGCCGTTCACCCCCCCGCCATGTACACCGCCGCTTCCCCCTCCTCCCACACCACCTCCACCTCGGCAAAGCCCGCCGCCAGCAATAACGCGCGCTGCGTGTCCAGCGACAGGGGGATATCCACGTGATACGCACCCTCCTCAGGATCTTTCATCGCCACCATCTTTTCCCGGTAGGCGGTCAACAGCCGCGCCGCCTTTTCCGGCGACACGACGTAATCTCCCTCGACGTACCGCCCCCCGGGCTTTAACGCTCGCCGGATCCGCGCGTACAAGCGCCCCTTGCTCTCCGGCAGCAGGTGATGCAGCGTCATGGCCGACACCGCCCAGTCATAGCGCGCCGCGCCCAGAGGCAGGGCCAGATAAGAGCCCTGGATCAGCGTCATCTGCCCCCAACGATCCGCATACTTGGCCCGGAGGCGCGCCAGCATGCGGTCCGACAGGTCTACGCCGGTGATCTGGGCGTTGGGCGCACGCTGTAAGATCGGGTCGAGCTCTAGCCCCGTCCCGCAGCCGACGTCCAGGATGCGCAGCGCCGCCTCGGTACGCGGGATCGTCCCCGCGATGGCTGCATAAAAGTCCTCGAAAGCGTCCATCGCGCCCTGCATGTGCGCGTCATAGCCCTCGGACCGCGCGTCGAAAAAGTCGCTCATTTTTTCCGGTTGTGGCATAGTTTACCTCTCGTTGAGTGACCACGAGCCAAGACAGCACCAGTAAGGCAACAAAGCATTCTACACCACAAGGACAAGATTGGACAAGCCGTCTAACTCAACTCACCCTTGACAAAAACCCAATATGTAGTTAAAATAGTTACATATTATGAGCGCGAACAGTCGTTTCACAATCACAGTCCACGTGCTGACCCTGCTGGCCCAGGCCAAAGCGCCGCTCTCGTCGACCTATATCGCCGGGAGCGTCAACACCAACCCGGTCACGATCCGCCGGGTCGTCGGGGAGTTGCGCCAGGCGGGCCTGGTAGAGACCATCCCGGGCAGCGCCGGTGGCGCGGTCCTGCGTCGCCCGCCCGAGCAGATCACGCTAAACGACGTCTATCAAATGGTCAAAGAGGAAACCTTTTTCGGCCTGCATCCCAGCCAACCGAACCCGGAATGCCCGGTGGGACGCAACATCCAGGCGGTGCTGCTACAGGTCTTTGCCGAGACCGACCGTCAGGTGGCCGATTGGCTCCGGTCAATCTCCATCGCTGACCTCCTGACCCGCGTGGTAGAACGTGAGACAGTGGGGTAGTTTTTTTTTGCGGGTATATGTAGTAAAAATCGCTACATATACCTCGAACAAACTGACAGAGCACACAGATAAAAAGGAGCAAAATATGAAGATCAACGTAATGACCGCGACCGGGCAACTGGGACGCAAAGTGATGGATGCCTTGCTGGCGCAAGGCGCGCATCCAGAGGACTTGATCGCCAGCGCGCGCACGCCCGACAAGGCAGCGGATATCGCCGCACGCGGCGTGACGGTGCGCCGGGCGGATTATGAGGACACGACGTCCATGGAACAAGCGTTTCAGGGCAGCGAGGTGCTACTGCTGATCCCCAGCAAAGCCACAGTGGAGCCACGCATCCTGCAGCACGCCCGCGCCCTGGACGCCGCCCACGCGGCCGGGGTCAAGCGCGTCGTCTTTTCCAGCCTCTCGACGGCCGTGCCCAACTCGAAATTCCTGGTCTCGCCCTTTATGTTGTACGCGGAATCCAGGTTGCGCCTCAGCGGGATGGACTGGACGATCCTAAGGAACGGGATGTACCTGGACCCGGTGGCGGCGTGGGTGCCGGAACTGGTCGCCATGGGCCGTCTCCCCTACCCTGTCAAGTCAGGACGCGTGGCCTATATCTCGCGGGACGACCTGGCGCGCGCCACGGCGGCGGCGCTGCTGGACAGCAAGCACGGGGGACAGATCTACGAACTCACCGGCCCTTACGCCCTTTCAATGCCCGAACTGGCCCAAGCGATCACCCAAGTGACAGGCCAGCCGGTGCGCTTTGACAGCATCACGGAAGCAAAATACGCCGAGATATGCCGCACCGGTGAAGAAGCGGTGTCGGAACTCATGATTGAGTTCCTGGTCTCGCTGTACCGCGCCGTGGACAATGGCGAGTTCGCCACCATCACCGACCACGTGGAGCGCCTGACCGGGACGCCGGCGATGCCGGTCAAAGCCTACCTGCGCCAGGCAGCACAAAAGCTTTAATGCCGCCGCAGCAGGGCGCACACGAGGAGGATAGAACGCGGGAAAAGCGGGTGGTCGTGCTGGACCTTGAACCTACCTGCCAACTTGGACGTATTCACTCTGAACACCCGCCCCTACAGCCCAGTAGCGCGCCGTCGTTGGTTGCATCAGCCCGGCTACGACGCCGCCCAGGAGGAGTGAACCCGATGTCAAAAAAGACCCTAGCCCCGGTGGCCCTCGCCACATTGCTGGCCCTGCTGGTACTCGCCGCCTGCGCAGCGGCCGAACCCACGGCGACAACAGTGCCTCCCACTAACACACCACCCCCCACAGAGACGCCCTCTCCACCCACCGCCACCCCGATACCCACGCCACCCGAGACAGGCGGTGGCGTGATCGCCTTTGTCTCGCTGCGCGGTGGCCCGGCCCAGATCTACACCGTGCCTGCCCAGGGGGGCGAGCCGCAGCCGCTCACCGACTCGGACGTCGAACACTGGTATCCCGACTGGTCGCCTGACGGGACGCAACTCGCCTTCCACAGCCACCGCAGCAGCCAGGTCTGGCCGCTCTATACGGTGGGCGCCGACGGGAGCGCGGAGCGACAATTGACCGACGCGCACCAGGACGCCGCCCCGGTCTGGTCGCCCGACGGGACCCAGCTCCTCTTTGGGTGCGACGGTGACGTCTGGGTAATGGACGCCGACGGGCAGAATCCCCAGCCGCTGACCACCGATCCCGCCTATTATAGTTTCGCGGACTGGTCGCCCGACGGGACACAAATCGCCTTTTGCTCCGACCGGGATGGCAACTTTGAGGTGTACGTCATGCAAGCCGACGGGAGCGACCCGCAGCGCTTGACCGAGAACGAGGCCGACGACTGGTGGCCCGACTGGTCGCCCGACGGCTCGCAGATCACCTTCAAGACCAACCGCGACGGCAATTTCGAGATATATGTCATGCGCGCCGACGGCACAGACCCCCAGCGGCTGACCGACAATGACGCCGAGAATGACGAACCTGACTGGTCGCCCGACGGCTCGCAGATCGCCTTCGAGTCCGACCGCGATGGCAATTTCGAGATTTACGTGATGAACGCCGACGGCAGCGATCCCTGGCGCCTGACGGACAACCTCGCGCGTGACCTGATGCCCGCCTGGCAGCCCG
>CAZSJU010000091.1:0-2294 GCA_964607235.1 uncultured Anaerolineae bacterium | reverse complement strand
GCCCGCCTGGCAGCCCGACTGACCGGGCGTGCCCCGCCATAAGGAATTGAAAATGGACCCGCTACCACGCACCCTGGTCGTGGCCCTGGTCTTGATCCGCCAGGACGACGCCATCTTGTTGGTCAAACAGAACTATGGCGCCGGATATTGGTCGCTACCCGGCGGCGTGATGGAACCGGGCGAGTCGCTCGATCAGGCCGCGATCCGCGAGGTCAAAGAAGAGACCGGCCTGGACGTGCGCCTGAAACGGGTGGTCGGGCTGTACTCCAGGCCCCAGGAAAGCGCGCTGGCCGTCACCTTTGAGGCCAAGGTCACCGGCGGTTACCTGCGACCCGACCACGAGATCTCGGCCTGCGGCTTTTTCCCTTTCGGTCAGCTTCCCCACCCGGTACGGCCGCACCTGCGCCAGCGGATCGAGGATTATCGCCACAAGCTGCCGTACGTCGTAATACGCACACAGTGAGCCCCCTTTGCCCCCCCTCAGTCCCCCCCGCCGGGGGGGAAGCCACCGCCGCCGCGCGCGACACGGGTCCTCCCCCCTGTGGGGGGGAGTTAGAGGGGGGGAGCGGGGGGGCGAGCTTTTCTTTTGCGCCCAAGTGTCCCACAATGAGGAAACCGGGCAGCACCCCCCAGGCCGCAAGCCGCCGGGACATGGTCCCGGCTAGAGCTTGAGAACCTTGGCTTGAGCTTGGGAACCCTGGCTTGAGCCGTAGAGTGTCAAGAAGGAAAAACCAATGAAACCCGAATTCCAAGAATACCGCGCGCGCAAAATCGTCAACGTGCACAAACACGTCGACGGCCCCTGGTTCTGGGGTAAATACACCGCCCATCCCTACGTCGGCTGCGCCAGCGGCTGCGAGTTCTGCTACGCGCGGGGCGGACGCTACCTGGGCCGGCGCGACCCGGCCACCTTTGACACCCTGATCCGGATCAAGATCAACGCCGTCGAATTGCTGCGCCAGGCGTTGCCCGACCTACCTCGGGACGTCATCGCCTGCGGCGACTGGCAACAGCCGGCCGAGGGCCACTACCGGCTGTCGCGGCAGATGCTCCAAGTCGTGCACGAACTGGGCTTTCCCCTATTCATCGTTGAACGCTCCCCACTGCTGACCCGCGACCTGGACCTGCTGACGGCCATCAACCGGCAAAGCTGGGTGGGCGTGGTGTTCAGCATCAGCAGCCTGGACCCGGCCCTGAAACGCGCCTTTGAGCCGCGCAGCCCGGGCGTCAAGCAGCGCCTGCGGTCGATGGCGGGACTGGCCGACGCCGGGGTTCTGGGCGGTACCGGGCTGATGCCCGTGCTGCCTTTTATCGGTGACGCGCCAGAACAACTGGAGGACGTGGTCAAGTGTGGATGTATACGATCCCCTATTCACACTTGAGTCTCAAAATGTATACAAGGCACGCATCCGACGCTTTCTTGAGTGCTAGATCCTCGATTGAAAGGTTGGGTTGCGATGTGCCTCGGGAGGTTTTGTCTGAGGGCCATTATATGACATCTGTTGTGTGCTGACAAACTGGGGCTTGCCACTGAGGCGCAGAGTGCACGGAGATTTTTCGGGTCGTTCTGATTGTTCGGAGTGATGGATTGCGCTGGGGCATTGCGGGCGGGGATTCCTCGACTCCCTCCGGTCGCTCGGAATGACGGGTGGTAGGGCGGTCGCTCGGGGGTGGCTTGGACAAGTATTTGCCCCTTAGCGAGGCGACCTACTATACTATGCTGATGCTGGTGACGCCCTTGCACGGCTATGGCGTGATGCAGCAGGTGGAAGAGATGACGGACGGCGCGGTCACGATCGGGCCGGGGACGTTGTACGGGGCGTTTTCCACCTTGGAAAAGGAGGGCCTGATCGAAATGTTGCGCCAGGAAGACCGGCGCAAGTTCTATGCGCTGACGGACAAGGGTGAGGCGGTGCTGCGCCGCCAGATCGAGCGGGTGGCGCTCATGATGCGCAGCGCACAGCAGGTCTTGGAATCAGAGAGGGAATGATGGACGAGACAAAACGGGGGTTCAAGTTTTACGCGTATGCGATGGTGCGAATTTTGCGGCGTATGCTTGAGCTGAAAAAGTAGCGAGGGACGTCATCACTTTCCCCTCTCAGTGAAATTACTCACTGGGTGGCTCGGAATCTCCCCACCTTGACGCCTATTTTGTCCGCCAGCGCCCGGACCTTGGGATAGGATGGGGCGGGGACGATGAGCAGCACATAGGCGTCCGCGTCGATGTCGACCGTAATCAGCACGTGGTGGCGGGCGGATAAATCCTGGCTGATCTTTTGCAGGCTCTCCAGGGT
>CAZSJU010000090.1:0-11708 GCA_964607235.1 uncultured Anaerolineae bacterium | reverse complement strand
GTCAGCAGGGTCAGTATGTCTCTGGCGCACTGCCTTTTTCGCTTTTCCTTTCGAGGCACTGCCCCAGCAAGTGCGCGAACCCTTGCTGTCACGGCTGGTAGGTTGGTTGAGCTGGCTGGGCCAGTCTGATCTGCAAGCCGACCGCACTCTGGCCCAACTGGGTGACACAATTGGCTACACGCTGACGTTAGCCAATGACGGGCCGCAGCCCGTCCTCGGCGCCGCCGTGAGCAACACCCTGCCTCTGGGGACCATGCTGATCTCCGGTCCAACGGGCGGCGCCAGTTATGACCCAGCGACCCGGCGGGTCACGTGGCGCGGTGACCTGGCGCCGGGCGCGACCGTCAGCTTTACCTATCAACTGCACCTGGTCGGCGGTACCGGTTGCGGCACAGCCTGCACAGCCTTGCACAATACAGCCGAGTTTATACTGGGCGTACAAGGGCTACACTTTGAACGCCAGGCCACGGTGCGCATCGCTGCCCCGGACCTTTCCGCCAGCAGCGTGGTACACACGCCCGCTCACGCCAAGTCTATGAAACCGGTATCTGTAACACTGGTGTTACGCAACGACGGTCTGGAGGACGCCATCAGCGCCACGATGGACACCCTCTTGCCGTGGCCAATGCAACTGATCACTGGGACCGCTACAGCTACTGACCCCTCAGGTAACGACAACGGCGTGGGCCAACTCACCGAATGGCCCCAAAGCGGCCGCATCTCGTGGGCAGGCGCGCTCGACGTCGGGGCGCCGGTTACGGTGACCTATCGCGCCCTCGCGCCAGCAGTTTTACAAGAACCGACCTGGTTTTACAACGCGATTAAATTGCAAGACGGCGCCGGGGGCGCCTGGGAGCGCGGGACGTGGTTTCTGGTCGAACCTAACCGTTTCTACTTGCCTTTGCTGATCAAGGGGGAGACCAAAAAGTAGCTCGCCCCACGCGTCAAAAGACGAACAAAGGGCCAACCCAAAGGTTGGCCCGGGTCACACCCACTTTCCGCAGGGCGTGACCCACGGTCGGTGGAACATTTAAACATATAGGCTACAACACCTCACCCAGCGATCAAGCTGCTGGCGTCTGGCCCTTCTTGAGGTCCTCTAGCCGAGACTGCAAATCGGCGCGCTGCACAGCCGCCGCGCGCTTGCCTTCCTCGACAATTTGATCCAGCTGTAGCTGAATCTGGCCGCGCATCGCATCACCCGACTCGGGCGCCAGCATGATGGCAGCCGCTGCCCCCACAGGTACGCCGAGCATACAACCAAATAAGAAACTAAAAAATTTACGCATCGTTATGCCTCCTCGACCTCTCAATCAACTGCCGCTCAGACAAAGCTTACGGTATTATACCACAATGTCGCTCGCTTGTGTGCCCATGTTTCTGGTGTATAATGCATCTGCTATGAAAGTCTCTGTGATTATGACAGTGCTGAACGAAGCACACAGCCTCCCTGCTCTCTTGGACTCGCTGGCGGACCAAACTCGCCTCCCAGATCAAGTCGTCGTCGTGGACGGGGGCAGCCGTGACGGCACCCTGGCTTTGCTCCACGCCGAACAAGCGCGGGCGCGCTTGCCCCTCACGATCATCGAACGACCTGGCGTCAACATCTCGCGCGGGCGCAACGTCGCCATCGATGCCGCCAAGGGAGAAATCATCGCTGCGACCGACGCCGGGGTGAAACTGGCTTCAAACTGGCTGGAGCGGTTGGTCGCACCGTTAGACTCGCCGAAAGACGAGACACCTTTACCCGCCGTCGTGGCGGGCTTTTTCCGCCCCGACCCGCACACGGTGTTTGAGACGGCGATGGGGGCGACGGTGCTCCCCGAGCTGCGGGACGTGGACCCGGAGCGCTTTTTACCTTCCAGCCGTTCGGTGGCGTTTCTCAAAAGTGCGGCCCAGGCCGTGGGCGGCTATCCTGAATGGCTGGATTATTGCGAAGACTTGATCTTTGACTTGCGCCTGCGGGACCGCTTTGGCCCCTTTGTATTCGAACCCGCAGCATCGGTGCTCTTTCGGCCACGGGGCAGTCTCGACGCCTTTTTCAAACAATATTACCGCTATGCGCGGGGAGACGGCAAAGCGGACCTATGGCGCAGGCGCCACGCCATCCGTTATCTCACTTATCTGATCGCAGTGCCCATCATCGGCCTGCTGGGAGGACGGCGCGGGCGCGCCTGGTGGCTGGCTTTTTTGATCGCGATCCCGGGGATGTTTCTCAGGTCCTGGCAGCGGCTCGTCCCGCTCTGGCAGGCGTACGGCCCCCGCGACCGCGTAAAAGCGGTGTTATGGGTGCCGATCATTCGCGTCGTCGGAGACGTCGCCAAAATGATCGGCTATCCCGTCGGGTGGTGGTGGCGTTGGCGCCACCGGCCGCCTGGATGGCGCTGAGCGCAGCCCATTCCGTGGCCTGGATAGGAGGTCAATATGCTAGATACACGCCGGGAAACCACCGGTCAAGTCTCAATCGTCGGTCACCGGGGCGCGGCTGCATGCGCCCCTGAAAACACCATGGCCGCCTTTCGTCAAGGCCTCGCCCAGGGCGCCGATATCATCGAGTTGGACGTGCAATTGACGGCCGACGGGCGCGTCATAGTGTTCCACGATGAGCAATTAAAGCGCACCACCGACGGGCATGGCCCACTGGCCACCCACACCTTGGCACAGCTCAGGCGATTGGACGCCGGGAGCTGGTTCGGCCCGCAATTTGCCGGGGAAGCCATCCCCACGCTGGAAGAGGTGCTCGTCTGGGCCAAGGACGAGGGCGTCCCGCTGTTCGTCGAACTAAAGTATCCTGAGCGACCGGACCCCGCCCTTGACGCCACAGTCGTCGCGGCGCTGGTCTCTCACCGAATGCTCGATCAGGTCATGCTCATCTCTTTCAATCACGCCGCGCTACAGCGGGTCAAGACCTATAACCGCACGCTGTCCACCGGCGCTTTGTACGTCGTCGCTCAATCCGACCCCGTCATCCTGGCCCAAGAAATTGGGGCGAATGCCCTCATGCCCCTGTGCCACACCATCACAGCCCAAGACGTAGAGAGATTTCACACAGCAGGCCTGTCTGTCAATGTCTGGGGAGAAAACGCGGACTATGCAGGCCTGATCACGGCCGGCGTAGATTGTGTGAACGCGGACGACCCGGCCCAGGTGCGTCACGACTTTTTCGAGCCGCCACTCACAGGGCTATAAAACCGTTCAAGGATGCACCTATGATCGTTAACACCGTATCCGTTGCCCTATGCGTTGGAAACAGATATAATAAAGCGTACTGACTGCATACCAGCACTCATCAAACAGATGTTTTCGCACCCGTGCTGCCCGCAGAGTCAGTATCACATGACTCACGCCTGGGACCCGGGGGGGAAAGTTTTTAATGGCAGGAGAGAAAATCCTCATCATAGAGGATGAATATGACATCGCCATGATGGTAGATACTTTGCTCAAAGGGCAAGGTTACCAAACCTTTGTCGCTCAAGATGGCCTGAGTGGACTTGAGCTGGCTCTAAAAGAACGCCCAGACGTGATTCTCTTGGATTTGCGGCTGCCGCAGATGAGCGGGATGCAGCTCTTGTACAAACTGCACGAGCACCAGGCCAATGTCCAGGTCGTCGTCGTGACAGCCTGGGGCTCGGAAGAGTTGGCCGTCCAGGCCTTGCGCATGGGTGTCAAGGACTATATCAAGAAACCTTTTAACCTGGATGAACTGCTCCAAGTGATCGAGAGAACGCTGGAAAAAAGCCAATTGCGCCGTGAGCGCGACAAACTGACCGCACAACTCTTGGTCTCAAACCAACAACTGACCCAGCGGGTGCGCCAGATCACCGCGCTATACGAAGTTGGCCGCGCGCTGGCCTCCACCCTGGATTTGGACGAGTTGCTCAAGGTCATTTTGAGTGAGGCATGCCGTGTCTTGGAGGTCAAGGTGGCCTCTATCTGGCTGTTAGATAAACATAGCGGGGAACTGGTATTTCGCTCGGGCAGCGGGGGCATGGCCGGCGGTTTGCTCGGTCAGCGGCTGGCGCCGGGCTGCGGCGTCGCCGGCTGGGTGGCGGAACGCGGCGTCCCGTTGCTGGCGCCACACGTCGAGTCCGATCCCCGCTTTAGTCCCATTTTCGACTGTATCACAGGATTTCAGACCGAATCCATCCTGTGCGTGCCCTTGATCATCAAGGAACAAGTCATTGGCGTCGTAGAGGCCTTGAACAAACCACAGGCCGGCTTTACCGAGGACGATTTGGCCATGTTGCGCTCTCTCGCGGCCTCGGCGGCCGTCGCCATCGAGAACACCCAATTGTTCAAAGAGACCAAGCGCCGGCTGCGGGAAAGCCGCGTGCTGTTCCAGCTAGGCAAGCAACTGACCACCTTGTTGCCCCCGCGCGAGTTGCTGCGCACCATCGTCAACGGGGCGGTAGAATTGGTGCCCGGAGCGGAACGCAGCATCATCTATCTTTATGAAACATCCGGCAATTTAAAAGTCTGTGCCAGTTCTAGCGAGGGATTATCCAACTGGGATGCTCTGTGGGAGCCGACCATCAAGCGTCGCATCGTCAACCGCGCCTTGAAAGAACACCACGTCATCGCGGCCCAAATCTTCCAAGACACACAAAGGGACGAACCCGGCGCGGGAGCGGATGCTTGTTGTTCCGCCATCCTGGCTGTACCGCTCCGCGTACAGGAAAAGGACCTGGGCGTCTTGACCGTGGACAGTGAGGTCAAACAGACTTTTACTGCCGATGACCAAAACATCCTGTCAACCTTTGCCAACCAGGCCGCCATCGCCATCGAAAACACCCGGCTGTATCAAAACTTGCGCGAATCTCGGGATCAAGTCACAGAGCGCAGCGCCGCCCTGGAGAAACGATTAAGCGAATTGACACGCTTGCAAAAGATCGCGCTCGAGCTGGGCAAACTCACCGTTGGCGCTGATTTGCAAGACGTCTATAAACGGCTGACCAAACAAGCTGCCACGCTGTTGGAGGTCAAAAGCAGCGCTATCTTGTTGTTCGAGCCGGAAAACAAGGAACTGGTGTGCCGGGAACCGGCCTTTGGCGTCACGCCGGATGTCATACGTGACTATCGCATCCCGCTCCATTCAAACAGTCCCATCTGGCACGCCTGGGAGAACGGACAGCCCTTGATGATCAACGACGTCGCCGCCTCCCCCTTGGTCGCGCGCCTGGGCCTATCCGAATTGGCGGCCCGCCAAGGCTTGAAAGCGAGCATGTTCTCGATCCTAAAGATGGGCGGCCATTCTGTCGGCGCGTTCCAGGTTTCGGACAAACAAGACGGCAGCGCTTTCACGCCGGACGACCAGCGGATATTGGAGATTTTCGCCTCGCAGAGCGCCATCGCCATCGAGAACGCCCGTCTGTTCACCCGCGAGAAGCAGCGCGCTTCAGAGATGGAGACGTTGGTCGAAATCGCCCAGGCCGTCACCAAGGCGGTGACCGAGCACCCGCGGGCTGTGCTGGAGCGCATCGTCCGCGGCGCCTGTGAGGTGATGCGCGCTGACTGTGCCGTGGTTTATCCTTTTGTCGCCCAAGAGCCCGGCGTCTGCGACGTCTCGAACGCGGCCGCCTTTGGCACCCGCCATCGCTTGATGCGCGACGGGCCAGCGCCGGCCCTGGCCCCCATCCATCTGATCCGTCAACGCAACCCGCTGACCTGTGAGGACGTCACCTGCGAACCGCCCGAGTTGTTGACGCGCCCCTTTATCAAGAGCGAGTCCATCCAGGCCTTTGTCGCAGTCTTGTTAGAAGCTGACGAGCAAGAGCTGGGTGTGCTGTATGTCAATTTTCGCAACACGCACCGCTTCCAGGATCATGAACTGACCACAGTGCGACTCATCGCCCACCAGGCGGCGCTGGCCATCGCCAAATCACGGTTGTTCGAGACGCTGAACCAAGACTTGTTCCAAACCAACACGGACTTACGGCGTAAGCTGCGCGAGACGGAACAGCTCCGCAAGATCATCAACATGATCAGTTCGACGCTCGACATCGAACAAGTATTTGACGGCATACTGGAAGGCGCCATCTCGATCACCGGCGCGCCTCAAGCCAATATCCTGACGATGGACGAGCAAAGCGACGTCGTCGTTTCGCACATGCGGCGCGCGGGTCAGACCGTCACAGAAAAAATCGACCCCAACGAGATGGCCATCATGTCCTCTATCACCCAGGGACAAGAGACTTTGCTCACAAGAGACACCCATCAACCGCCAGCGGACCATACCCCCTGGACCTCTATTTACCGGCGCATCGTCCCAGATTCGCGCTCATTCCTATACGTGCCGATCATGAGCGGCAGCGAACAAAAACGAGTTGGTTTGCTGGGCATCGGCAGTCCCCACCCCGGACAGTTTGGAGATGACGACCGGCGCTTGCTGGAAGCTTTGGCCAA
This sequence comes from uncultured Anaerolineae bacterium, assembly GCA_964607235.1. Lineage (GTDB taxonomy): Bacteria > Chloroflexota > Anaerolineae > S140-20 > S140-20 > CAZSJU01. The sequence continues at coordinate 5,306 of CAZSJU010000090.1, read as the reverse complement.
CCAGGCCACCATCGCTATTCAGAACGCGCGCCGCTTGCAAGCGCTGCGCGTCTACCAGGAGCAGCAAATAGAGGCGGAGCGAATCGCCGCCATCGCGGACGTGGCGGTCAATATGGTGCACCGCATCAACAATACCGTGGGCGCAATCCGCCCGCTGATCCAACAAATCGAACTGAGATTAAAGCGCGGCCAGCTAGACGATGGCTATTTACAAGAAAAGCTCCTGAGCATCCGAGAGAGCGCTGACCATACCCTGGACGTGGCCCGGCAAATCCGGCGGCCTTTCCAATCGACCCCGTTACAGCCTGTTGACGTCAACGCATCCATCGCTGCGGCCTGCGCCGATTTAAAGACCCCGGTCGGCGTCAGCCTGGAGGTCGACTATGCGGATTTGCCGCTGGTCAAAGCAACCCACCAATTAGACGAGGTCTTTCGCAACCTGATCAAAAACGCCATGGATGCAATGGCCAAAGGAGGAGGGACCCTCTTGGTCCGCAGTCGCTGCCTCAACGACCAACTCATCATCGTGACAGTCCAAGACGACGGGCCTGGCATCCCACCCGAGTTGCGAGAAAAGATCTTTCACATGGGAACGACGACCAAACCGGGCGGCATGGGGTTTGGGCTATGGTGGTCCCGCATGTTCTTGCGCCGCCTGGGCGGAGATATGACACTGCACAGCCACCAGGGCCAGGGATGCACGTTCACCGTCACCCTGCCGATAAATGGCACCATGCAGAACAATAACCTGGCCACTTTGCCCTGATGACGCCTTTTTTTCCCGGCGCCACGGCCGGGGTAGGCGCGTCAACCTGGTGGCAACCGACTCACTGCGGAGGATGTGTGATGAGCAACCCGTACCAAATCTTGATCGTCGAAGACGAAGCGCAATGGCGCCAAGAGATCCTTTGTGAAGCTCTGGAAGATCAAGGCTACCAGGTCCAAACCAGCGATAGCTATGAGCAGGCCGTCGCGGCCCTGGACCGGCACACCTTTGATTTGATCGTGATTGACATCAATCTCACCGGCGTGTCAGGTAACCAGGATGGCATACGCGTGCTGGAGCGGTTGGACGCTATGCGCACCGAGATACAAACGATCGTGATCAGCGGGTCCCGGACGCGCGCGATGGCCGCCGAGAGCGTGAAAAAGTTCCACCCCCTGGCCTTTATAGACAAGACGACCTTTGACGTCGTCGCATTTATCAACCTGGTCGCTGGCGCGTTGCAGGGAAGCGCCCCCGGCACATCTCGCACGCGCTAAAGACGACAAGCACCTGGAGAAATATTTCATGGCAAACCCACCGACCGTTCTGGTGATCGAAGATGACGAGCAATGGCAGTCAGTGCTAAAAGAAACCCTGGAAGATGAAGGATACAATGTCATCGCCCTGACAGATTACCGCCAAGGTCGCCAGGCGTTGAACAATTACGTTTTCGATTTTGTCATCCTGGACCTAGAGCTGGACGAGTCGGCGCCTATGCTGGACGGTGAGCGTTTGCTGCGCCAGCTTTATCAACGCCGTCCCGGTACCCCTTGCGTCATTGTCAGCGGACAGGGCGACGTCAATGTCGTACGCAACGCTTTCAAAGAGTACCGCGTCGCCGACTTTATCCCCAAGGATCAATTCGATATCCCGAACTTTGTCCAGACGGTACAAGATGCTCTGCGCCAACACCGAGTCGACAAAATACAAAGCAGTGTAGAGAGGACAGACGCCCGCACCGATTTGGCGCGCCCTTCGGCTACGCTCCCCTGGCACTCACCTGCACTCACTTGCCCTGGCGTGCAGTGCCAGGGGCGCGCAGGCGCAAGTGGCCCGCCAGGGCAAGTGAGGACAGGCCCTTTAAAGACAGCGATCCCAGCGTCCAAGCCCCAGGTCCAATTGCTCCAGGTGCTGGTTGAGCGCTTTAACGAGGGAGAACTGGGCACGTTATGCTTCCAACTGGGCATAGACTATGAAGTTTTGCGCGGTGAAGGCAAAGCGGAAAAAGCCCGAGAATTGATAAAGTACCTTCTAAACCGCCAACGTCTCCCAGAACTCGCACAGATTGGCCAGCAAGTGCGTCCCGACATCCTGTGGGAGGAGATGACATGATCCCCACCAAAACCCTGATGCCCAAACGCCGGAGTCACTTGTTGCGCCGTTCGCGACTGGTGGATATGGTGTACCGCCACGTAGAACGGGCGATGACGCTCGTCTCTGCGCCCGCCGGCTATGGCAAAACTTCGTTATTGGTGGATTTTGGCCACGATGCGGCCTTTTCCGTGTGCTGGCTGGCCCTGGACGAATCGGAGCAAGACCTGCACACCTTTGTCAATTATCTGGTCGCGGCCATCCAACACCGCTTCCCCGACTTTGGCGCACCTACCCTGCGGACGCTGACGTCCAATCCAGAGATCCACAAGCAACCCTCCGCCCTGGCGGGCGTCATCGTACAAGACATCATGGACCACATTCACGAATTCTTTGTGCTGGTCCTGGATGATTATCACACGGTCGAGAGCAACGCAGAGATCAATGCGTTGACCGAGGCGCTCTTGAAATACCGGCCCGAGTATTGGCACCTGATCATCGCCAGCCGGACGGTGCCGCGAGAACTGCCCATCATCTTGCTCACCGCTCGATCCCAGATTGCCTACGTCGGGCAAGCGGACCTGGCATTCACCGCCGATGAAGTGCAGGCCTTGATGGCGCAAATGCACGACATCCACCTGACACAAGAACAGGCCGCCGAGATCGTCACGAGCAGCGAGGGCTGGATCACAGGCATCTTGCTCTCCACGACGGGGATGTGGCAGGGTATGCGCGACTTGCTGGCCCAGGCCGTCCAACGTCAGGCCCACGGCGCCGACTCGCAACAAGGGCCGATTTATACCTATCTGGCCGAGCAGGTCTTTCAGGGACAGCCGCCAGCCCTGTGCGACTTTATGCTGGTCTCTTCTACGCTGCCCGAGATGAACGCATACCTGTGTCGCGAGACGTTACGCCTGGATCACGCCGCCCAGACCCTGCACGCGCTCGAGCAACGGGGCGTCTTTTTAACCACGGTGGTCGATCACGACAGCGGCACCTGGTATCGCTACCATCACCTGTTCCACGATTTCCTCCAAACCCGGCTGCGCACGCAAGACCCGGCCCGCTTTCGCGGGTTACATCGCCAGGTCGCCGATTGGTTCGAAACCAATCAAGAGTGGGAAAACGCCGTCCGGCATCGCCTCAACGTCCTGAAAGCGTCCACAGACGAGGGACAGGATATGCGCGTCGTCGCACAAACGATGGACGCCGGCGTGCGCGCGACCTTTTATGCCAAACGCATGGAGACCCTCGTCGCCTGGTATGAAGCGTTGCCGGCTGCCCTGCGGCCCGATTTTCCACGTTTGCAACTTTTTGCCGGCCGGGCGCTGGTCAATCTGGGCCGCCCCGACGAAGCGCTGCCCATCTTGCGCCAGGGCGAAGAAAATTTTGCCCAGCGCGGCCAAACCGAGGGCATGCTGTTTGCGGCCATAGAGCGCGCCGGCATCTGGCACGCACGGGGCCGTTTCGCCGATACGCTGGCATTGGTGCACGAGTTACTGCCCGCGACGGCAGACTATTCCGCGCCTGCGGCCGAAGCGCACCGGCTGGCCGGGCTGGCATGTCTCAACCTGGGTCAGCCCCAAAAAGCGGTCGAGCACCTGGAGACCTCGCTGCAACGCTACATCAATCTGGGCTGGACGAACGAGACGGCGATGACTTATCTGGACCTGTCCCTGGCGCTGCTCCGCATAGGCCACCTATGCGAAGGTTGGTCGTGCCAGGACAAGGCCATCGAACTCTATCGCCAGGCCGGCCCTTCGGGCCGGCTGGCCATCGCGCTCAACAATGTCGCGTGCGAGCGCTATTATCTGGCCGGTGATTATGCCCAGGCTCTGGACTATTTGACCGAGGCGCTGGAGGTGGCCCAAACGGCCGGGCATCCCCGCGCCCAAGTCCTGGCCTTGTTGAGCACGGCCGACCTCTACTCAGACCTGGGCGCGGTGGAACAAGCGATGTCCTTGTATACCAAAGCCGAGCAACTCGCCCGGCGCCTGGGCGATGCCAACCTGGTCAACTTTGCCCAGACCGGCATCGCCCAGGCGCGGCTCAGGGCGGGCGACGCGCTGAGCGCTCTCAGCCTGGCCATGCAAGCGCGCGACCAGGCCCAGCGACGCCAGGACGTCTATCAGCAAGGGTTATGCGCACTCACGCTTGGCGCAGCCCACCTGGAGGTCGGTGACAGCGGGAGCGCCCTGACCGAGCTTGAACGCGGGCGCGACCTGCTATTGCAAAGTGACGCCCGGCGCGACCTGACCCGCGCTTACGTCCTGCTGGCCCGCGCCCACCAGGCCGCCAACGCGCCAGCGCGCGCACTCGAAGCGCTGGGACAGGCCCTCGACATCGGCGTCGAGACCCAGACCTTTCACCACCTGATCCTCGAAGGCCAACGGATCTTTGACCTGTTCAAGCAACAACTGGAGCAAAATCCATCCGACCGGCGTCCAGGCGTGATCATGGATCGCATCCGGGCACTGCCTGACGTCGTGCGCAAAACGATCGGCGGCCTGGCGCCGACGGCGTTGCCCCACCCGCCCGCGCTGCGGTTTTACGGATTTGGGCCAGGACGGGTGGACAAGGAAAAAGACCCAATTCCCGTGTCGGTCTGGCGTTCCGCTCTGGCCCGGTACCTTACCTTCTATCTTTTGGTTTTCCCGCCCCGCAGCCGCGACCAGATCACAGAAACCTTTTGGCCGGACGTCTCGCGGGACAAGGCCGGCTCTACGTTCCACTGGGCAAAACATCAAATCCAACACGCCTTGGGGCGCGCGCTGGTCTCTTATGAGGAAGGGCTTTACCGCATCGAGCTGGACCCCGATTGCTGGTTCGACGTCTCTGCCTTTGAATCGCTGCTAAAGGGCCAGGATGGTCGCCAGGCCCGGTTGGAGCAAGCCGTGAAACTCTATCAAGGCGACTTTTTGGAAGGCTATGACGGCGAATGGTGCATATCCATCCGTAAAAGGTTGCAGTTCCGCTTCCGGGATGCCTTGTTGGAGCTGGGGGAACTGTATCTGGCCCAAGACCAGTTTGGCCATGCCTTTGCCACCTTGAGCCAGGCCATAGACGTGGACGATTTGCACGAGCCGGCTGTGCGGGCACTGGCCCGGCTGCACGCGCTCGACGGCCGCCGTCCCGCCGCCCTGGACTTGTTGGAGCGCCTGATGCGACAGTTGCAGGAAAAACTGGACACCCCGCCCTCGCCAGAGACCCAGGCCCTGTACCAGGCCAT
>CAZSJU010000089.1:9687-11755 GCA_964607235.1 uncultured Anaerolineae bacterium | reverse complement strand
GTCGCTGCAACATGGGCGAAAAGCTGATCTGTGTGGATGGCCCGGTCTTTTATCAATCAGAAGTGAACGAGTTTCTGGAGAGCTTTGTCTAGGGCTCAGCACCAACGTTCAGCCTACGGTTCATATATACCGCATCATAGACCCCAACTTCTCACCAGGCGGTGAGAAGTTGGGGCTTTTTAATAAAGGAGTATACTGTGGAAGCGAGAATCATTGAACAACTGGAAGCGATCGTCGACGCCAAGAACGTGCTGACCACGCCGGAGGACCTGGTGAGCTATTCCTACGATGGCTCTTTCACCGAATCCCTGCCCCAGGTCGTGGTGCTGCCCGAGAGCACGACCCAGGTCAGCCACCTGGTGGCCCTGGCCCACCGCGAGATGATCCGCGTCGTGCCGCGCGGCATGGGCACTGGCCTGGCAGCCGGCTCGATCCCCTTTGGCAGCCCCTTGGTACTGGGCCTGACCCGCATGAACAGGATTCTCGAGATCGACCGTCAGAATATGACTTGCACCGCTCAGGCCGGTGTCATCACCGTCCACCTGCAGGCCGAGGTGGAAAAGCTGGACCTGTTCTACCCGCCCGACCCGGCCAGCGTGCGCCAGAGCACCTTGGGCGGGAACGCTGCCTGTAACGCCGGGGGGCCGCGCTGCCTCAAATACGGCGTCACCTCCGATTACGTGATGGGCTTGACCGTCGTCCTGGCCGACGGGCGCGTGATTCAGACCGGCGGTAAGGCGATCAAGAACGTCACCGGTTACAACCTGACCCAACTGTTCGTCGGCTCTGAGGGGACGCTGGGTGTGATCACCGAGGTGCTGGTCAAGTTGATCCGCAAGCCGGCCCACGTGCACACCGCGCTGGCTATCTTTGACCGGCTGGACGATGCCAGCCGGACGGTCAACGCCGTGCTGATGGCGGGCATTGTGCCGGCCACGCTAGAGATGATGGACGAGACTGCCATCGCTTGTATCGAGGAGGCAATGGGACTGGGGCTGCCACTGGACAAAGAGGCGATTTTGCTCATCGAATGCGACGGCAACGACGAGCATACGGTGCTGCGCGAGATCAAAGGGGTGGCCGAGACTTGCCGCCAGTGCGGCGCCGCCGAGGTGCAGGTCGCGCGCGACGAGGCCGAACGGGAAAGACTGTGGGAAGCACGGCGCAGCGCGGGCGCCAGCCTGGCGCGCAAGGCGCCCAACAAGCTGGGCGAGGACATCTCGGTGCCACGGAGTCAGATCCCTGCGGCGGTGCGGCGCATCAAAGAGATTTCCCGCGAGTACGGCTTGCCCATCGTGGTGTTTGGGCACGCCGGAGATGGTAACCTGCACCCCAACGTCCTGTTTGACAAACGCGACCCGGAACAATGGGTGCGCGTCCAGAAGGTGGTGCACGAGATCTTTGCCGCCGCGCTAGAGCTGGGGGGCACACTGTCGGGCGAACACGGTGTGGGGGTACTCAAGCGTGACTTTATGTACACCGCGCTGGGCGCCAATGCCATCGACGTGCAGTGGCGCATCAAACAGGCCTTGGACCCGCAAGGCATTCTGGCCCCGGGCAAGGTGCTGCCGCCCCAGGATGTCCCAGGCGCTTGAAAAACGCTCTTTAGCCTACGTTGATGTCGTTGATGTCGTTGATGTCGTCGAGTAATCAAATTCCAGGCCGTCTCACGGCCTCTTGAGAGTACGTCGTATGTGTGACACGGTAGTGGCTCTGGGTGACGCGACGGCCGGCGGCGCCGCCGCCTCGGGCCGCTGTACGCGCTGGCATGGCGCAACTTTAACCACAGCGTCTCGGACTAGGCTCAAGCTTGCGTAGCGTAGGGTTAGCGGCGCCCGCGCGCAACGCACGCCACGCCCCCGCCCACCAGCGCGACCAACGCGGCGACGAGCCATAAAAGCCCACCAGCTTGCCCTGACTCGGGTAGCAAGACGAGCGGCGTCGCCGTAGGTGTGGGCAGCCAAGGGGTCACCGTCGCTGCTGGGGGAGGCTGTTGCGTCGGCGCCGGGGGCCGCGGGGTATTTGTCGGAGAGGCCGGCCCCTGGATGATGGTGATTGGCACCTCGTC
>CAZSJU010000089.1:8517-9587 GCA_964607235.1 uncultured Anaerolineae bacterium | reverse complement strand
GCGGGGTATTTGTCGGAGAGGCCGGCCCCTGGATGATGGTGATTGGCACCTCGTCGTACCCTCCGGCCAGGTCATTGTCGTACCAATCGCGGGCGCCCTCGACCCGCGCGCCGTTGGCCGTCAGGTCGACAGTACGCAACGCCGTAAAGACCGTCATCACCGTAATCGTGCCGTGTGCGGAAATATCGCCCGTCCAGACGGTCAAGTCTGTCCAGTTTAGCGTCCCGTCGGCCTCGTCTACCAGGTCCGGTGGCGGCACCGCACGGCTGAACTGCAACAACGAGGGATCATAGTGATCGACCAACGGCACAACCGTCAGAGTCGTATACCCATCGTTGGTGATGCGCACCGTAAAGGTCAATGGCAAACCCGCCCGGGGGATCAACCCGGCCAACAGCTCTTTGTCCACCGGACTGCTGCCGCCTATCGACACGACGTCGGTGACCAGGCTGTTGGTGCCGCTCAAGGCCCCACCGCTGCCCAATGCATCGTGCACCTTGGCAGCGTTGACGATGGCCGATTCGGGATGCTCGGCGACAAATCCCACCGTCACAATGAGCCGCTGTCCTGGCGGTATCGGGCCAAACGAGTACGTCAAGTCGGCCCACTCGAGCTGCCCCACCGCCTCGGCCACGTTGTCCGGCGGTGGAACGGCATCGACGAAACGCAGCACAGCAGTGTTGTACACGTCCGACAGCGGTAATTGGGTGATGGTAAAGCTGGCCCGATTCTCGACCAGGATGGTAAACGTGATATACTCGCCCACGTGCACCACCGGCTCGGGGCGCCCCAATTGCTTGTCCACGTAAATCTCTGCCCCTCCCTGTGCCCATACCGACTGGATTGATAAAGTCAGGACGAGCGATGCTAACGCAACCCCTCCCAACGCACAAGCCGCCAACAGTTTATAAATCCGCCTGACGTCCACGATCACGCTCCTTTCGCTCATGCGCGTTCACCGGCACACCCGCCGGCAAGCACTCGGCCTCGATTTTACGATCAGCGCGACGCTGATCCCATCCGCGCCGAGTGTACAGCACATTGGGCCAAGCGGCAAGTCGCACATTGCA
>CAZSJU010000089.1:2245-8417 GCA_964607235.1 uncultured Anaerolineae bacterium | reverse complement strand
TATCGCCCACACCAACGCACCCGGATGCGGTCAACCACTGGGTCGACTTGTTAGAACAACTGACGGCCACCGTGGGCGCTCATGGCATCCAACACATCGTGGCTGAAGCGAGCCATGATGGGCCAGAGATAGAAGCGCTGCAACGCGCGGGGTTTGGCATCCTGACCCGCCAGCTATTGCTGTGCCGGGCGACGCAACCTGCACAGGAAGACCTGGCGCCCTTGTCCGGGTTGCGGCCCTGGCGCCCCAAGGACGATTGGGGCCTGCGGCTGCTTTACGCCAATACCGTACCTCAATTGGCGCAACAGATTGAAGTGCCGATCGAAGATGCGCTCAGTCCATCGCATTGGCCCAAACGGCTAGTCTTGGAACAAGGCGGCGAATTGACTGCTTGCCTGGTGGCGCGTCAGGGACGCTCGGGCAGCGCCTTGCGCTTGCTCTTGCATCCCCAGGCCGACGTGTATGTAGAGGCATTGATCCACCATGGGCTGTCGATACTGACCGATGGGGATCCACGCCCCGTCTATTGCCGGATACGCCGCTACGAGAGCTGGTTACAGGCGCCACTGGAAGCTAACGGTTTTGAGCCGGTGGTGCGCACCGCGTTGTTGGTCAAGCATACGACCGCGCGGGTGCAGGCGCCCAAGCCTCACCTGCTGCCCCTGGTCGAAGTGAGACCCAAAATGACGACGCCGGTGGCCCATACCCGACTGAGCCGGTCCACAGGGACGGATCATAAATAAACAAGCTTTAACCTGGAGAAGAATGACAAAGATAACCGACGATTTGGATGCACTTTTATCTATATTGCCGCCGGCCATCGAGACCGCCGTGCGCACGGCAGGGCGGAGCAACGACCTGTTAGAGGTGATCCTCGACCTCGGCCGCCGGCCCTCGATACGCTTTACGGACACTGAGCTGGTTCTGAGCGATACCCACGTCACCCAAAAGGATATCGAATACGTCAAAGCGCGGGTCAGCGAGTTTGACACGGACAACCGGGCGGGCATCGAACGTACCCTGCACCGCATCTCGGCCATCCGTAACCGACGCGGGACCGTGGTTGGCCTCACCTGCCGGGTGGGCCGCGCTGTCTATGGCACCATCGAAATTATCAAGGATATCATAGAAAGTGGACAGAGCATCTTGCTGTTGGGCCGTCCGGGCGTGGGCAAGACGACCATGCTGCGCGAGGCAGCGCGCGTCCTGGCCGAACAAAAGCGGGTTATCATCGTGGATACGTCTAACGAGATTGGAGGGGACGGTGACGTGCCACACCCCGCCGTCGGTCGCGCGCGCCGTATGCAGGTCGCGACGCCGACCTTGCAGCACGAGGTGATGATCGAGGCGGTAGAGAACCACAACCCTGAGGTGATCGTCATTGACGAGATCGGCCGCGAGCTAGAGGCCGCAGCGGCCCGCACCATCGCCGAGCGCGGCGTGCAACTGATCGGCACTGCCCATGGCAACACCTTGGACAACCTGATGCTCAACCCCACGCTGTCTGACCTCATCGGGGGCATCGAGAGCGTGACCCTGGGCGACGAAGAGGCCCGCCGGCGCGGCACTCAAAAGACAGTGTTGGAACGACGTGCCCCACCGACTTTTGACGCGCTGATAGAGATCCAGGCGCGACAACGGCTCCAAGTCCATCACAGCGTCTTGTCCTCAGTAGACGCGTTGTTGCGCGGCCAAACGCCGCAAATGGAACTGCGTTACCGGGATGAGGCCGACGAGGTCCAGGTCAAATCGACCCAGGATATCACGGCCTCTGTGCCAGAGCGCTCGCCCTTGCCAGATCATCGCCACGCCGCAGCCAGCGCCGGGCCGGAAGGCCGGTTGCCCACGTTGAACGCTTACCCTTACGGTATCGCCCGTAACCGGCTACGCCAGGCCGCACAACGTATCCGCCTGCCGGTCGTGCTGGTGGACAATCTAGACGAGGCGGACGCGCTCATCACGGCCCGCACCTATTACCGGCGCCGTCCACGGGTCATCATCAAGGCCGAGGAGAAAGGCATTCCGGTTCACGTGCTGCGCAGCAACACGGTCAACAATATGGAAAACGCATTGATAGACTTGTTCGAACTGGGGGGCCAGCAGGTAGACCCGGTCGCTATCGCCGTACGCGAGACGCAAGACGCCATCCGGCGGGTGCAAGCGGGCACCCATTCGGTGGACTTGAGCCCACAGAACGCTTATATCCGCCGCCGGCAGCACGAGATGGCACGCCAGGCCAAGTTGATCTCGCATAGCTATGGCAAAGAGCCCCGGCGACGGGTCAGAATCTACCGGGAATAGCCCAGTGGGTATGTTTATCACCTTTGAGGGCCCGGAGGGCAGCGGCAAGACCACCCAAATCAAGTTGCTGGCCACATATCTACAGGCGGCCGGCTATGATGTGTTGGACACCCGCGAGCCAGGCGGCACCCTCATCGGCGAGCAGATCCGCGCCGTCTTGCACGACCTGAACAACACGGCGATGGTGGACGAGGCCGAGGTGTTGCTCTATGCCGCCTCACGCGCTCAACATGTCGGGCAACTGATCCGCCCGGCGCTGGCTCAGGGCAAAGTCGTGATCAGTGACCGCTATGCCGACAGCACCCTCGCCTACCAGGGCTATGGGCGGGGGATCGACCTGGACGCGTTGCAACAGATCACCGCCTTTGCTACTGGAGGATTGACCCCTCACCTGACGTTATACCTGGATTGTTCGGTGGAGCAAGGCCTGAAACGTAAACAGCAAGCGCGGTCATTGGGCGAGGGGGAGTGGAACCGGCTGGACCAAGAAGCGGTCGAGTTTCACCGACGGGTGCACCAGGGTTACCTGGCGCTCATTGCCGCCGCACCCGACCGCTGGTGTGTGCTGGACGCACGCCGCTCAATTGAGGAACTGCAACGGGAGATTCAACGAGCCGTTGAAACAAAGTTGGAGCGAGGCGTCTAGAACGTGCTGCCTCCGACGAAATCCGAGCCGCCCATATCGCCCAATTCGGGCATGGACGATTCAATCTCCTCGGGGTCTTGGCCGGCTTCCAGTCGGCCAACGACTTCTTCGAACTCGGGGCCGAGGTCCTCTCCCATCTCATCGCTCATCTTGCGCATCCAGCGCCCGATGCTGCGCGGGTCGTTTTCGTCCAGGTCTGCCATGCTGGCCTCGTCGGCCAGATTTTCCATGCGGCTCTCTTCCGAGCGCACGAGACGCACGCGGGAGACAAGCCGGACCATGCTATCGCTACCGCAACGTTGACAGGTGGGTGCTTTGGCGTCGGCGCGACGGCGCCATAAAACCGCTAGCTTGCGCCCACAATCCTGACAACGGTATTCATAAATAGGCATCCAGTCCTCCATCATCTATCGTCAGTGTTCAAACATTATACCGCAGCGCGCCAGCAGGAGCAACCAAATGAACCCAGATCCAACCACCGCCGAACTGTACAACCTGGAACGACCGCCACTGTTGATCGTCATCTCTGGCCCTTCGGGCGTGGGCAAAGACGCGTTGATCCAGCGTATGAAGGTGCAGGGGCATCCCTTTCACTTTGTGGTGACCGCCACCACGCGCCCCCGACGGCCCGACGAAGTGGACGGGGTCGACTATATCTTTGGCTCCAAGAGTGAATTCGCCCAAATGATTGAGCAAGACGAGCTGTTCGAGTATGCCCTGGTCTATGGCGACTATAAGGGCGTCCCCAAAAGCCAGGTGCGCGATGCGCTGGACAGCGGTCAAGACGTCATCATGCGGCTAGACGTGCAAGGGGCAGCCACCGTGCGCCGCCTGGCTCCGGAAGCGATCCTGATCTTTCTCACCGCTATCTCGGAACAAGAGCTGACTACTCGCCTGGAAATGCGCCAGACCGATTCGCCCGAGCAGCTCGAAATCCGCATCGCCACCTCGCGCCAGGAAATGCGACGCATGGCCGAGTTTGACTATGTGGTGGTCAACCGCCAGGATGCGCTGGATAAAGCGGTAGCGCAGGTCGTGTCCATCATTACCGCCGAACATTGCCGCGTCCATCCGCGCCGGGTCACGCTCTGAGCGATGGTGGCCCAGGCGCCGAGATGATTTATCCTCAATGTTGATCTGAATCTCTCGTTCAACTGCCACACACTCAAGGAATGCGATATGGATGACCACCTACTGATGTTAGAGACCGCTATTCAGGCCGCCCGTGCTGCCGGACAGATTCTGGTCGAACGGCTGCCGGCCAAGCGCGAGGTGCGTGTCAAGGGGCTGCGCGACATTGTCACCGACGCGGACCTGGCGGCCGAGCAAGCCATCGTCGAGACCTTGTGCGCCCGCTTTCCCGAGCACGCGCTGCTGACCGAGGAGACGGGCCGCATAAAGGGCGACGCGCCCTATGTGTGGGTCATCGACCCGCTGGACGGCACGACCAATTATAGCCGGCGCCTGCCCACCTTTAGCGTCTCTATCGGCCTGACGCACCGTGGACAATTGGCGCTGGGCGTGGTCTATGATCCCATGCTCGACCAGATGTTTGCCGCCGTGCGCGGGCAAGGCGCGACGCTGAACGGCGACCCTATGCACGTCAGCGCTATCGAAAACGTGCGGTACGCTACCATTGGGCTGGACTGGGCGCATGCCCAACCCAGCCGTCACGAGATGGTGGCGCGCGTACAGCGCGTCGCGCCGGCCTGCGGCACGTTGCGCGGGCTGGGCTCGGCAGCGCTGGGGCTGTGCTACGTCGCCGCGGGGTGGCTCGACGCTTATTTTCACATTGGCTTGAAGCCATGGGACATGGCGGCCGGGTTGCTGCTGGTCCAGGAAGCCGGCGGACGCGTCAGCGCGCTAGAAGGGACGCCCTGGCAAACTTGGCACGAACGGGTGCTGGTCAGTAACGGGCACCTGCACCAGACCCTGCTTGATCTGATGGACGGCGTAAAGGAGTAAATCTATGTGCAACGCACCAAGTGCGTTGCACATAGATCAAGATTATGAAAGCACTAGTGCTAGGTGGCACCGGATTCATCGGCGGGCAGATCGCTCGCGCCGCGTTGGCAGCCGGCTATGGGGTGCGCGTCCTGCGCCGCCGGCCCATCGTGGGCGCGCTGCGCGACGTCGCGTCACAGATCGAATGGGTACAGGGCGACCTGGATGATCCGGAAGCATTGGCCGCTGCCGTCGACGGGTGCGAACTGTTGTTCCACGCCGCCGCTCACTATCCCACCCACTCGCGCGATATTCCAGGTCAAGTGGCCTATGCTCAGGCGCAGATGGGGCGCGTGCTGGCGGCGGCACGCCGGGCCGGCGTCGCGCGCCTGCTTTACACCAGCTCGCTGACGACGGTGGGGCGGCCCTCGCAGCCGGGACGCCTGGCCGACGAGCGCGACTTTTACACGCCGGGCCGTAGCGGCAGCGCTTACTATGAGGCCAAGTTTGCCATGGAGCAGATGGCGCTAGCGGCTGCGGCGGACGGCTTGCCCGTGCTCATCCTGCTGCCCACGGCTGTGTTTGGGCCGGGCGACGTCAAGCCCACCACCGGTCAACTGTTGCTAGAGGTGGCGCGCGGGCGGGTGCCGGTCTATTTCGACGCCGTGCTCAACGTGGTGGACGGGCGCGACGTGGCCGCCGCGCATATTGCCGCCGTCGAACGTGGGTGCGTGGGGCAGCGCTACCTGATCGGCGGGCATAACCTGACCCTGCGCCAACTTTTGATGACCGCCGCCCACGCGGCCGGGGGCACACCGCCCCGCCTCAAAATCCCGCGACCTGTGGTGGATGCCCTGATCCGCCTGACCGACGCGCTGCCTGGGTTCCAGTTGCCGGAAAACGTGCGCACGCTGCGCTTTTGGCAACCCTTGAGCACGCTCAAGGCCGAACGCGAACTGGGGTTGGCAGCCCGGCCGTTCGATGCGACCGCCCTCGACACGCTGGCGTGGTTTGTGGAAGCAGGGCTTTTTGGGGACAAGGGATGAGCGTTCGGATTCCGCATACGCCGCCGCACTTTTCCGTCAATCGCGTGCGCATCGTGGACCTGCCGGGGTTGCCCATCGACGACGCGGTGCGCGGGCAGCGCGCTGTCGACTTGCTCTCCAGTTGGGCCGTCATCCGTTACGCGCGGGCGCAGGCCGTCGCCCTGGAACTGCCCGACGCGTTTGCTCAGGACACGCGCCATACCCGCCTGGCGTTGCCGCGCTGGGTAGACGCCAG
>CAZSJU010000089.1:0-2145 GCA_964607235.1 uncultured Anaerolineae bacterium | reverse complement strand
GGCGGCCGGCTGCTGGGCAACGGGCTGTACGCCAACCTCAGCACGCTGGCCGACGATGCCCGCCCGTTGTTGGCGCGGGCCATCGCGGCGCGCGTCCCGCACGCACCGCGTGGCTTGCGGGTACACCTGATCCACGATGGCACGGCCGCCTGCGCCGTCCACGCAGGCACTCTGCGTGCCGCCATGATCCTCGTCGGCACGGCCCTGGGCATTGGCTTTCCGCCCCCTGAGACAAAAGGCTTGCGCCCACTAGCAGACACGCTAGCGGTGTGCTAAAATATATACAAGGAGAAACTGTTTTGAAACGACTTTTTAACCATCTCAAACCTTACTGGAAACAACTGCTGGTCATTCTAACTCTGTTGCTGCTGTGGACCGGGCTCGAGCTGCTGCCGCCCCTGTTCCAACGCACCATCATCGACGACATTGTGCAAACGGGGGACACCTCACGCCTGGTGCCCCTGGTGAGCGGCCTGATTGGCATCTACTTGGCGCTTCAACTGGTGTCCGCTGGGGACCTGTATCTGCGCCATGCGCTGGGCGAACGCTTTATCCTGGACCTGCGCGTCGAACTGTATGCCTATTTGCAGCGCTTGTCACTCTCTTATTTCGAACGCACCTCCACCGGCGAGCTCATGTCGCGCATCACCAATGACGTCAACGCGCTGGAGCAATTTGTGACCCACGGCTCTAGCCTGACGATGGTTGACCTGTTACGGCTGCTCGGCACGGCGGGCGTGTTGTTGTGGCTCGACTGGCAACTGGCGCTGGTGGCCATGTTGCCGGTGCCCGTGCTGGCCGTGGCGCTGCGCCTGTTCAACACGCGCGTGCGCCCCATCTATCGCCAGGTGCGCGACCGCCTGGGCGACATTAACGCGCGCTTGCAAGACAACATCTCGGGCATCCAGGTCATCCAGGCTTTTGGACAGGAACGGGCCGCGCTGGAGCGTTTTGCCGAGGACAGCCAGGCCTACTATCGCGCCCGGGTGCAGGGCATCCGCGCCTGGTCTACCTTTTTCCCGGCGATCCGCTTTATGGCCGCGCTGGGCATGGCCCTGGTGCTGGCGTTTGGCGCGCGCCGGGTCATAGACGGCGCGCTGAGCCTGGGCACGTTGGTTGCCTTTTTGTCCTATGTCACTTCGTTTTATCAGCCCATCAACCGGCTGACCGAGGTAGACAATGTCTTTCAGCAGGCCCTGGCCGCCAGCGAGCGGGTGTTCGAGTTGTTGGACCAAGAGCCCGACATCCAAGACACGCCCGATGCCAGCGCGCCCCCTGCCATTCAGGGCGAGATTGCGTTCGAGCACGTGTATTTTTGTTACGGGCAAGAGGCCAAGGAAGCGAACGCGGGCGACGGAGAGTATGTGTTGCACGACGTGTCGTTCCACGTCGCGCCGGGCCAGGTCGTGGCGCTAGTCGGACCCAGCGGCGCCGGCAAGACCAGCATCGCCAATCTGCTGAATCGTTTTTACGACCCCATCCGTGGCCAGGTGCGGATCGACGGGCGTGACGTCAAGGACATCCCGCTGGATTGTCTGCGCGCCCACATTGCCGTCGTGCTGCAAGAGACCTTTTTGTTTAACAGCAGCGTGCGCGACAATCTGCTTTTTGCCAAGGCCGATGCCAGCGATAAAGAGATGATCGCCGCCGCCCGCGCGGCCTATGCGCATGACTTTATCATGGACATGCCCGACGGCTATGACACCGAAATCGGCGAGCGGGGCGTCAGGCTCTCGGGCGGGCAGCGACAACGCTTGGCCCTGGCCCGCGCCATTCTGGCCGATCCGCGCATCTTGATCCTGGACGAGGCCACGTCTTCGGTGGATGCCGAAGCGGAATATCTGATCCAGCAGGCGCTGGAACATGTGCTAAAAGGACGCACGGCACTGGTCATCGCCCACCGGCTGAGCACCATCCGGGATGCGGACAAGATCATCGCATTAGAAGAAGGCCACATCCGCGAGGTGGGCGACCACCGTGAACTGATGTCGCGCGAGGGACTGTACAGCCAGCTCTACCGCCGCCAGTTAGAGCTGGCGACGCTGGACGACGCGGGGGAGATTCCTCGACAGGGCTCGGAATGACGGACCAGGCTCGGACTGGCCGACGCGGGGGAGATTCCTCGACGGGGCTCGGAATGACGGA
>CAZSJU010000088.1:0-11831 GCA_964607235.1 uncultured Anaerolineae bacterium | reverse complement strand
GAATCCTTCAAAGACCGGGTCAACGCCATCCACAACCTGGGAAACAAGGAAATCCGTGCCTCTTCCAGCGTATCCAACCGCATGTTAGACCGGCCCGTGAAGGCGATGGAGGGTGGGCTGTTCGACGAGCAATCCCCGGTCTCTAAATCGCTGCTGGACTTGCGCAAGACTGTCGAGGACCTGGACCCTTCTAGCCAGGGAGATTTGCTGTCCCCGCGCAAGATCCTGGGGGTCATTCCCTTTGGGAACCGGTTGCGCGACTATTTTATGAAATACCAGTCTTCCCAAACCCACATCAACGCCATCATTAACAATTTGTACAAGAGTCAGGACGAGTTACGCAAGGACAATGCGGCCATCGAACAAGAAAAGGTCAATTTGTGGAATCTTATGCAACAGTTACAACAGTACGTCTATGTGGGCAAACAAATTGACGCCGCCCTGGAAACGCGTGTCGCCGAGATAGAGACGCGTGACCCGGAAAAAGCCCGCGTCGTCAAGGAGGAGATGTTGTTCTATGTGCGTCAAAAGGTCCAGGACCTCTTGACGCAACTAGCGGTAAACATCCAAGGCTACTTGGCCCTGGATATGATCCGTAAAAACAACCTCGAGCTCATCAAAGGCGTCGATCGAGCGACGACCACGACCGTCTCTGCGTTGCGCACCGCCGTCATGGTCGCCCAAGCGCTGGCCAATCAAAAATTGGTGTTAGATCAAATCAACGCCCTAAACACCACGACCAGTAACATGATCGAATCCACCTCACGGTTGCTCAAACAACAGACGGCCGATACCCACAGACAAGCGACCAGCGCCGCCGTAAACCTGGAACAACTCCAGGCGGCCTTTAACAACATTTACGAGACAATGGACATGATCTCGGACTATAAGGTCGAGGCCCTGGACACGATGCAACAGACTGTCAACGCCTTGTCAACAGAAGTACAGAGGTCGCAAACCTATCTGGATCGGGTGCGCAATCAGCAAGTCGAACAAGTTTCCGATTTCAGCCGACTCGCCGCCCCCGACGATGACGTCATAGACTTTTAAAGGAGGATAACCGATGCGTACCCGCAACACGTTCATCCTGATCATCACTGCTTTTGCTTTGGCCATTCTGGCAGGCTGCGGCTCCTCAAGCAACAAGATAAAAGTGCTGGCCGGCTCTGAGCTCAAAGACCTGGAACCTATGCTGGACCAGATCCGTAAAGAAACCGGCATCTCGTTAGAGATGGAATACATCGGCACCCTGGACGGCGCTGAGGAATTGATGGCCGGGGCCGATGTCGACCTGGCCTGGTTCTCTCACGGCAAGTACATCACCCTGCTGCAAGGTCCCCAAGGCCGCCTGGTGGCCCAAGAAAAGATAATGTTGTCTCCGGTCGTCTTGGGCGTCAAGCAAAGTAAAGCCCAAGACTGGGGTTGGGTGGACAACCCAGACCTGACCTGGCGCGACATCGCAGAAAAAGCCAGCAACGGCGAGCTACGCTATGCGATGACCAACCCCGCATCCTCAAACTCGGGGTTTACATCCCTGGTCGGCGTGGCTGCTGCGCTGTCAGGCAACGCCGACGCCCTCACAATCGAGGATATTGACAACGAGGCGCTCCAGGCGTTTTTCAAAGGTCAGGTCCTGACTGCCGGGAGTTCGGGCTGGTTGGCAGAGAGCTATGTGCGCGAGCAAGACAAGTTAGACGGCATCATCAACTATGAGTCCGTGCTGCTCCAGCTTGATGAGAGCGGACAATTGCGCGAACCGCTCTACCTGGTCTATCCTCAAGAGGGCATCATCACTGCGGACTATCCTCTCATGCTGATCAACAGCGACAAGCGGGAAGACTATGACACACTCGTCGCATACTTGCGCTCGCCCGAGTTCCAAAAAGAGCTGATGGAGCGTACCCTGCGCCGGCCGGTGATTCCCCAAGTGCAGCTCAGTTCCAAGTTTCCCGACCAACTGTTGGTGGAACTGCCCTTCCCCAATAGCCTAGAAGTGATCGACCAACTGATCTTTGCCTACCTGGACGAGCAACGCATCCCTTCTCACGCCATCTTTGTGCTCGACGTGAGCGGGTCGATGAAAGGTGAACGACTGGATGATCTTAAAAATGCCTTGACCAATTTGACCGGACTGGACACCAGCCTGACGGGCCGCTTTGCACGCTTTCGGAATCGCGAACGCATCACAATGCTCGCTTTTAGTAACAATGTGCATGATCTGCAAACCTTTCATATCGACGAACAGACTTCACAAAGTACCGATATGCAAGAGATCCGCAGCTATGTCGAGAGTCTCGAGGCCGACGGCGGCACCGCGATCTTTACCGCGCTCGATTTTGCCTACCGGTTCGCAGTCGAGGCCCATAAACAAGATCCCGATCGTTATTACTCTATCGTGTTGATGAGTGATGGCGAAAACACAGACGGCATCAGCCAAGGACAGTTCCTAGGCGCTTACAAGGGATTGCCAGAAGAGATCCGTGACATCAAGACGTTTACCATCCTGTTTGGCAAAGCGGACCGCGAGACGATGGAATCCATCGCCGAAACCACCGGCGGCCGGATGTTCGACGCCCAATCCGAATCACTCAACATCATCTTTAAACAGATCCGGGGTTACCAATAAACCATGACGAGAAAGCAACGTATTTTGCTCTATCTGTACAGTACGCCCAATATCGTCGGCTCACTGCTGGGCATCCTGGGCTTGATCCTCTATTTCCTGGGGATCATTGGCAGCTTTTGGTTCTTTATCGTGATAGGCTTGTACCTCATTGGTGTACTGGCCACCCCCAAAAGCCCAACCTATGACCTGCGCCTGCAGAACCAGCTCACCGTAGAAGAAATTGAAGAAGAGCTGGAAAACCTGGTCAAATCTGTCCGCAAGCGGGTCTCTAAGAATATCCTGGAAAAAGTGGTAAGCATCAAGAACTCTATACTGGATATCCTACCCCACATCGTGGACATTAGCAGCAGCGACTATAACATCTATGTCATCCGCCAGACGGCGTTGGAATACCTACCCGAAACCTTGGAGAATTATCTCAATTTGCCCAGGGCTTTCGCCAACCTGCATCCCGTCAAGGATGGCAAAACCGCACAGCAACTGCTGCTGGAACAATTGGACCTGCTAGACCAGCAGATGCAAGAGATTGCGCAGGATTTTTACCACAACGACACGCAGCGATTGATGGCGCACGGTCGTTTTCTGGAAGAAAAGTTCCAACAGACTGATCTGTGGTTCGCAGAAGAAAAAACAGAGGCAAACGCATCTACTTGACTCGGCAGAACCTCAAACGTGAAGTAAAATCAAGTTGATGTGATCTATAAAGAGAGAATGAAAGGGGCAAGATGAACGGCGACAAATCGCTTTCCAAAATGAAAACAACCCGTCACGCTCTTTGCGGTCACTAGCAAGTATCACATATTCCGAGCAGAGTGCCAGATGTCAAAAATATCTAGCACTCTGTTCGTTCTTTATTTGACGGCCGACAATGAAAAGTAAAACGTGCTGCCTTTTCCCTCCACGCTCTCGGCCCAGATACGGCCCCCGTGCCCCTGGATGATGTGTTTGGCGATGGCCAGACCCAGTCCCGTGCCGCCACCGCTGCGCGCCCGGTCAGCTTTGTAAAACCGCTCAAAGATGCGTGATAAATCATCGGCCGGGATGCCCACACCATCATCTTGGACAGAAAAAATCACTTTATTTTCCCTGGGCTGCGCCGAGACGGTCACGTGGCCACCGGCAGGCGTAAACTTTATTGCGTTATGCACCAAGTTGGTCAGCACCAGCCGCACGCGCTCGGCATCCGCCAGCACTACAGGCAGGGCAGGCGGCAGGACAAACTTGAGGTCCAATTCGGCGCGTTCTGCCTGAGGGCGCAGCCTTTCCGTGGGTAGCGTCACTAGCTCAGACACCAGCGTTGGAGTAAGGCGCAAGGGAACCTGTCCCGACTCGATACGCGAAAGTTCTAACAACTCTTGCACCATCTGCGTCATCGCGTCCACCTCGGCATCCATACGAGTGAGAAAACGCTCGGCCGCCGGTGGATCTTCTATCGCCCCGTCGCGCAATGTGTCCACCAAGGCTTTCAACCCAGCCAACGGTGTGCGCAACTCGTGCGAGATGTTGCTGATAAAATCTCGCCGCATATTTTCCAGACGGCGGACACGTGTCAGGTCCTGAATGATAAACAAATAGCCCCGGGCATCTACTTGTTGAAAGGGTGTCACAATCGCTTGCAAAAACAAGCCATAGCGGCGAATCTCCATCGCCTCGACCTGCTCTTTTTCTTGCTCACGACAACGCTTCCAAAGGTCAATCAGGCGATGGTGACGCACCACTTGGGCCAAGGAGAGCCCCGTCGCTCGCATCGCACTGGTGCGCAAAAGTCGCGCGGCGGCGGGATTGATCAACTGCACTTTGCCATCACCATCGGCGATGAGTACCCCATCGGCCATATGCTCCAACACTGCGGCCAGGCGTCCTCGCTCCTCAGCCAGATTGTCCACCTTTTCGTGCAATTGTTCAGCCATATGATTAAACGCGCTGGTGAGTTGTCCAACCTCATCGCGCGACGAGGGTAACAGACGAGCGCTCAAATCACCCGCCGCCATGCGGTCCGCCACTCGAGTAAGCCGACGCAATGGCAACGCGCTACGTTCTGCGATCAACATCGCCAGTAACATCGCGACCAACGCGGCCAACAATGCCGCCGTCAGCACCGTCTGACGTAGGCGGGAGATGCTGGCCTCAATCTGGCTTAAAGGCAACGCGACACGCACAATGCTTGTCACCGCTTCCTCACCTTGAACCGTTATGGGCTTGGCGGCATACATCATCTCATAACCCATCGTCTTGCTGAAACGGATGCTACTGCCCTGCCCTTCCGTCAAAGCCTGCTGGATTTCAGGTCGATTCAAGTGATTGTCCATCTGGGCCGGGTCCACGTGCGATTCGACCAAGATCGTGCCATCTCCCGCAATCAGCGTCACACGCCCTCCCAACAAGTCGGCCCAGCGACTGACCGTCCTATCCAGCGCGCCAGATTCAAGATCAGCCTGCTCATGCAGCAATGGTCCCATGCAATCAGACAACAAATGCACATCCGAGAGCAACTTGGACTGCAAATCATCCAAGAACTCTTTGCGCAACTGATTCGACACATAAATTGCCAACACCAACATGGTCAGCAAGATCAAGACGACGTAAGGTATGGCAATGCGCCAGCGAATGCCCTGAAACCACATCTTTTAGCCCTCGAAGCAGTAACCCACCCCCCGCACGGTGACAATGCGGGCGGGGTTGGCCGGGTCCGACTCGATCTTTTCTCTTAACCAGCGGACGTGCACGTCCACTGTGCGGCTTCCACCGTCATAATCCCAGCCCCACACGCGCTCCAGTATCAAGTCGCGAGAGAGCGCCATCCCTCGGTGGCGAGACAAAAAAACCAGCAGGTCGTATTCTTTGGGTTTTAAATGCAACGGCTCTCCCTTGGACAACGCCTCGTGACGGTTGATGTCCAAAACCAGATCCCCAAAGACCATCTTTTCCGAGTCCTGCACCTCACCCGCTGCCACCATCTCTTCACGAATCAGTCGCACCCGCCGCAACAGCGACTTGATTCGCGCCAGCAGCTCACGCATGCTAAAGGGCTTGGTCAAATAGTCATCGGCCCCCATCTCCAAACCCACGACCTTGTCCACCTCGTCCGCGCGCGCGGTGAGCATCAAAATGGGCACATTCATCTCTCGGCGCAGGATACGGCATACTTCAAACCCGTCTATCCCCGGCAGCAACACGTCCAACAAGATCAGGTCTGGCTCTTCTTGCCGCGCCAGGTGCAACGCCTTTCGACCGTCTGTGGCGGTAAAGGTCTTGTAGCCCTGGCGGGTGAGATTATATTCCAAAGTCTCTAACAAAGTCGCGTCGTCCTCGACAATTAGCACTTTATCCATAGGCCCAACTCTTTCTAATCCTGAACAAACTCGCTATTTTCCGTGATGCCAATCAAGGCCTCACGGTGATTAAAGCCAAATCTAGATGGTCAACGTCAACTTGTCCTCGCTGCCCTGAAACAAGCAAGCGACGGTCCGGCTGTCCGATAAGGTAAAGGCCCACCGTCAGTGTACAATCGCCCGGCGGCATATCTGACGGCACCAACACACCATAACGATCCACAATGCGCTCGCCGGGCACCCAGCTAGAGGTGGGCCGCAACGTGGCCCCAGGTTCACTGTCAGTCTGGGCCAACACTCGCCCGCTTTCCCCATACAGATGAATAAAAACCTTGTACCGCTCAGAAATGGGCGCGCTGGCGCGCCAAAAGAGCGTCAATTGCACAATATCCCCCGGCGCAACATCCTCTGTCAACAATGTATAGCCGTCGAGATGGATGGCCTCACCGAACCGAACGTCTAAAGGGACCGCAGGGTCATCCGCGAACGCCGTAGGGACCGCATAGGTTGCCAGACGGACGTCCCCATACCAGGTTTCACCCGCCTTATAAGTATATGCCTCTAGCCAACTTTCGATGAAACGTTCCGGGTCACTCTCGGCATCGCCCCAAAAAATAGCAAACAAGCGCTGGTGATCCTTGACAATGCCCTCTAGCTCAGCCCGGTTCGCCGCCACGTCTAGCGGACGTTGGCGCGCCACAGGGAACACGTGTCCATCGTCAGGATAATAATAAGTAAAAACTTCCCACTGGTTAGGCGCGTTCAAAATCACCGCGTCCCCTGGGCGCGCGTTGGCCTCAATATAGCGGGCGATTGCGCCATAGTCCGCTCGGGCGTAACGTGCGTCAAAATATAGCTGATTCAAAGAGCGGACGCTGTCAAACAAAAACAAGGCCGTCAGAAAAATGACGATTGCCCGATATCCCAGGCCCGTTTTCTGCTCCTCCCAAATCACGATACCACCGGCGATTTGCCACCCACTCACCACGCCTCGCGCTGCCAACACGGACAATGGCGCGGCTGCCACCAGCAGGAACTTTTGATAAGCCTCCTTGTAAATCCCCAACCCCAAAATCAAGCCGACGGGAATCACAATCAGAGACGCGACGATGCCCCAACGCACGTGATAAGGCGCCGCTTGCACCGTGGGTGGGTCGTCATCTTGCACGGGGGGCAACAGGCTCAAGAAAATCAACGCCCCCGCCGCGACCAGCCCGCCCACGACAACCTGGGAAGAAATCGTCTGGCCAAAGTTCAACAAGCGCCACACGTCCAACAAGGCTTCTGATAACGTAAAAGACTCTTGGCTCGTCGACCAGCAAGTGACCTGGCGCCAGGCCGTCGGCAACCACGGCAAATAAAGGACGGCCATACCGGCCAACGCCGCCCCCCAAACCCACAAAGGTTGACCCGCTGACCGCTTCTCTTCTGCGGGCAGATAGCATAGCACCCACCACCACAACCCGGCGCCCAGGCCTTGGGCCAACAACACAAAAGCGAAAGCATAGTGCGTATACAAGCCTGCAGCAGTGGTCAAAGTATAAACCACCCAAGGTCCCCACGGCAGCGCTGCGACCTTGACCGATGCCCCTGGCCTCATCTGTCCCTGACGATCTTGACCTATAGCCTGCCACCAGGCAACCAACGCCCAGGTGGAAGCCATCGCCCACAATGCGAGCATGGCATACATGCGCGCTTCCTGGCTATAGTAAACCTGAAAAGGATCAAGCGCCGCGAACGTCGCTGCGATCAAACCTACAGTCTCACCCTCAAACAGCCTGCGGCCCAATAAAAAGACAAACCCGACGAGAGCCACGCCGCACAACGCCGACAATCCCCGCAACGCGGCCTCGCTGGGGCCAAATAGCGCGCGCCAATAGTGCAAGGCCAAATAATAACCCGGCGGATGAATATCCCCCCTAGCGCCCTCGATAATGAGATCTATCGAACGCTCAGCCAACCGCGCCGAGTTTCCCTCATCGTTCCAGAAACTCTGGGCTTCGATGCGGTAAAAACGCAGTGCGCCTGCCAGAAGCAAGATTAGCGCCAGCAACAACCAGACTTTATACTGATCAAACTTTGAATCCAACTTTATCACCTGCGTCGGATTGTACCATGTTGCAACAAACCCGACAAGAACACTCAACTTCTACCCAACCACCCCATATAGCCGGCGCAAATAACGTGTCGCACATGAATAGGTTGCCAGACCATGCGATTTCATTTATACTGTAACCTTGTGAATTAAACTTGACTAGACCACAGACAAGGTAAACCCATGAAAAAGCAAAACGTTGCAGTAATATTCCTGGTTGTCTTGGGTTCGTTGCTTCTCGCTTGCGGCGGCAGAGAGGCTTCCTCCACTAGCGAACCGTCCCGACTGATTTACGGGCTGACCTTGGCGCCCTCAGGTATAGACCCCCACGTCAACGCCTCTTCAGAGCTGGGCATCCCGCTCACCAACGTATATGACACCCTGGTTTACCAAGATCCGGATACAGGTGAATTTATCCCAGGGTTAGCCGAGCAATGGGAGGTATCTGACGACGGTCTGACTTGCACCTTCTTTCTACGTCGCGACGTCTCTTTTCACGACGGCACGCCCTTTAACGCGGAAGCAGTGCGCATCAACCTGGAACGTATCACAGACCCCCAAACCGCCTCACAAAAAGCGATCTTTATGCTAGGCCCATACGAACGCACAGAGGTCGTCGACGAATACACGATCCGCATCCATCTGAGCCATCCCTATGCCCCCCTCTTTGACGCATTGAGTCAGGTCTACCTGGGTATGGCCTCACCGGCAGCCCTGGAGAAATGGGGACCGGACTATCCATTTCATCAAGTAGGCACCGGGCCTTTCAAATTCGTGGAATACTTGCCCAACGACCACCTGACACTGGCACGTAACCCCGATTACATCTGGGGGCCGTCAGTATTTGAAAACCAGGGACCAGCTCACCTGGCGGAGGTCGAGTTTCGCTTTTTCGCAGATCCGTCCACGCGGGCACCAGCCCTGGAGACAGGCGAAGTTCACCTGGTGGGCGAAGTGCCGCCCCGCGACGCTGCACGTCTGGATCAAAATAAGGACTTTGTACTGCACGCCGTCCCCATCCCGGGGCAACCCTCCCAGTTTTTCCTGAATGTCCAGCGTGCCCCGCTGGACGACCTGCGCGTGCGCCAGGCACTAATTTATGCTACTGATCGCGAGGCCATCGTTAACACCCTCTTTGGCGAAACGTCACCCGTGGCCTATGGTCCCCTCAGCGCCGCGACGAGCAGCTATGATCCTGCCTTGCGCGATTTTTATCCTTACGATCCCAACAAAGCCAAGACCCTGCTAGAAAAAGCGGGCTGGTATGATAGCGATCAAGATGGCGTGCGTGACCAAAACGGTACGCCGTTACAACTGACGATGGCCTTGGGCGGATGGGGCTTTAACCCCGATATGGCCCAAATTTTGCAGGCCCAATGGAGCGAGATCGGCATCGAATTGACAGCCGATGTTTTGCCCTACCCCGCACTGCTGGAGGCAGGCCGTGACGGCACCCACCACCTGGCAGGCTTTAACCTTTTTGGGCGCGATCCCAACTTATTATGGTCCTTTTACCACCAAGATGGAGGTTTCAACTTTTCTCAGGTGGCTGACGACACACTAGATGCTCAGCTTGACAAGGCGGCGTCCATCACCGGCCCCGAACGCGCTGCACTCTATGCTCAAATTCAGCAGCGTATTATGGAGCAAGCGCTGGTCCTTCCGCTGCGTGACTATGTTAATCTAAACGTGGCGCAATCAAAAGTGCAAGGATTGCGCTTTGACGCTCAAGGCTGGTTTCCGTGGCTGGTCGATGTCAAACTAGATTGAAACGGCAAAAATGTATCCAGATAAAAACCACCCATCCGCCCATACAACAGCGCCGACACTGCGCCTGATTAATGTCTATGCTTAATTACCTTCTACGCCGCCTGTTGACTGCGCTGCCCGTGTTGTGGGCAGCGGCAACCATCACCTTTTTCGCCATACACCTCGCTCCCGGTGACCCGGCTACGGCCCAGCTCGCTCAATCTGGCGCGTCGGCAGCGGCCATCGCCGAACGGAAAACGGCGCTCGGCCTTGACAACCCACTGGATGTCCAATACGTCCGATACCTGGGTGGTTTGCTAAAAGGCGACCTGGGCCGTTCCTGGAGTAACAATCAACCGGTGAGCCAGATCATCAGTGGTGCACTATTTCCTACCCTGGTCCTCGCCTTCGCCGCAACAGGCTTTTCCCTGGGCATTGGCCTGACATTGGGCACCATCGCGGCACTAGCCCGACATCCCCCGGCCAGTCTGGTTACCGTTCAGCCAAGTGAAATGGAAAAAAAACGTCGTTACACTTGGTTAGACACGCTTTGTATGAGTCTGGCCTTGAGCGGTTTGTCCACACCGGTAGCCCTATCAGGCCTGTTGGCCATCCTGATCTTTAGCCTGAGTTTAGGCTGGTTGCCGGCGACAGGTCAAGGCAGTTTGCGCCATCTGCTATTGCCAGCACTAGTTTTAGGTTGGGCAAATGCGGGGAGCCTGGCCCGTTTGACCCGCGACCGCCTGCTTGACGTGTTGGACCAACCCTATATCATAGCGGCGCGCGCGCGCGGCGTCACCACCCTGCGCCTCATCCGGCGGCACGCAGCGCGGGTAGCGCTGCCAGATATATTGACAATGCTTGCCTTGCAGGTTGGATTTCTACTGGGCGGCACCGTCGTCACCGAGAGCGTCTTTGCCCGGCGGGGGCTGGGACGAGTGGCCGTTGATGCGGTCATCGCCCAAGACCTGCCCGTGGCCCAGGGCATCGTCTTGTTGGCGGCACTGACTTATACGCTCTCCAACCTGGCCGCGGACTTGGTCCAGATGTGGCTGGACCCCCGGCTACGCGAGGTGACGGAATGGAACTAAACCGCAGCTTTGTAACTACACAGCATCGCCAATCACAACCCGGTTCGCCTCCCTTTGGTCCGCTGCCCCAGTCAAGTTCACTCCCTCACATCCCCGGCCCGAGGTTGCCACAACCCGGCGGCATTTCGGATCAGGCCTTGCGCCGGGTCGTGACGCTGGTGGCTCTGCTGATGGGCCTGGGGATAACGGCGCTGCTGGCTCCCTGGCTGGCTCCGGCCGACCCTATGGCATTAATCGCCCTGCCGCTCTCCCCGCCTGGTCCAGCCCACTGGTTAGGCAGTGATCACTTGGGACGAGACGTGCTCAGCCGGCTGCTCTTTGGCGGGCGGTGGACTCTGGGAGCCGGACTGCTGGCAGCCGCCATCGCGGCTATACCCGGCACCTTGTTGGGGCTCGCTTCGGGCTATTGCAAAGGCCTCACCGATATCATTATCAGCCGCTTGCTAGACGTCCTCTTGGCCTTCCCGCGGTTACTGCTGGCTTTGGGTATTGTGGCGCTGACCGGCAGGGGGTTACTGAATGTGGCACTGGCTACAGGGCTGGCTGGCATCCCTGTGGTCGCACGATTGGTACGCAGCAAGACTCGCGCAGTGCGCCGTCAGACCTTTATTGAAGCTTCGCGCGCGCTGGGCGCTAGCGAAACGTCTATCATCCGTCGCCACATCTGGCGAAACGTGGCCGGTACAGCGCTGGTCGTCATCACATCCCAGATGGGATGGGCGATTCTAGACGTGTCGATGTTGAGCTTTCTAGGGTTGGGGCCGCCGTTAGGTACCCCAGAGTGGGGCACGATGCTAAACGAGTCACGCGTGGTCTTGCGCGATGCGCCCTGGGCCGCGCTGGCCCCTGGCCTGATCCTGGCATTGACCGTGCTGCTCATCAACCTGCTGGGTGACGCGCTGCGCGATATGCTGGACCCTTATCAGGGACGTTAACAG
>CAZSJU010000087.1:0-11831 GCA_964607235.1 uncultured Anaerolineae bacterium | reverse complement strand
AAGTCGAATGTGAGATAATGTTTACGCTGTTATTTATCATTTATTTGGCGGATCTCTGGGTCAGCCTGGGGTGAGCCGCCATCGCTATCCTATATAAGGAGGTGGTGCTAATGAGTAGTAGCTGTAAGTCTAGCGCCGTAGCGCCACCTTTTATCGGGTGTTAGCTACGGCGCGCACGTAAAAGGCCGCTCCCCTGGAGCGGCCTTTTACATGTTTCATCGTTGATCGATCAATGCAAAAGACAAACGACTATTTTCCATTGGGCAAATTGCCCGCTGATCACTTGGCGCGTCTGTTGTCCCGATTTTCAAGCCAGGACCCCCGTGTCATCCTTGGTCCTAAAATCGGTGAAGACGCCGCCGTGTTAGACATGGGCGATCGTTATCTTGTCGCCAAGAGTGACCCTATCACTTTTGCCACTGATGCCATCGGCTGGTATGCGGTGCACGTGAACGCCAACGACATAGCTTGTATGGGAGCGGCGCCACGTTGGTTTCTGTCGACTTTGTTGTTGCCTGAAAGGCGCGCCACTGCCAAGATGGTAGACGACATCGCGGACCAGATGGCACAGGCGTGCCGGGAGGTTGGCGCGACCCTCGTGGGCGGACATACCGAAATTACGCATGGGCTTGATCGTCCGATCTTGATTGGCATGATGCTAGGCGAGGTGGCCCCTGATCACTTGATCACGACCGAGGGCGCGCGTCCTGGTGACGTGGTATTGTTGACCAAGCGTATCGCCGTTGAAGCCACGGCGATCATTGCTCGCGAAAAACGAGACGAGTTGTCCCACCGTTATGGCTTGTCCGCCCCATATTTGGAGCGCTGCGCTGATTTTCTGAACTGTCCCGGCATTAGCGTGGTGCCTGAAGCGCGGATCGCTAGCGAGGCTGTGCGCGTACGCGCGATGCATGACCCTACAGAAGGGGGGCTGGCGACGAGCTTGTGGGAATTGGCGATGGCGGCCGGCGTGGGTTTGGAAATTGATGCCCAGGCGGTCCCTATTTACCCACAGACGCGCAAGCTGTGTAAACTCTATGGCCTTGATCCTTGGGGCATCATTAGCTCCGGGTCCTTGTTGTTGACCGTCGGTGCAGCGGATGTCGAGCCGGTCTTTGATGCGTTAGCAGCGGCTGATATTGAGGTGTCACTGATCGGTCGTGTGGTCGAACGGGAACGAGGTGTGACGTTGCGGGTCCCGGTTCCGCAGAGTGCACGGCAAGCGGAGAATTTTCGAACGGTCGCATTGCCGACTTTTGACCGCGACGAGATTGCACGGCTTTACGAGTGATTGCGGATATGTTCCTGCATGCTCACTTTCCCTCTTGGCCTGTCTGTGATATGATGCAGGTACGTCGCTTTACATTCTATGTATGATAGGGGTAGGGGGGATGACCTCGAACGCTGATTCATGGCGGGTCAACGCCAAATTGGATGCAAACCAAGCAGAGTTAATCTTGGAGGTGACACGCCGCTTTACCAGCACCCTCGAGTTGGATCAGGTGCTAGGTGAAGTGCTTTCACTCACCGTGGACACGGTGGGTGCTGAGCGTGGTTCTATCTTTGTGTTTGATCAGGCCGGGCGTGTGACGCACAAGATACTGGCGCGGTGGTATCTTCCGCCTCACGAGTCAGCAGAAGTGATCGCTGTCGTGTTGAACCAGGGGGCCGCCGGCTATGTGTTCCGTCATCGACAACCGGTGCTGATCCTCGACACCGCGACCGATGAGCGCTGGCTAGATTTGTCGAACGACCCTTATCTTACACGCGCTGCACTCAGCGTGCCGTTACTGTTCCGCGGTCAACTGAACGGTATCCTGACGCTGACCCATGCGCGCCCCCATTACTTTGATGAGGCTGACCTGGCTTTGCTCATCAATATTGCTGGGCAAGGCGCGGTAGCCGTTGAAAACGCACGGTTGTTTGACCGCGTGCGTCAAGAACGCGCCAAGCTGCACGCGGTCATCAGTGACGTGGCAGAAGGGATACTGATCGCTGACCTGGAAGGGCGTGTGCGGTATGCCAATCCGGCCAGCGCCATTGCATTGGGGATCAAGGCCCCCGCGGTGCGGGGAAGATTTTTAAAAGACGTCGTGCCGGACCCACGTCTGCCAGAACTTTTTGAAACTTTGTGTCGTTGCGGCCAGGTGCAGTGTGGCGAGATCAAAGGGGGCGATGGGAGAATTTTTGACGCGACGTTAACCCTGGTGCCGGGCGCCGGCGTGGTCACGACGTTGCACGACGTGACGCGTTTTAAAGAGTCGGATGCGCTCAAATCCGAATTGGTGGCTACCGTCTCTCACGATCTCAAGTCACCTTTGGGCTTGATTTACGGCTATGCCTGGTTGTTAGCCGATTTGCCGGACCTGTCCCCTGAGGCCCGGCAGTACATCGATCTCATTTTGGGCGGTACCCAAAAGATGCAGCAGATGATTACCGCATTGTTGGACCTGAATTTCATAGAAGCGGGCATTGACCATATGCAAGAGTCGGTGAACCTTTCCGAGTTGATTGATGATAGTTTGTCCGCTTTTGAGTTCACGATGAAGGAAAAAGAGCTGCGAGTTGTGGTCCGGGTTGAGCCTGATTTGCCACTTTTGCTTGGGCACTCGGCCCGTTTGAGGCAGGCGATCAGCAATTTGCTCAGCAACGCCGTCAAATATACCGGGCGGGGGGGGCGCATCGTGGTCTCTGTTGAGCGTCTTGAAGACGAGGTGTTGTTGCAGGTTTCTGATACCGGGCCTGGAATTCCTCAGGAAAAGCAGGTGCACTTGTTTCATAAATTTTTCAAGGTGGGAAGCAAAGAGACTTTGCCACAAGAAGGGCATGGTTTGGGGCTGGCGATTGTCAAGTCTGTTGTGCAAGCCCATGGGGGGCGGGTGGGAGTGAAAAGTGAGGTTGGGCAAGGCGCGACCTTTACTATCGCGCTGCCGCTTACTCCCCGCTTGGATATTGCCAAAGACCTGGATTGATGGGGGGACAAAACGATGGAGGCTAGTGCTTTTTCTCAACAGACGTCACCGGACGCGGCCACACAGCGCGGGACAAATTTGGGCACCCAGGAGCAGTTGGCGATGATGGAGCTAGTCTTTGAAATCACGCGCCGCTTTGCCAGTTTGCTGGATCTAGGTGAGGTGCTGGCCGAAGTTTTGTCGCTCACCGTCAACACGTTAGGCGCCGATCGCGGGAGCATTTTTTTGTTCGATGACGACAAGCGGGTCACACGGCACATCCTGGCTCGGCGTAATTTGCCTGCCAAAGAGTCAGAACAAGTCGTTTCGGCTGTGTTGGACAAGGGATTGGCCGGATGGGCGATAAAGCATCGTCAGGTGGCTTTGGTGCATGATACGTTGACCGATGGGCGTTGGCATCATTTTCCCGGTGATGAACTCGAAACGCGTTCTGCCATCGCCGTCCCCTTGTTGTATCGAGGAAAGCTCAATGGATTGTTGACATTGATGCACAGTGAGCCACGGGCCTTTAGCACGGCGCATTTGGATATGATGACTTCTATCGCAGGGCAGGCGGCCATCGCTGTGGAGAACGCACGACTTTTTACCCACGTGCGGGACGAGCGTGCTGTGCTTGAGGCGCTTATTAACGGCGTGCATGATCCTATCATCGTCACAGACTCACAGAACGCAGTGCGTTACACCAACCCGGCTGCCAGGGCACTCGATGAACATTTGGCGGACGCCGTGGGGCAGCCGATTGAACAAGTTCTCCCTTCGGAAAAGTTGGGTCAGATGTTCCATCAATTGCTGACGCTGGAGGTCCCGCAGCGTGACGAGGTGTCCTGGCCGGATGGCCGAACCTTTGACGCTCATCTTGCTGTGGTGCCCGGTGTGGGTTCGGTGGCTGTCTTGCACGACGTGACGCATTTTAAAGAGTTGGATCGTATGAAGTCCGAGTTTGTCGCAACAGTTTCTCACGATTTAAAAAGCCCCCTTACCGTCATTTACGGCTATGTTGAGCTTTTAAAGGAAGCGTTGCCTGAACCGACAGAGCTGGCGACCAAGAGTCTGGAAGAAATTCGCTCAAGCGCAGCGCGCATGAAGGACTTGATCACGACCTTGCTTGATCTGGCGCAAATCGAGTCGGGGTTAGATCGGGCCAATCGGCCTTGTCAGATACGTAAAATCATCTCCAACGTCGTCGAGATGCATTGTTTGCAAGCTGAAGAGAAAAAAGTCGTGTTAAAGGTTGTCGTGCCGGAGGATTTGCCGGTCGTCAATGGTCACCCTTTGCGTCTGAGTCAGGCCGTGTCCAACTTGATGGGTAACGCGCTCAAGTACACCCCCGCCGGGGGAGAGGTCACTGTCGCAGTCCGGGTAAATGGTCCCAAGTTGATTGTCAGGGTTAGCGACACCGGCCCCGGTATTCCTCTGGCCAGGCAAGCGGGACTGTTTGGCAAGTTTTACAAGGTGGGTGCTCAGGAGACACTTGGTCAAGAGGGGCATGGCCTGGGGCTGGCTATCGTCAAATCGGTGGTAGAAGCGCACGATGGACAAGTTTGGGTGGAGAGCAAGGTAGGTGAGGGAAGTACATTTGCCTTCTCGCTGCCCTTGGTATTGGATCAAGCATAGCAGCGTACAGAGTGGCAAGATGACTGAACCCACCTTGAATGAGATCAATTGGCGCGCCGTCTTTTTGGGTTTTGGGGCAGATTGGGTGTTTAGCAACCTGGTCGGCCTGCTTGTTGTGTCTATCCTACTTTTTATCAAAGGCTTTGGCTTGGATAGTGAGTTGCCCGAGGCGTTTCCGCCAGACGTGATGTTGGTCAGTCAGATCATCGGTGTATGTGGTGCGCTGTTGGGGGGTGGGGTGGCTGGCTATTTGGCCCAAAAGCGCGGAAGCCTACATGGTATCCTGGGCAGCGTTATTGGCCTATTCACTGTATTGTGCACAGCTCCGATATTGGGCAGCCCGCTGCTGAACGTTGGTGACCTGGGGTTTATCGTGCTCAACTTGATTGGGGCCGGTTATGGTGGCAAGTTGGGCGAACAATGGCACGCGCGGCGTATGGACAAAGGATAATTTTCGTATAGCAAGAATGCGCTGGAACCCTACGGTTTTGCCGTGCTCATGATTGTGCTGGGGGCGTTGACGGTGTGGCAGGAGGGGGTTTGATAGGGGGTGCATCGGATGAGGGCAGCCATAGCCTGAAAGTGCTGCCTTTGCCTGCCTCGCTTTCGACTTTGAGGCGACCATTGTGCAGATTGACGATTTCTTGGGCGATAGGCAAGCTCAATCCAATGCCGGGGATGTTTGAGCTGCCGACGCCTTGACCGCGATAAAAACGCTCGAAAATGTGGGGCAAGTCTTTGGGCATAATCCCCATACCCGTATCTTGGACCGTCAAGCAAATCTGACCGAGTTGGGCAATCCAGTGGGTACTAACATGGACGTGCCCTTCCGGCGTGTAGAGGATAGCGTTATCCAGCAAGCTGTTGATGACCCGGCGCAACTGTTGCTTGTCGGCTTGCACGGGGGGTAGGTTTTCCTCCGGCTCAAAGCGCAGCGTCAACCCGGACGCCTCGGCGCGTGATTGGTGTGCGTCCACAGCTTGTGCCGTGATCTCGTTCAAATCCATCGCTGTCAAGTCCAACTGTTTATCGCCCAGGTCCATCCGTGAGAGGTCCAACACGTCCTGGATGAGCCGCATGAGTAGCGCTGTTTGTTCCTTGATCACGGCCTCATAGTGGGTGCGTTTTTCAGGTTTGCCTCTTTCTAACAAGTCTAGGTACAGGCTCAAGTTAGTGACCGGGGTGCGCAACTCGTGGGTGACGTCGGAAACAAATTTAGACTTGAGTCGATCTAGCTCTTTCAGCCGCTCGTTGGCCGCTTCCAGTTCGCGCGTGCGTGCTGCCACTCGTTGCTCCAATTCCGTGGCATAGCGCTGCGC
Organism: uncultured Anaerolineae bacterium; assembly: GCA_964607235.1. Lineage (GTDB taxonomy): Bacteria > Chloroflexota > Anaerolineae > S140-20 > S140-20 > CAZSJU01. The sequence continues at coordinate 5,926 of CAZSJU010000087.1, read as the reverse complement.
TTGCTCGTGCAGATGGGCATTTTGAATCGCGATGGCGGCCTGTACCGCTAACAGCTCCAAGACATAAAGTGTGTGTTCGTCGAACAGGCGCGGTTTTTCAAAGGAGCAATTCATAACACCGATGACTTTTTTTCCCACGTGCAGCGGCAGGCCGACAATCGCGCCGCCCCACTGCCAGTCCTCAAATAGCGGGTGGCGGTTGACGTCCGAGATAACCAGGCGTTTCCCACTGCGGGCGACCGTATAGGTCAGGCCCTTGGAACGGGGAGCAGAGACGGGGCTGATGTCGGCGCCTTTGGGGCCTAGAGCGGCGCCAAAAGTCAGTGTCTCACCATCGTAGAGGAAAATATGTGTCCTGTCAGCATTAGATAACTTGTGCGCTTGCTCAAGAATTGTTTCCAGGACGGGTTGTAGATCCAATGAAGATGTCAGGCGCAAGCTGGCCTGGCGCACCGCTTCTAATTCCGCCACCCTGAGTTTTAGCGCTACCATATAATCGAAACGGGCGATGGCGACGGTGATGGCGCGTTCTATTTCCGAGGCTTGAGGTGGTTTGACCAGATAAGCTCCGGCGCCGGCTTCACTCGCTTGTTTCACCAATCCATGGTTCTCATAGGCGGTCAGCATGACCACTGGTGTGGGACACTGTTCTTGGATGCGGTACGTGGCTTCGATGCCGTTCATTTCTGGCATAGCGATATCCATCAGGACGACGTCCGGTCGCAAAGATTGTGTCATCTCGACGGCTTGTTGCCCGTCCATAGCTTGCCCGACTATTTCATATCCGATATCTTCTAGCAAGCCTTGTAGCATCTCGCTGACCATCGATTCATCCTCGGCGATTAATACCTGGCGTTTTCCCATTTTTGGCCTCAAGCTATCCGTTTTGTGCTAGATATAGTGTCTCAGGACGTCTGTTCGGGGAAAAAGATTTTTATCATCTCTTATGTTCCACTTGCTAGGACACACTATAGCATGAAATTGTCGAGATGACGAATTAGATGCTAGATTGGGCAGTACAGGGTGTGCGATACAGCGAGCATTTTGCAAATCGCTCGATTGAGGGTATCATTAGGTGTATGGATAAAAAACTGGTTGTGGTCGAGTCACCGGCCAAGGCAAAAACAATTCGCGGTATTTTAGGGGCGGGTTACCGGGTGTTGGCTTCGATGGGCCACGTGCGTGACCTGCCGCGCAAGGACCTGGGCGTTGACGTCGAAAAAGGTTTTCGCCCGCGCTATGTCATCGCCCCCAAAAAACGCAAGACGGTCAAAAACCTGCAGGATGCTGCCCGTAACAGCAGCGCAGTGTATTTGGCCACCGACCTCGACCGTGAGGGTGAAGCGATCGCGTGGCACGTGTTGCGTCTGCTCAAGTTACCCCAGGATGTCCCGGTGCACCGGGTCACATTTCACGAGATCACCCCGCAAGCAATCCACAAGGCATTTCAGCACGCTGGTCAGCTCAACCAGGCGTTGATCGAAGCGCAACAGACCCGGCGTATCTTGGACCGGTTGGTGGGATACAAGATTAGCCCCCTGCTTTGGCAAAGGGTCAAAGGCGGCAAGCGGCTCTCTGCCGGACGGGTGCAGACCGTCGCTCTACGTCTAGTAGTGGACCGTGAACGAGAGATCGAGGCCTTTGACCCGGTCGAGTATTGGACCATCGAGGCCCTTTTGGCGCAACAGATCGCTGCGCCCGTTCCTTTTTTGGCCCAATTGTATCGCATTGGCAAGGAAAAACCTGATCTAAAGAATCGCCAGGACGCCCAGGCGATCATACAAGCTCTGGAGGATGCGATTTATTGGGTGGAACGTGTCAAGACCAATCGTCATGAACGGCGCCCCCTTGCACCTTTTATCACCAGCACGTTGCAGCAAGCTGCATCTGCGACGTTACGTTTTTGGCCCAAGCAGACGATGGCTGTGGCGCAACAGTTGTACGAGGGGGTCAAATTGGAAGAGGGGCATGTCGGTCTGATCACCTATATGCGCACAGATTCAACCTATGTCGCACCCGAGGCGCAGGCGGCAGCCCGTGATGTCATCGTAGAGTATTTTGGCGAGGCGTATCTTCCGCCCAAGCCCCCTCTTTTCAAAACCAAGGTCAAGTCTGCCCAAGAGGCGCATGAGGCCATTCGACCGACGGACGTGCGGCGCACGCCCAAGCAAATGCGCCCCTTTCTAGATGCCAAACAGGATGCTCTCTATACGCTGATATGGCGTCGTTTTGTGGCCAGCCAGATGGCTAACGCTGTGTATGACGTCACCACCGCCTTTATCCCCACCGCAAAAGAGAGTCGCGCAAAGCGGTTGCCCTACTTGTTTCGTGCCAGGGGGCGGGTTTGTCTCTTTGATGGCTTTCTCAAGGTGTACCAAGAGTTGACAGAGGACAAGGAGGAGGAAAAGCCACTGCCACCGCTCCGGTCTGACGAAGGGCTGGATTTGATAGAGTTGATTCCCACTCAGCACTGGACCAAGCCCCCACCGCGTTATACCGAGGCCTCACTCATCAAAGAGTTGGAGCGCCGGGAGATTGGCCGTCCTTCGACTTTTGCCGGCATGGTATCCATCGTTCAGACGCGTGGCTATGTGCAGCGGGAAAAGCGCGTGCTTTTCCCGACGCCCTTGGGTTTTTCTGTGTGTGACTTGTTGCTCGAGTTTTTTGCAGATTTGTTCGATTATGATTTTACCGCGCAGATGGAGCAAGTGTTGGACGAAATTGCCAACGGGCGCCAGGAGCGGCGCGCCTCATTGGCGCGTTTTTGGTCGGGTTTGATACCGGCCCTGACCCGCGCCAAGGCCGATATGCCACGCGTGACGGTCAAAGCGCCGGCGCCGGCGCCCACCGGCGAAAAGTGTCCCGAGTGTGGCGGGGACCTGGTGGTCAAAAAGGGACGCCGTGGCGCCTTTGTGGGTTGCTCAAATTATCCGAATTGCAAGTACGTGAAGCGCAAAGGGGCAGAGGTGGTGGGCAAGTGCCCCGATTGTGGCGGGGACCTGGTCAAAAAGCGGGGGCGCTATGGCCTTTTTGTGGGCTGTGTCAATTACCCGGATTGCAAATATACGCAGCGCGCAAAATGATGCTGCGCAGAACGACAGGGTGTGCTATAATCTCCACTCTGAAGCGTTGTGCATATGAGAGAGGAGCCGAGTAATGCGTCCTGACGGTCGGACCGCGAAAGAATTGCGACCCACTCAATTTGACTTGGATTATGTCGTCTATCCTGAGGGATCGGTTTTGATCAGTGTGGGTGAGACACGGGTGCTGTGTAACGTGACCGTGCTAGAAGATGTGCCGGGCTGGCGTAAAGGAAGCGGAGCGGGGTGGTTGACGGCCGAGTATGCGCTGTTGCCGCGCTCTACCCACACCCGCGTGCCGCGTGAGACGAGAGGTTTGCGGGGGCGCACGCAGGAGATCCGGCGCTTGATCGGCCGCTCGTTGCGAGCGGCCGTCGATTTAGAAAGGCTCGGCCCACGCCAGTTAATTGTAGATTGTGACGTGCTGCAGGCAGATGGCGGGACCCGCACCGCCTCTGTAACCGGTGCGTACGTGGCCGTCGCGTTAGCGTTGCAGCGCTTGGTGGCACAGGGTGTGTTGCCGCCGGATGTGCTGCAGAATCAGGTGGCTGCCGTCAGCGTGGGGGTCGTTCAGGGGGAACCGCGGCTGGATCTGTGCTATGCAGAGGATGCCCAGGCCGACGTGGATTTTAACGTGGTGGCGAATGCCGATCGGGAATTCATCGAAGTGCAGGGGACGGCGGAAGGGGACGCTTTTAGTCGCGTTGTCCTGGAGCAATTGCTGGATCTGGCTATCTTTGGTATTGAGCAGTTAATGCTTGCGCAAAAGGCAGCCTTGGACGGATATAGGCATCGCTAAGACAGGTGGCAGTGACGTCATGGCATCCGATGGATTTTCGTGTGGACAAAAACTTGTGCTGAGCGTCATGGCATTGGCGCTGATTGGCCTACTCGTGCTGTTGGTTACGCTCGTGAGGCAGAGTGAGCCTTTGTCTCCCTTGCCCACGTTGTTGCTACCTTTACCCGGCACAGCGGTGCCCACCGTTGTGCCGGGCGCTCCCCCCTATGAAAATGAGGGGATGGAGACCCCGTCGGGGCTGGCGATGACTCAACTGCCTCCCACTCCTGGTCCTCCGGGAGGCGTGGCTGAGGTGTTGGCGGCCCGGCGAATCCAAGCGTTGGTTCAGGATGTGGGCCAAATTCGCGAACTGCCCAAACAGCAAGAGGTGCCGCTCAACTTTTTGAGTGACAGCGATTTGAGCGCGTTTTTGCGCCGCCTGCTGTACAGTTCGGAGCGCCAGGAGGCTGTTGAGCGCCAGCATGTATTGTTTTCTGCCCTGGATCTGTTGCCGGCCCCGGGAGAGGATTTTGCACCGCCAGTGCGTACGCGCGCCAGGCAGTTGATTGCCTTTTATGATACCGCTGAAGCCCAGATTTTTGTCAGCACCTTTGGACGAGATAGCGATCCGCCAGATCTCAGCCTGGTCCATCAATATGCTCACGCGTTGGTCGATCAACATTTCAACTTGACCGCCTTGACGAGCGATGCGCCCAACATGGACGCTGCTCGGGCGCGCGATGCTTTGTTTGAGGGGGATGCGACGTCGGTGCTGGCCATTCATAGTTTGGGTGGTGTGGCTCAGGCCGACTTGGACGCGTTGGCCAGTCACTTGTACGAGGTCGAGTTGACAGGTTATGAGGGTTTGCCCCTTTCTCGTGACATGCGTGACTTGTACGCTTTTCCTTATCGTGAAGGGGCGCGCTTTGTGAGGGCGTTGCTTGATGCCGGTTGGTGGCCGGCAGTTAACGCCGCTTATCTTGATCCGCCGGTCTCTACTGAACAGATCCTTCATCCGGAAAAGTACATCGAGACGCCGCGCGACATGCCGCGGACGGTTTTCTTGACCGATTTAGGTGAGGATCTGGGTGAAGGATGGCGGTTGGTGGGACAATATGTGTTGGGAGAGTTGGTTTTGCGTGTGCACTTGGACAAGTATCTCCCCGACACCCTTGAAGCCCATACAGCGGCGGCCGGTTGGGACGGTGATCTGGCCGTCATCTGGCAAGACTTGGATGGGCGCGAAGTGCTGGTGATGCGCAGCATATGGGACAATATGATTGAAGCCGACGAGTTTGTGCGTGGCTATACCACCTTGATTGATCGCCGTCTGCGCGGCGCCAGCAGGGTTTTACGACCCATCGTGCCCGCGGGCGGGCGGTGGTGGCGTGGCGATGCGGGCAATGCCTACATACAACGGCAAGGGAACATGGTCTTGATTATTTGGGCGCCTGACACTGACATTATGGAACGGGTGTTGGCGGTTTTTGTGTTGGACTAGTTATGAAACGTTGGCTATCTTGGATCTTGGTGGGGGTATTGTTGTTGTTGGGCACGCCGTTGGCGCTACGGCTGTGGGCCAAATGGCATTATCAGGCACTCATCTATCACGACGTCGACCGGGTGCCTGCTTATCCGGTGGCTATCGTTTTAGGGGCCGGGGTGTATCCTGATGGCCGGTTGACGCCGGTCCTAGAAGATCGCGTCAAGGCTGCCATAGACCTTTACCGGGCCGCCAAGGTGGAACGCTTACTCTTTACGGGCGACAATCGCACCAATCATTATAACGAGCCGGGGCGTATGTTCGAGTATGCGGTGGCGCAGGGCTTGCCCCCTGAGGCGATCGTCCTTGATTATGCTGGACGCCGGACGTATGATAGTTGTTATCGGGCGCGGACGATTTTTCAGGTTGAGCAGGCCATCGTCGTCACCCAAGGCTTTCACCAGCCCCGAGCCTTGTTTTTGTGCGAGCGTCTAGGTCTGGAGGTGGTGGGTCTGACTGCAGATCAACGGCCGTACCCGGGTCTCTCTCGGATGTGGTGGCAGACGCGTGAAATCCCCGCCCTGG
>CAZSJU010000086.1:0-11833 GCA_964607235.1 uncultured Anaerolineae bacterium | reverse complement strand
GCCGTCCTAGTTTTCAGGTGTGGGTGCGCGTTCAATCACGCACAGCCAACCTTCTTTCGGTCGCTTCCCCCCGTCGATACGTGCTTTTTATTGATAAACTCCACCAATATTCACCCGGCGCTAACGTCTGTGGCAGTGCCAACCTTCTCTGGCTCAAAGGCAACTCGCGCTGGATAAGCGCCGGCGCATCTTGGCCCGGTTTGAGGGCAAACACAAATTGCCAATCCTCTTCTTGGAGAGTTTGTTCCCATTTCCATTCAAAGGTGATTGGGTTGCTGGTCGCCAGCGTGGCGTCGGCGTTCGGCCATACCAACTCTGGCATAGGGAGTGAAGCATCCAGCGGCAGTGGGGTTGGCGTGGGGGTGTCAGGTGGGGACGTTGGCCGAGTCGGCGGCGTGAAACTTGCCGTAAAAGTCGGCGCTTTAGATTCCAACACCAACCCGGGCGCGGTCGTCGTGTCATTTTTCTCTTGGCCGAACATAAAGTATAACGCCGGTATCCCTAACGCGAGTAGCAGCACGCCGATAATACCCAATGCAACGAACGGCCGGGCCAGACCGCCTTTGGCAGGCTTGAGATTGAGCAGCACTGCGGTCACGTTATCGGGTGCGCCGCGCTGCTTGGTCAACTCGACGAGCTTTTGTACGCTGGATTGGGCATTGGGACCTTGATTGACGATATCGCCGATTTCTGTCTTGGATACCACATTGCTCAACCCATCGCTACACAGCAACACACTGTCGCCCGCTCCCACGTGTTCTTTAAAGATGTCTATGTCGAGTTGTGCGTCGTTGCCCAGCGAGCGGGTGATGATATTGCGCTGCGGATGCCTGGCGGCTTGTTCTCGGGTGATGAGCCCAACTTTGACTTGTTCCTCTACCCAGGTGTGATCCGTGGTCAATTGGCGGGCGTGGCTTTCTCGAATGAGATAAGTGCGACTGTCACCCACGTTGGCCACAGTTAACGTACGGTCTTGCAGCGTTGCCGCTGTAAGCGTAGTCCCCATCCCACGCCGGGCCGGGTCATCGTTGGCGTTTTGATAGATAGCTTTGTTGGCAGCCTCGATCGCCGCTTTTAAACTGACCACAATGTCCGGTGATGGATCATTGTAGTAATGTTGCTCGATGATATCTACTGCCATGGCGCTGGCCACGTCACCGGCCAGGTGACCGCCTACCCCATCCGCCACGACATACAGTTGGCCCTTGGCCTTGATCTGCTCCGCCGACAAATCAGGGAGCGGTGACGACCAGGAATCCTCATTGTGGTCTCGTTTTATACCCCGGTCGCTGAGCCCAGCAGCATCTATAACATATCGCGTCATTGGACGCTCTCCTCAATAGGCATTTTCTATACACTATTGTAGTCTATACTGCTACATTCGTCCACTTGGTTTTACCCTTTTGCTATTATAATCAGATAAGAAAAGGGAGCAAATTCGAGTTGACGGTCTTGGATAAATATGCTATTATATTCCCGCTTGGGTCTCATGTTAGCACAAGGACCCTTGGTTAGAAAAACCAGTGTGGGTTCCATCCGCCACAAGGCGGATAGATGTTTGAAAATCAAGAGAGGGAGTAAAGCATTAGCGCCAAAGAGAGTCGAATCAACCGGCAGATTCGTGCCAGAGAAGTGCGCCTGATTGACGAGGACGGGGGCCACATGGGGGTTGTGCCCTTGAGCGAGGCGCTGAGCGTCGCGCAGAGGGCCGATCTAGATTTGGTTGAGGTATCCCCGAACGCGGAACCGCCAGTCTGTAAAGTGATGGACTATGGCAAGTTCCTTTACGAGAAGGCCAAGCGAGAACGTGAAGCGCGCAAGGCGCAAAAGCAAATCGAAATCAAAGAAATTCGTTTACGGCCCAAGACTTCTGACCACCATCGGTCTTTCAAGGTGCGAAGCGCCAGGCGTTGGCTAGAAGATGGGATGAAGGTCAAAGTGCGCGTCCGTTTCCGGGGCCGAGAGTTTCACTATCCTGAAATTGCGCGGGAACTGCTTTCCGGTATTGCTGAGGATCTGTCAGACATTGGTGTTGTCGAGCAGTATCCAAATATGGAAGGCCGCACGATGTTGATGGTATTAGCGCCTCAGAAGGGAGAATGAGTCGTGCCCAAAATAAAAACTCACAAGTCCACTTCAAAGCGCTTTAGGCGCTCTCAAGGTGGCAAGGGCAAATTGTTACAGAACAAAATTGGACAGAGTCACTTTCGTCGTCGCAAGACTCGTCGCGTCAAGACTTTGTTTAGTCGCAAGTTGGTCGTTGAAAGCAGTGGTGTGAAAAAGCGGGTGCAAAAGTTGGCGCCCTATCTTAAAAAGTAATTATCGAGGAAAAGAGCTGTGACACGAGTAAAAAGTGGAATCGTAACTCGCCGTCGGCACAAGAAGGTCCTAAAGCAAACCAAGGGACAGTATGCTACCAAGCACCGTCTGTTCCGACGCGCTAATGAAGCGATGATGAAGTCGCTCAAATATGCCTATCGCGACCGACGCAATCGGCGCCGTGAATTTCGGCGGCTGTGGATCGCGCGCATTAACGCGGCTTCTCGTCAAAATGGGTTAAGCTACAGTCGCCTGATCTATGGGCTAAAGCAAGCCAGTGTAGAATTGGACCGCAAGGTGTTGGCCGAATTAGCGGTCAATGACAGCGGTGCATTTGCCGAGTTGGTCAAGGTCGCCAAAGCGGCATTGTAAGCCAAGCATTTCTGTTCAAATTCTAGCATTTTTTGATAGCTCTCGGGCTTGGGAGGAGTACAAAAACGGGGACCCATGGTCCTCGTTTTTGTGTTGCGTGTTGGACGTGTGCGCTGCCTGGGATAGCTTTTAGCGCTGACTTTGACACAGATAGATACGGGGATGAATATAGCCCGACCGCGTGTTGGTCGGTAGCTTGATGGGAATGACCTGTTTTATCTTCCAGCGTTTGGCCCGTGCTGCGATGACGTGTTCGAACAACCTTACTTCTTGGGTGATCATCACCAGCCAGCCCCCGGCAACGAGCAGCCGGCCAGCCTCGCTCACCAGACGAGGATACAACGTCTCGTTGCCCTCGTGCGAACCGATCAACATCCCAAAAGGCAGGTCGGCGCAGACCGTTGACATGCACGCGTTGGGCAAAGGCGTCTGTCCCGCGTCACAGCGGATCAACGTCACGGCGTCACCATATCCGCTGGCCGCCAGATTTTGACGGGCACAGCTTAGCGCCTGGGGATCAATGTCACATCCTATCGCTCGCCAGGCCTGCCCCAGCGCCAGTCGTTCAATGAGCAAAGTCCCAGACCCACACGCCAGGTTTACGACGCAATCTTTTGCCGACGGCTGTGCCAGGCTCATCATGGTGCTCGCGACCGTGCCATTGAGCGCGCCTGGCATGTCACATACGCGCCAGGGACGCGTGGACAGCGGTCGCGGGGAGAGCCGTACCACCACTTCCCAACCCCGCTGGCCTTTTCTGGCGCTCGCGGGCAAGCGCTGAGGGCGCCGTACCGCTATGGCCAGGTCACCTGCTTCCTCGACCCAATTCAGTCCCAAGCGCCCTGCGATCTGGGCCTTGATGCGGGCAAACACCGGTGATTCAGAGCCAGCCGCACTCACACTAAAAGTCTGGAAACTCTCGGCGGGGTGCAAGCCAAGTGAGGTTTGGAGGTGCTCGAACAGCAATTCCAAGTATTGGTGCCCCAATAGCGCTTTGGGACGGGGAATGTTCAAACATCTCACCCGGTGCACGGCCACACTGCGCCGCAACTGCAGCAACATCTTGGGACGGCCGTCAAATTGAAAGCGTACCCGGTCCGGGCGTTTGTTTGGCAGGCGGTGCACCCGGTCGCCAAATTGCTCCCACAGTTCAGCCTGGGCAAACTCGGCCAGACCGGGGATGACCTCCAGCTCGTAATAGTCCAGGCTTATGCGTCTCTGCTTGTGCGACTTGGGCATCGTCTGTATATGTTCTCTTTCAAGGTAGCGCGGTGGGATCAAAAGTGGGCGTGGGGGTCAAGGCTGTGTAGCAGTCGTCTATGCGCTCTCGCGCCTGCCCCCATTTGGCAGGCGCCTCAGAGGCTGCGCGCTCTACGATCGCCGCACCGGTTTCGCATTGTCCCAGTTGCAAATAGGCCAGACCCATCTGGCTCAATATGTCTGTGGTATTGATGTCCAGGCGTCCCCAGGCGGCGTCCACTGCCGGCCCATCGGTGAGAGCGCTCGTTTGTGCCAATGCGACTTCTAGCACCTGGATAGCTTCTGGCCAGGCGGAGCGCTCATAATAGGCCATGCCTAACGCATAGTAGAGCGCCGCCGGATAGTCAGGATAGCGCCGGATGCCCAAGAGGGCCGTTTGAATGGCCTGGTCCGGTTGTCCGAGCTGTACCAGCGACCAGCCGAGATAATAGTAGCGCAACGGGTCGTTGCTGCCAGTGTTGAACATCTGATAAGCGATGTCTCGTGCGTCCTCCCAACGTCCTCGCGCTGCCAGGGCATGCCAGCGCTCGGCCTGGGCCGTCTTGTCCAGGCTGGGGTTGCACATGACGGCCAACTTGTAATTGGTCAGGGCCAGGGTCGGTTTATCGAGCCCGTAGGTATAGATTTGGGCGCGCAAAAGATAGGCTGCACCGTTCCGAGGACGCAGTTTTATCAATTGATTGACCGCATCCAAGGCTTGGTCCCACGCTTCCGCGTTGTATTCGAGTAATGCCTTTTGCCACCATGCCTCTGCCAGTTCACCATCCAGCGACAGCGCCCGTTCGAGATCGGCGGTCGCGGCTTCATAATGCCCCGTCAGCCGATACACCTCGGCCCGACTGGCATAGGCCGCCGCCAGCTCTGAGTCTTGGGCCAGCGCGGCGTCAAAATATTCGAGCGCCCCTGCCAGGTCCCAGTCCTCCCGACGGGTCAGCCCTTGCCGATATAGCGCGCCCGGCGCCAGCGTCGGTGTGGTTAGCGTCGGCGTGGGGAGCGGCGTAGGGGTGCGGGTATAGAGTCGCACGGCGCCGGTGCCTGCCGGCAGGGAGGGGGCCGGGTTGGCTGTGGACGTGGTGCAAGCGATGAACATGCCCAACAACAGGCTGGCCAGGCCGCCGTAAAGTATGATGAAAGGAAGGAAATTTTTTCGGATCACGGTCCCTATCATACTGTCCTTTGTCCCATAGCACAAGTAAAAAGTTGCCAGTCTAGGCGGCCTGGGGTACAATCGAACAAATATCACCCGTCACGTGCTGTTGTAAAAGATGGGGGGAGAATATTGGGACTGACAGATCAACCACAAGCACCTGCGATACCGGTGTTCAAGGTCATCGTGGCCGGTGATGGCGGCGTGGGCAAGACCAGCCTGATCCGCCGTTATTGCAGCGGTAAATTCCAAGAGTCGCGCGTGATGACCATCGGCGTTGACTTTCAGACGCAGGTCGTAGAGATTAATAAAAAACCTGTCAAGTTGTCGATATGGGACATCGCTGGACAGGAACGTTTTGGTTCTTTCCGCGCTTCCTTTTATCGAGGGGCCAAGGCAGTGGCACTAGTTTACGACGTGACGGATCCGGTGTCGCTGACCAGTCTGCCGAACTGGCATACAGAGATTGCGCGCGTGGTGCCGGGCGTCCGTTTTCTCGTCGTGGGCAACAAGGTAGATTTGGAGCGACAGGTGCCCAAGGAAAAAGTCATCGCCTGGACGCGCTCGAACAGTTTGCCTTATCTAGAGACCAGCGCCAAGACCGGGCAAGGGGTGCGTTTGTTCTTTGAAGGGTTGGCCCGTTTGGCGTTGACGACCCGATCGTAAATGCGTCAATGGGTCGTAACCGGGCGTTACTCGTAGAACTCGGGTTTCAAGACGCCAACAAAGGGCAGGTTGCGATACAGTTCATCAAAATCCAACCCATATCCGATGACAAACTCGTCGGGGATTTCAAAGCCAACATAGTCGATCGGCACCGGCTTTTCACGGCGGCTGGGTTTGCTGAGCAGTGTGCACACCCGTATGCTAGCAGGGTTGCGCGTGCGCAAGTTCCGCAAAATATAGTCCAGCGTGTTGCCACTGTCGACAATGTCCTCGACGATGAGCACTTTTTGTCCCTCAGGGCTTTCCGTGAGATCCATCAAGATGCGTACCACGCCGCTCGACTGGGTGGATCGACCCCCATAACTGGAAATCGCCATAAAGTGCACCTGGTGAGGCACCGTCAGATAGCGGCACAAGTCGGCCAAAAAGACATACGCCCCTTTGAGCACGGCGATGATAAAAGGCGTCTGGCCGGCATAATCTGCCGAGATCTGCTGGCCTAGCTCGGCGATGCGGGCCTGTAGCCTCTCTTCAGAGATCAAGATTTTGGCCACATCATCTTTCAACATCTCACTGCCTGCCTTTATCCCACGCGTTCATTTTTGATAAACGCTGGGGCTCAACTCGGCGATGTAGGGCAACGTGCGATAGGTATCAGCATAATCCAACCCGTAACCGACGACCCACACATCCGGTATTTCAAAGCCCAGATAATCAATCTGAGCGTCTACCTGGCGTCGCTCTGGTTTACTTAGCAACACACAACTGCGCAGCGACGCGGGCCGGCGCGTCGCAAAGTTGCGCATCAAGTAATCGAGGGTATAACCACTGTCAACAATGTCCTCAACGATGAGCACTGAGCGCCCCTCTATATTGGTCTTGAGGTCCATAATGAGTCGGACGACGCCGCTCGCTACAGTGGTCTGATTGTAGCTTGAAAGAGAAATAAAATCAACCCGATGATGGACGGTCAGATGGCGGCACAGGTCGGCCAAAAAGATAAAAGCGCCCTTGAGCACGCCGACAACTACCAACTGATCCACACCTGCAAAGTCTGTAGATACCTGATGGGCCATTTCTTTGACGCGGTGTTCAATGGTTTGCTGGTCAATTAACACGCGCGCCAGGTCGTCGTTCAGGTCAGGCCCAGTAGAGCGTGACGTCATGATGCACTCCTTTTAACAGGAACTTGATGGCAATGACGGCAGCGCGCCTGGTAAGCCTCTTTGGCCCCCACCATGATGATGGGGTCGTCGTAGGCGGCGGGGTGACCGTCAATTAGCCTTTGGCTGCGGCTGGCTTCGCGCCCACAGATGACACAGATGGCGCGCAGCTTGTCCACCTTTTCCGCTTGGGTCATCAAGCTCGGCATAGAACCAAAAGGTTCACCCCGAAAGTCCATATCCAGTCCTGCGACAATGACGCGGATGCCGCGGCCGGCCAATGTGTTACATACGCTTGTGATGGCCTGGTCGAAAAACTGCGCTTCATCGATGGCCACCACGTCTGTGTCAGGTTGTAGCCTGTCGAGGATAACGCTGGCGCGGCCCACGCTGATGGCGCCCAGGTTCATACCGTTATGTGAGGTAACGTGCTCGACGGTGTAGCGATCATCCAGACTGGGTTTAAAGACCTGCACATGTTGGCGGGCGATTTGCGCACGGCGTACTCGACGGATTAGCTCTTCGGTCTTGCCACTGAACATACTACCGCAGATGACTTCGACCCAACCCGCTCGTTCATTCGTCTCCATGTATACTCCTCATGTGACGTGTTTGGATCTTTTCAAAGTAAAAGGGGCAGATGATAGCACCTGCCCCTTTGTTTGACGATGTGCGTGGTTCTAGTCAGCGACCTCGGGTTCTTCCTCTTGGTCGCTTTCCTCTTGGACGATTTCAATGACGGCCCGCTTTTCACGACGGCGTTGCTTTTTGCTCTGTCGCTTTTCTTCGGTCTCGATCAGCTCTTGTCGCCTCTCTAACCGTCGCATAAAGCGCTCTACCTGTCCCTCAGTGTCCACGATACGCTGCTCACCGGTAAAGAAAGGGTGGCAAGCTGAACAGATATCTGTGCGAATGACCTCTTGAGTGGCGCCCATCGTATAGGTGGCGCCACAGCTACAGACAACCTGCGCTTCGGGATACCATTCAGGATGAATATCTTTTTTCATATGTCGCTTCCTCTCTACATCTGCTCCGAATAGACATTCACCCGCTTGCGCCCATCTTTGATCGTGTCATACTTGACAAAGCCGTCAATGACCGCAAAGATAGTATAATCGCGCCCCAGACCCACGCCAACGCCGGGCTTGACCTTGGTGCCCGTTTGGCGGACGATGATGTGGCCTGCGCGTACTTGCTCGCCACCAAATTTTTTGATGCCAAGTCGCTTGGAATGACTATCACGCCCGTTGTGGCTACTGCCACCGCCTTTTTTATGCGCCATGTTCTACCCCCTAAATCCTCGTAATCTCGTCAATCTGTAGTCGCGTACAAGTCTGGCGGTGGCCTTTGCGGCGACGATAGCGCTTTCTGGGATGCATCTTGTAAATGCGAATTTTAGGCCCTCGCATTTCGCCGAGGACGGTCGCCTTGACTTTGACTCCCTCAACCACCGGCTGGCCGATCTTGACATCTTGACCATCGGCGACCAACAGGACGCGTTCTAACTCGATTTGCTCTCCAGCATCGTGGGGCAACCGCTCGACGATGATCGTTTGCCCTTCGATGGCTTTATATTGTCTTCCACCAGATTCTACAACTGCGTACACAAGCCCCTCCAGATTGCCAGGCACAACATACCAGTAATGTTCAAAAAGCTGCGCCTTGTGCTTCTTTAAAACGTGACGACAGGCGAGCAACTAGGCTCGCCCCAAAGTTGGATTATACTTTTTTTCCTAACTTTTGTCAACCGCAAAACGTAATTGTCGGCGATGACACAGGTTAAAACAGTCAGACCAGCCCAAGGCGTCCAAAACTTCTGTGGGGCGGCCGGTGCCACGTTGTCCTGCCGCCAATTGCATCTGCATCAGCAGATACTGCTCCTTGGCCTTGACGACATATAGTTGGTCAATCAACGGACGCAGGTCATACGCTTTGCCCCGGTATGTCTTGGGAATCGTGTCGTGGGCCAACAACGTGGCGCACGCTTCTCGCGCCGTCTCTATCGGTTTTTGCGTCTCAATGACGACCTCGTAATCGGCGCCGTGAAGCAGTGTGGGCAGCGCCGGCGCACGCCCGTACACCGGGACTGTGTCTATGACCGTGAGCCCATCCGGCAAGCGATGTGCCAACCCACGCAGCATCCGGCGCGGTGGGATGGGCTGGGCCAGCTTGATGTCCATCACCTCAGCCGCGCCGGTGCAGCCCACCGGCAACGCGGCCGCGAACACCATCTTGGGGTGAGGATGGTACCCCTTGGAGTAAAAGATGGGAATGCCCGCTCGCCGCAGCGCGCGCTCCCACGTGCGGGCCAGGTCCAGGTGTGAAATGTAACGTAAATTTTCCCCTTTGCTAAAAGTGATGCGCAACCGTTGATATTCTTTGTTCATCGAATCCTTTATATGCAAGGCCAAAACCTCTCTAGAGATATGTCTCTCGTGGGAGAGGCCGGCAGATTGAAGGACACTAGTGTGTGTGGCAGATGTCCGCTTTAGACTGAGACGAGCGGGGTCTTTTGGCCGCCGCGCAGTTGTTGGGACTGAACCGCCTCCTGCTGCTCGGAAGCCGCTTTGACCGGCGGGCATTTCCAGGCCTTGTCGGGCACCTCGCTGCGCAGATGGGCAAAAGTTGACAGTATCCCGCAGTTGAAGCAATGCTCGCGACAGTCCTGGCGAGTTTTGCCTTGCTGGCTCATCAAATAGTCCTGGAGCAGATATTGCTTGCGAACGCCCACGTCGATATGGTCCCAGGGCAATGTCTCGTCAAGGGCACGCGAGCGGCGCGTGTAAAAATCTGGATCGAGCCCGGCTTCTTCCAAGGCGGTCCACCATACTTTTGGCTTGAAATACTCGTGCCAGGCATCAAAGCGGGCGCCCAACTGCCAGGCCCGGTGAATGACCTGGCCCAGGCGTCGGTCTCCACGGCTTAACAATGCTTCTAACTGGGTCTCTTGGGGATCGGACCAGTTCAGCTTGAGGCCCTTGCCACGTAAGCCCTGTTGTAGCAGCGACTGTTTGGCCTCGATGTGTTGCATGGTGTCCAGCGGCACCCATTGGAAAGGGGTGTGCGGCTTGGGCACAAAGGTGCTCACACCGACGTTGACTTGGGCAGCCTTGTGATGGACCCGCCGTCCTTCTTTCAACACCTCCCACACCATGTCGACGATCGCTTGCACGTCTTCCAATGTCTCGTCGGGGTGACCGATCATAAAGTAGAGTTTGATGGTCCGCCAACCCCGTTCAAAGACCTCGTGGGCGGTCTCGATCACTTGTCGAGTGGGCACGTATTTGTTAATGCTTTTGCGCATCTTTTCCGTCGCCGCTTCCGGCGCAAAAGTAAAGCCACTGCGACGCCCGCTCTTGAGGCCGTCTGCCAGCGCCACGCTAAACGAATCGATGCGCAGGCTGGGTAGCGAGATGGACAAATGTTGTTCACTGTACTGTTCATTGATGGCCTGGACCAGCCGCTCGGCGTCGCTATAGTCGCTGCTAGAGAGCGAGAGCAATCCCACCTCTTCATAGCCTGTCTCGCGCACAATGCCATCTACTGCGTCGAGAATCTCTTGCACCGGACGCTCGCGCACCGGTCGCGTGACCATGCCGGCATGACAAAAGCGGCACCCGCGGGTGCACCCCCGTTGAATTTCGATCACGGCCCGGTCATGAGTGGTCTTGACAAAGGGGACGATAAAGCGGGTAGGGGGTGGCGGCAACACTGGCACGATGCGTTTGGTGACCGGAAATTGCGCTTCTTTGACCGTGGGCTGTATCTGGCAGATGGTGCCATCTCGTTCATAGCTCACCTCGTAAAAGCGCGGCACATAGACTCCGGAAATGCGAGCCAATGCGCGTAACTGGGATTCTCGCGGTTGATCGCGCACGCGGTGATACGTCTCGGCGATGTCGAGAATGACCTCTTCTCCCTCACCGATGACAAACAAGTCGATAAAGTCGCTCATCGGCTCTGGATTATAGGTCGCGTGTCCGCCTGCGATGACCAGGGGATATTGCTCGTCGCGAGCTGTGGACAACAAGGGCAGCCTGGCCAGATCCAATAGGTTCAGCGTGTTGGTGTAAAGTTGCTCGTAGGGCAAGCTGATGCCCAGAATGTCAAAGTCGAGGATAGGCCGCTTGTTTTCCAGGCTGTATAAGGGCAGGTCAGCCTGTTTCATGGCCGCTTCCATATCGGGCCAGGGCAAAAAAACGCGCTCGGCCAACATGTCCGGGCGGCGATTGATAATGTCGTATAACAAAAAAAGTCCCAGGTTAGACATACCCAGGTCATAGATGTCTGGAAAGGCCAGGGCGACCCTTACGTGGGTCCCCTTCCAATCCTTAACAACACTATTCCACTCACCGCCCGTGTAACGCCCTGGTTTTTGCACGTCGGGCAGGATGCGGTGCAAAAGTTGTGGATCGATTAGTGGCATGAGATGTTTTCCCCCACTCTAGTGATTACCCTTGCAGGATTTGGACCCATACTTGCCGGAGACGGGGGCCGTCAAACTCGGCCAGGTAAATGCCTTGCCAACGCCCCAGGGCTAGCTTGCCCTTTTCTATCAGCACGAACTGGCCGGCGCCCATCAAAGAGCTTTTGACGTGAGCCGGTGAGTTGCCTTCGCCGTGGCGATAGGCGGCGCGGCTGGGTGAGATTGCGTCCAACGCCACGCCCAGGTCATGGCGCACATCGGGGTCCCAATTCTCGTTCAGTGTGAGTCCGGCGGTGGTGTGTGGACAAAAGACATAGCATACGCCTTGGCTGACGCCGCGCTCACGGACCAGCGCTTGTATTTGCGACGTGATGTCGTAAAAATCCTGTTTTTCCCGGGTAGAGATTTCAAGTTTTTCCATGTTTGTCCCTATGTTAACGATGACCCATCGGGGCAAAACTTGATTATATCACTTTACCA
>CAZSJU010000085.1:6036-11893 GCA_964607235.1 uncultured Anaerolineae bacterium | reverse complement strand
TCTTGATCGGCTATATCGTCACCACGCTGATGAACGCCCAGCGCCGCCAGCGACAACAGTTGGCCGAGGCCAACGCAAAACTGGTGCGCTATGCCACCACCATGGAGCAATTGGCCGTCAGCCGCGAGCGCAATCGCCTGGCGCGGGAGCTGCACGACACCCTGGCCCACACCCTAAGCGGGCTGGCGGTGCAACTGGACGCCATCGCCACCGTCCTGGACCCTCTGCCGCCCAAAGCAAACGCGATGCTGGAACGGGCGCTGGACACCACGCGCAGCGGCCTGGACGAGACGCGGCGTGCGTTACAAGACCTGCGCGCTGCCCCGCTGGAAGACCTGGGCCTGGTTCTGGCGCTAAGCCATCTGGCCGAAAACATCACCGCGCGCGCCGGGCTGGCGCTGGATTTGGACTTGCCGGTGCAGATCAGCGGCCTCTCGCCCGAAGTGGAACAATGTTATTATCGAGTGGCCCAGGAAGCGCTGGACAATGTGATCCAACACGCCCAGGCCCGGCGGGTGGCGGTCCGTCTCGAACAAAACGAGGAGGCGTTAACCTTGACGATCGAGGATGATGGACAGGGATTCGCGGTCGCGCCCCAGGCCGCCGCGCGTCAGTTTGGGCTGGTGGGGATGCGGGAACGGGCTGCATTGATCGGCGGCTCGTTGGAGATCGAGGATCATGCCGGGCGGGGCACAACCGTACGACTGCACTCGGGAGCAGGGCCATGATCCGCGTCTTGATCTGTGACGATCAGTGGATCGTGTGCGAAGGATTGGAAGCCATCCTGGATGCGGACCCCGACCTCGAGGTCGTCGGGACGGCCCACGACGGCGCTCAGGCACTGGAACTGATCCCCGAAACCCGGCCCGACGTGGTATTAATGGACTTGAAAATGCCGCTCATGAACGGCGTGCAAGCCACCCAAAAGATCCGGGACCAGTACCCCGAGATCAAGGTGCTGGTGCTGACCACCTATGGGGCCGACGAGTGGGTGTTTGACGCCATCCGCAGCGGAGCGGCCGGCTATCTGCTCAAGGGCACCCCGCGAGGTGAGCTGATCGACGCCGTAAAAGGCACCGCCGCCGGTGATACCCACGTCGACCCCGCTGTGGCCGGCAAGCTATTTACCCGCATCGCACGGCACCCCACGCCGCCGCAGGACACGACCCTCGTCAACGCACTCAGCGACCGCGAGCTGGACGTGCTGCGCCTGCTGGCGCGCGGCATGAGCAACGCCGATATCGCCGAACAGCTCTACCTCTCTCAGGGCACCGTGCGCAACTATGTCAGCGCCATCCTCACCAAGCTTGATCTGGCCGACCGCACCCAGGCCGCCTTGCTGGCATTGCGCCACGGGCTGGTGGATTAGGCCACAGGTACGCTCGCCGCTGTACCTCAAGATAGGGCAAAAAGTCCAAGTAATGGCGGACGATCAAAGAGTAGGTCCCACCTCGGTCGAAATCCTCGGTCTGGTAGATGACCCGATTCTGCCGCACCGCCTCTTACTTGAGCACAATGTCGATTGGGTTGGAGTGCCCGTCCAGGTTTGCATATCTGGATTTTTCAGATATACTTGCCCCCGTATAAGACTTTTTGCTGGCGGAGAAAGCTCGATGAGCAAACCAATAAAAGCACTGGTGGTGGATGACCAAGAGGGCATCCGCTTTTTCTTGGAACAGACGCTACGACGCAGCGGCTATGCAGTAGAACTCGCCGCTGACGGCAAAGAGGCACTAGAGTGCTTGCGCAACACGCCCTTTGACGTGGCGATCGTGGACCTCAACCTGGGCGGTCGCATTGACGGCCTGCGCGTGTTAGAAGCAGCCCGTTGGCGCTGGCCCAAGATGGCAGTGGTCATCTTGACCGCCCACGGGTCTCTCGAGTCGGCTATGGCAGCCATCCGTGAAGGGGTGGATGGATACCTGCTCAAGCCGGCCGAGCCGCAAGAGGTACGCCGTGCCGTCCAAGAGGCCCTGGAGCGGCGAAAAAAGATGGCCGATGCCCAAGAAAAAAAAGACACGCACACGCTGCAACATGGCCCCTTTTGCGTCGATATGCAGAAACACCAGGCGACCGTCAACGACGAACTGTTGGACCTGACGCCCCAAGAGTTCAAACTCTTGGTCCATCTGATGGAAAACGCCCCCCAGGTAATTGCGCCTCCGCAACTGGTGCAGGTGGTACGAGATTATAAGCCTGACAGCATGCACGAAGCCCGGCAGATTATCAAATGGTACATCCATCGCCTACGACGCAAAGTAGAACCTGACCCTTCCAACCCACGTCACGTCCTCAACGTGCGTGGCGTGGGATACCGCTGGGCCGACGAGGCCACGCACACGTAAAGCCCTACGTCCCAACGCAATTCCAACCTTTTTAACCCAATACAACAACAGTCCCAACCCAATCCAGCGGTTGGGACTGTGCTCATGTGCTAACATGAGTATGAATGATGCAAAAACAGAGCAGAGGAAAACGTGAGGAGGAATGGGGAACGTGGACAGCGAACAAGAAAAAAAACTAAAAGAACGCCTGAATCAATCCAGACGGTTTGGTTGCGGCACGCAGAGCCTCTTGGTCTGGCTCGTTTTGGCCGCGATCATCGGCTCGTGGTTGTGGAATGTGTCCAGTAACCCGGACCGCGCCGCAATCAGCTACAGCGCGTTTCGGGAACAGTTGCAAGCCGGCAACGTAGAGCGGATCACTGTGGCAGGAGAAGAAATCCGCGGCCAACTAAAGGTCAAAGCCACGTACAAAACCCCGCAGGAGGAGCAACAAGCATACACTGCATTCATCACCTACCTGCCCTCTTTTGGCGACGAGGCGCTCCTCTCATTGCTCGAGCGTCAAGCCGTCGAGGTGGATACAAAACCGGACAGCGATTTTTCATGGTGGTCGATCCTGTTAAACTTTTTGCCGTTGCTCTTTCTAGGCGGATTGGCCTTGCTGTTTTTCCGGCAGATGCAGTCGCGGGGCAGCAACATCCTCTCTATCGGCAAGAACCGCGCCCAGTTGTACGACCGGTCCAAGGAACACACCACCTTTGAGGACGTAGCCGGCGCGCAGGGCGCCAAGGCCGAGCTGCAGGAGATCATCGAGTTCCTCAAAAGCCCAGCGCGTTTTCAGCGGCTGGGCGGTGAAATGCCCAAAGGGGTGCTCCTGGTAGGGCCGCCGGGCACCGGCAAAACGCTGATGGCGCGCGCCGTGGCCGGGGAGGCCGACGTCCCCTTTTTCAGCATCACGGGCTCGGACTTTATGGAGATGTTTGTCGGCGTGGGCGCGTCGCGCGTGCGCGACCTGTTTGACGCCGCCAAAAAGGCGTCCCCAAGCATCATTTTTATCGACGAGTTGGACTCGATCGGTCGACGCCGGGGCGCGGGTCTGGGCGGCGGACACGACGAGCGGGAGCAAACGCTCAACCAATTGTTGTCCGAGTTGGATGGCTTTGAAGCCAAGCAAGGCGTCATTGTGATGGCCGCCACCAACCGCCCGGACATCCTCGACCCGGCGCTATTGCGGCCGGGACGCTTTGACCGGCGCATCACGATAGACCTGCCAACGATGAAAGACCGGTTAGAAATTTTGAAAATTCACGCGCGCAACAAACCGTTGGCCGATCAAATTGACCTGGAACGCATCGCGCGGGGGACGCCGGGCTTTAGCGGCGCAGACCTGGAGAACCTGCTCAATGAAGCCGCATTGCTGGCTGCGCGCCGGGACACAGACGTCATTGAACGACAAGACATCGAAGAGGCCCGCGACAAGGTACTGATGGGACTGGAGCGGCAAAACCTGGCGCTGACAGAACAAGAGTGCCGCATCCTGGCTTACCACGAGGCCGGACACTCGGTCGTCGCCGCCGTGCTCCCGCATGCCGACCCCATTCACAAGGTCACCATCGTGCCCCGGGGCCGGGCGATGGGCGTCACGCAGCAATTGCCAGAACAAGATAAATATATCTATCCCCGCGAGTACATGGTGGATCGTCTGGCCGTCATGTTAGGCGGACGAGCGGCCGAGACGTTGGTCTTGGACACGGCCACCAGTGGCGCCGAGAACGACCTCAAGCAAGCCACCCAACTGGCGCGCAAGATGGTGCTGAATTGGGGGATGAGCGAACGTTTTGCACATATGGCTTTTGGTGGGTCAAGGCAACAGGTCTTTTTGGGTGAAGAGATCGCACAACGACGCGAGTATAGCGAGAGCACCGCACGCGAGATCGACGAGGAAATCCAAGCCATCCTCCAACAAGCCTATAGCCGCGCCGCCGACACGCTGCAGACACACAAAAAGGCACTGGACCGCGTGGCGGACGCCCTGCTGGAACACGAAGAGATCCCCGGTGATAAAGTATTAGAGCTAATCAAAGAACAGCCGGCAGAACAAGCCCAGGAGCATTGAAACTGACCGGGGCAGCAACGACGATAGCACTAAAACATAAGGACACGCAGAACTTTGGGAGGATTTTTCATGAAACAAGCTATGCTATACGAAAGCGGCTCCGAGGGACGCGTGCGGTGCAACCTGTGCGCGCATCGCTGCACCATTGCCCAAGGCAAACGGGGCATCTGTCAGGTGCGGGAGAACCGCGACGGGCGCCTGTACACGCTGGTCTATGGACGGGTCATCGCCCAGCACATAGACCCTGTGGAGAAAAAGCCCCTCTTTCATTTCCATCCAGGCTCTACAGCCTATTCTATCGCCACGCCAGGATGTAATTTCAGATGCAAATGGTGCCAGAACGCGGATATTTCTCAAGAGGCGGAAAAGTGGGATTTTGAGGCGGGAGAACAGGTCCCTCCCCAAGACGTGGTCAAGGCGGCGCGACGGTCAGATTGTCGCAGCATCGCCTATACCTATACTGAACCGAGCATTTTCTTCGAATACGCTTACGACACGGCACAACTGGCGCACGAGGCCGACCTGGCGAACATCTTTGTGACCAACGGGTATATGACGATAGACATGCTGGAAACTTTTCATCCCTACCTCGACGCAGCCAACGTCGATTTAAAAGCATTCCGCCAAGAGACCTATCGCACGTACGTCGGCGCCAGCCTGCAGCCTGTGCTGGACAGCATGAAAAAGATGAAAGCGTTGGGCATATGGCTAGAGGTGACGACCTTGGTCATTCCCGAGGTTAACGACGACCCGGCCGAGTTGCGGGACGCGGCGCGCTTTGTGGCCCAAGAATTGGGCCCTGAAACCCCATGGCACCTCAGCCGCTTCTTCCCAGCCTACCAGATGAGGGACACCCTCCCCACTCCACTAGAGACGTTACGGCGCGCCGAGGAAATCGGCCGCGAGGAAGGACTGCGCTACATCTATATGGGCAACACCTCGGGCGAGATGAGCACCCACTGTCACGAGTGCGGGCGGCTGTTGGTCCGGCGCTCGGCCTATGGCATCCAGACCCACGACGTGGACATCGAGGGACGCTGTCCTGAATGTCATACACTTGTGGATGGCGTGGGCATGGGAGCGGGCTAGGCCGTCACGCCCAACGCAATTCCAACGTTGTGCAACCCAACCCAACACCAACGCCAACCCAACCCGTCGTGAGTGAGTCGATTTTTGCGTTACACTAAAATAGTGAGCATAAACATCCCAAGCGGCGGGACGGGCATCTTTTAACATGAACGTCAAACATGAACGTCGTTGTCGGGAGTAACAAAAAGAGAGGAATAGAGGAGCAAGGACTATGCAGAGAGGTTTTCGTATTGGGCGCGTTTTTGGCATCAACATCCGGATCGACTGGAGCTGGCTATTGATCTTTTTGCTGATCACGTGGAACCTGAGCACCGCGTTCGGCGATTATCACCCGGATTGGGGCACGACCCTGCGATGGAGCACAGCG
>CAZSJU010000085.1:0-5936 GCA_964607235.1 uncultured Anaerolineae bacterium | reverse complement strand
TTGTGGTTGGCCTTTATCGGGTGGTTCCTAAACAACGCCGCTTCGCAAAGCTATCAACGCGTGGTGATCCAAGACGTCCTGGAGGGCGTACCCGTGAGGCGCATGATGCGCACCAATCCACCAACGGTTCGGCCTGACTGCACAGTCGACAGCCTGGTACAAGATCACATTATGGGCACAGACGACCAGTCCTTCCCGGTCTTGGAAGGGGAACAAATCGTCGGGCTCGTCACGCTCCAAGACGTACGTGAGGTGACGCGAGACGAATGGCCTACCCTCCGCGTGCGCGACATTATGACGCCGGTCGAAAAATTGACGATGGTTCAAGCCGACCAAGACGCCGCCGAAGCAATGGAAAAGTTGATGCAGCGTGACGTGCGCCAGCTACCTGTCCTACAGGATGAAAGGTTGGCCGGCCTGCTACGGCGCAAGGACATCGTCAAGTGGCTACAACTCCACTCAGACTTTGGCCTCACATGAGGCCAGAGGAAAGGATCACCTATGGCGACAAAGTACCCTCTCACATACGAACTGAGTCCCCGACACGTTAAATCGGGTACGCGCTGGTTGACACTACGACTGGAGAACATAGGAAGCGAAGAGCTGACCGGGCTGGACGTGCGCCTGCACTCACTAGACGCGTATGGCATTAGCGTCTATGGGACAGGCAGCTATGTCACCTCGCTCCCTCCCAAAAAAGATCAGGTCATCGCTTTCCGGGTCTCTGCGACCACAACGACCGGTGTATATGCAACGGTGGAAGGATGGCGGGGCATGGCCCCCTTTTATTGGGAAACGCCGGACATGTTGGTCATGGTGGGCAAACAAGTCGCAGAACTGCTCAACTTGTTTGCAATAACCGAACCTTATCCACCACTGGGAAAAGAAATAAAGTGCGAAGCGACACTGCGCGGCGTGACCCACAGCAAAGGGCTACGACTCGAATTTTGGGCCGACACGCCCAGCGACACGTTGGAAGAGTTGGCCACCATACAGGTCAAAACATTGTCCGCAGACGAAACAGCACGTTACGCGACCGCGTTCACCCCCCAGGAAGAAGGGGCCTACACAATATACGCCTACCTCTACGACGGCGTGGTACGGATTGGACGCAAGACAGAATATATTTATGTAACTGGAGCGGAAGAGTAGAGTAAAAAAGGAGTTAAAAATGACCAAGCTTGATCTCAACATCGGCGCGGATGTACGCTGCCGAGGAGAAACGTGTGGGAAATTACACAAAGTGGTATTGGACCCCCACACACAACGCGTGACCGATTTGGTCATAGAACGCGGGTTCCTGAAAAAGACTAACCGGGTGCTGCCCATTTCGGCCGTGCAACGCACGACAGAAGACGAGGTATATCTTTCCACAGATCTGTCTGCGCTGGACGAGTATCCCGCGTATGAAAGGGTCAAGTTCGTCAAGCCAGCCGCGGCCTGGCAAGACGAACGCTATAGCGCTGACCATGTCATGCACTGGAGCGGTCGCTATGGATTGCTATACAACGAGCCGACGGTGCCCCGCGCCCGCTGCCACTTTCACAAAGGTATTTCACCTCTCAAAGAAATCATCAAAAAAGGGACACCGGTGCGTAACGTAGAGAAAACGCTGGGCAAGGTGGACCACGTATTGATCAACCGGGAAAATGGGGAAATCACGCACTTGGTGCTACGCCGAGGCCTCATACCCTCCTATCCGGTGATGCCCATATCGATGATAAATCACATCAGTGAAGAGGGTATCTATGTGAGTGCCAGCGAAAATGATATAAAGACGTTACCGCGCTATGCGCCGCGCGAGGACGAAAACATCATGGCCGAGTTGCAGCACGCACTGCAGGCCGCAGCACTCGACCTGAAAGACGTCAAAGCGACGGTAGAACGAGGCGTCGTGCGCCTGACCGGCTTGGTAGACGACGTGACCGCCAAGCGCCAGGCCGAAGCAGCAGCGCGCTCGGTGCAAGGCGTCATCGACGTCGAAAACAAGCTAGACACCGACATAGCCATCACAACAAAGATAAACAATGCGTTGTTTGACGACCCACGGACCCGCATGGCGGTTATTAAAGTGATCAACGAGAACGGCGTCGTCACCCTGAAAGGTCAAGTGGACAACTCGCGCGTCCGCAAGGCCGCGGAAGAGATCGCAGCGAAACAACCGGGCGTCATCAATGTGACAAACGCGTTAGAGATCCAGCCAGACCAAGAGACCGAAGCCTTGGGCCCCTGGGACATGGACGAGTTGGTCCTGAATGAAGAGCCAGAACTCATTGTCTCGCAACGGTAACAATACTAATGTTATAGCATTAGCCATATAAGGAGTATACAAAAGTAATGCCCATGAGAAAACCTTTTCAGTACGCCCTAGCCCCCCAACGGATTGCAGCAGGTCAACGCTGGTTGTCGTTACGCCTAAAGAACATCGGGAACGAGACGCTGGCGCAACTGGACGTGCGGCTAAATTCACTAGATGCCTACAGCCTCGACGTTTATGGCGCGGGCAGCTATATAGAAAATCTGGATCCCGGTGAAGAAACAGTACGACATTACCAGGTCACAGCAGAGATGACAGGCAACCTATACGCGTCCATCGACGGACGCCAGGATGGCGAGCCTTTCCACTGGGAATCTCCCGCTATCCAAGTGACCGTCGGCCAGCAAGCGGCCGAGTTGCTAAGCTTTTTCGCCCTAACCCAGCCACACGTCTTGTTGGGCAACCCGATCGAGTGCGAGGCCACTATTCGGGGGCTGACCACAAGCCAGCGGCTCGTGATCGAATTCTGGGTCGAGACCCCCGTAAGGACTTTTGAGTCCTTGGACAAACAAGGACTCGGCCAAGTCGCGGCGGACGAAACGGTCCGTCGTACTACTCAGTTCACACCGGAGCATGAAGGTATTTACATCCTGCACGCTTATTTGTACGACGGCACAAAAAGGATCGGCCATCAGACAGAATATCTCAGTATCTCTCTATGAAAACGATACAAACAAGCCAAGAGGAGGAATATATCCTATGCCAATCAAGTACCCTATCGAATATGAATTGAAACCGATGCACATGACGGAAGGCCGGCGATGGCTGACGCTGCGCATCAAAAACACCAGCACGGACGACCTGAGCAGTCTGGACGTACGGCTGAATTCGCTGGACGCCTATAGCATCAGCGTCCATGGCAGCGGAAATTATACGGCCAACTTGGGTCCTCAAGAAGAACGAATGCTCGCATTCCAGGTACTGGCAAACACGAGCAGCGGTCTGTACGTCACCATCGATGGCTGGCGAGACAATGCGCCCTTTCATTGGGAATCCCCCAACACCCTGATTACGGTAGGCAAAGAGGTCGCCGAGCTGGCCAGCCTGTTCGCAATGACCGAGCCCTACCCAGCCCAGAACTCTAAAATCACGTGCGAAGCGGTCGTTCGCGGCCTGGAACAAAGCGAAGGACTGCAACTCGAATTCTGGGCCGACACGCCGGGCGAGACCTTGGAAGAACTGGCAGCGATTGAGACCAAAGCGCTGGCACCTGGAGAGACAGCGCGTTACGGGGCCGAGATCACGGTCGAAAAGCGTGGGGCATACACGATATATGCCTATCTGTACGACGATTTCAAGCGCATCGGTCGCCGGACAGAGCATATTTACGTCACGTGAGCAAGCCAACGCCGGGGTCGGGTTTGCCATCCCGCCCAACGTGACACGACGCGTGACGCCCGGGCAGATCAAAAGATGAGCGCCAAGGGAGATAAAGATTTAGCATGCTAAAGGTAACAAAAGACCTTGCCATCCACGAAAACGAAATAAAAGAGCGCTTTATCCGCGCCTCCGGGCCGGGAGGACAGCACGTCAACAAAGCTGCCACAGCCGTGCAACTCTGTTTCGACGTCGCGCACTCTTCTCTGCCCAAGGTCGTGCGCCATCGTCTGCAACGCATGGCCGGCAATCAAATGACCGAAGAGGGGGTATTGATCATCGAAGCCCGGCAATCCCGCTCTCAAGACCGCAATCGCGAGGAGGCGCGCAACCGGCTGCGCAAGCTCATCCGCCAAGCGGCTCAAAAACCCAAAAAACGCCGCAAATCCAAACCCTCGCGGGCTTCTAGGGAACGTCGGCTGCGGAACAAACGCCACCGCAGCGAGAAAAAGCGCTTACGACGCCCCCCGCGCAACTATTGAAAACTGACAATTCTGACAACAGAGCCACAAATTTACATGATGAACTTGGAGGAAAAATGAACGAGATGGAAAACACATACACCTATATCGCACGTAATGCCACCGACCCCGAGCAAGTTATGACCTTTACCCTGTACGATCATCGCATGGAGGTCGAGTTGGGCGCACCGCTAGAGCAGGTTGGCAAGGCATTGCAGGGTCTGCGTCATGACAAAGAGACACAGATTGACGTACAGGCGCTCGCACAACCGGCCGTCGCCGGGTTGGTGCAATGGCTCATGCGCCCCTTGCACATCGCCGACGTCAACGCGGACCTGAGCGGCACCCGTCTGCGGGTCATAGGCTGGACCCGGGCGGCCGGTCTGCGCCTGGCGCCGGTGGTCTTTATGGTCGACCCGGTAGACAATCCCGACGCCGCCCAGGCCTTTGTGGACACGGTCAACGCGCGCCGTGAGACAACCGCGCAGCCGGGCGAGTTCCCGGGGTTGCTAGATTACTGGCTTACCTGGGCGCTGGCCACCTTGAGCATCGTACTCGTCCTGGCAGGATTGCGCAAAAAGGTCTCTGCACCAGAGGATGACGAACCGGAAGCGATGGAGGAATAGTCACCCGCCAGGCGAGGCAAGCGGGCGCACCAGAACTTTTGAAAATTGAAATTGACGTCGCTTTGTACCTACTCAGGTGACCGGCACTTGTGATGATCATAGCGTACGGCGTCAGTGCCGGTCACCTTTATGCACCGAAAGGAGATCAAATATGGCTAAAGCAGCAATCAATGGATTTGGACGTATCGGAAGGGCCGCCTTTAAAATCTTGCTCGACACGCCCGAGCTAGAACTGGTGGCCGTGAACGACATTGTGCCGACAGACAACCTGGCTTATCTGCTCAAGTACGACACCGCTTATGGACGCTATGACAAGTCGGTGGCGGTCGAGGACAACGACCTGGTGGTAGCGGGAACCCGTTACCAGGTCTTTAACGAACGGGACCCGGCCCAATTGCCGTGGGGCGAACTGGGCATCGACATCGTCTTTGAATGCAGTGGCGTCTTTCGGCAAAGCAAAGACTTGAAAAAGCACCTGGATGCCGGCGCCAAGTTTGTGGTGCTCTCGGCCCCAGCCAAGAGCGAGGACGTGCCCACCGTCGTCCACGGCGTCGTCACGCCGCAAGAAGGGACGCGGATCGTCTCCTGCGCCAGTTGTACCACCAACTGTATCACGCCGGTTGTAGAAGTGATGGGGCGCCGGATCGGCGTGAAAAAAGCGATCATGACGACCATCCATGCCTACACTTCGTCCCAGGCCATCGTGGACGCGCCCAGCAAAAAGATCAGGCGTGGGCGGGCGGGCGCGGCCAACTTTGTGCCCACCTCTACGGGCGCCGCTATCGCGACGACCAAGGTCCTGCCCCAATATCAAGGCGTATTTGACGGTGTAGCGGTGCGCGGCCCGGTGGTCGTCGGCTCGATCGCGGACATTATCTTTTTGACCAAACGGGAGACGAGCGTCCAAGAAGTCAATCAAATCTTTCGCGCCGAGGCCCAAAGCGAAAAGTATAAAGGCATCCTGGGCGTCTCGAAAGATCCCATCGTCTCGTCCGATATTATCATGGACCCTCGCGCTTCAGTGGTCGACCTGGGCATGACGCAGGTGGTCGATGGCGATTTGGTCAAGGTGATGAGCTGGTACGATAACGAGTGGGGTTTTACCAACCAGATGATCCGTGAGGGACTGCGGTTGGTGCAAAAATAGGTCAAGCC
>CAZSJU010000084.1:8760-11987 GCA_964607235.1 uncultured Anaerolineae bacterium | reverse complement strand
GCGCGTTCAGTCCAACAGTTGCTCGTAGATTTTACGGTAGCTCTTGTAACGCATCGTAGAGACCTGCCCGGTCTCCAGGGCGGCCTGGACCGCGCACCCCGGTTCGTGGAGATGCGAGCAGTCACGGAATGCGCACTGGCCCGCCACGGCGAGGATCTCTGGATAAAAGTGCACGAGTTCTGCCCGCCGCAAGCCGTGCAGCCCAAATTCGCGAATGCCCGGCGTGTCCACGACCCGAGCAGTTCCCTCTAATTCTATCAAGTTGACCTGCGTAGTGGTGTGCCGGCCGGCGTGGCTGTAATCGCTCACCTCGCCGACGCGCAGCGCCAGGTCCGGTTGAAGCGCTAACAACAGGGACGACTTGCCCACCCCGGATAATCCGGCCAGCGCCGTCAGGTGCCCGCGCAGAACCTGGCGCAACTTTTTCAACCCTCGGCCATCCAGCGCGCTGGTCAACAGCACCCGATACCCCAGATTGACATAGGGCTCGACCTTGTCCTGGCAGACCTTGGCGTCCTCGGCCAGGTCGACCTTGTTGACACAGATGATCGGCGCCAGGCCGTTTCGTTCAGCGGTGATCAGATAACGGTCGATCAACTCGGGCCACAAGGCAGGGTCCTGCCAGGAGGCGACAATGAGCAACTGGTCGGCGTTGGCCACGATAACCTGTTGCAAGCGTCGCCCGTGAAGACGATACCCGTCGTGAGAAAAGTCGGGCCGGGTCAGCAGCGTGCGACGCGGCAGCACCGCCTCGACCACACCCCGCTCGGCCCCATCTTCTGAGACGATCACCTCGTCCCCGACGGCGAGGATATTGGTAAAACCCGACTCTTCCGCGCTCAGCGTCCCTCGCACGCTACAAATCAAACTATGCTTCCCCAATTCTACGCGGCACAGGCCGCTGCTGACCTCGACGACGATGCCCTGTTGGCCGTCCGCAGCATCGCTCGTCTCTGCGACAGCGTCTTGGACGCGATCCGGAGCTCCGCGCGGCGTAGCCGAGGCCGCGCCGCGCGGCATGATACGCTCGCGTTGCGGGAGATCATACAACGCGTCCAGGTCATCCAGACTATCAGGTATCCAATCTTTACGGCGCACACGCTTGGGCTTGCGATTGCGCTTGACGTGTTGATGCTGACGATTATCGTACTTGCGTGATTTACGACTAGACACAGCAGTGTTCCTCCAATGTGCAAAAGGGACCAAACGTTTGCAAGGCAAACACACCCTACAAACGGTGATATGAACCGGAAAAAAAGCGCGAGGCGCATGGTTTTTCTCATGGCCTCGCGGCAGATGGTGTCAGGAGATCAAACGGTCACCCGACAACAAAAAACCATGAGCTACACGATCACGTCGCCAGCCCATGGCGGGAGTATTATCTATGGGGGAGTTTAACGGAAATCCGCGCTACGCGCCCCACCCAGACATAGGACGGCAAACGAAATCGGCGTACACCTTGACCCCTTGGGCCGCTTGTCCTTCAGCCATATTTCTCGCCTCCTGCTTAAAATCTGAATGGTGCGTGCAAAAAACAACGATCACTAGGATACGTATACAGAACAGCCATCATTATAGACCATATGCCGCCATTGTCAAGTCGCGTTCTTTGACTTTTTGATCAGCCCGTTTATACTTGGGACACGTAAGGTTCTGACCCCGTCATAGTGCCATACAGCATATGGAAGATATTGAGAAAGGAAGCGCATGAATTTATACTTGATCCGGCACGGCCAAAGCCACGTCAACCTGAAGGAATGGGAAAACGGCAACACAGACGAGGGACTAACCGAGCGCGGTCGTGAACAAGCGGCAGCGCTAGCCCGTTGGCTACCCACCCAGCTACCCGAGATAGACGCGCTCTATTCCAGCACCATGCGGCGCGCGCTTGAAACGGCGGAGCATCTAGCCCAGGCTTACAGATGCCAGGTCCGGCCCGACGACCGCCTGCGCGAAATCGGCAACAATCGCTTCGACCACACACCATGGCCCAACGACGCATTACCGTCAGAGTACGTCGATTATTGGGGCAGCGAACGGCCCTTCTCGCCGCTCGTGATCCCAAGTGAGGGCAGCGAGACGCTGATGCACTTTCGCATCCGGGTCGGCATGTTCATTGAAGAGATCATCACGCACCATTATGGCCCCGATGACCCTGAAGAAGAAAAACGCGCGCCAAACATCCTGGCGGTGTGTCATGGTGGCGTCATCGACGTCACCTTTGACCACATCTTTAACGTCGGACCCTGGCGCCGGTGTGAGGTGTGGAGTCACAACACGGGCGTCACGCGCCTGCAATACGTGGCGCACCCCAGGCGCGAGGTGTGGCGGCTGCGCTATCACAACCGCGTCGATCACCTGAGCGAGGAGCAACGGACTTGATCTTTTACACCGATCACTTTACACTGCCCCTCCCCCCTGATCACCGCTTCCCCATCGCCAAGTACGCGCTGCTGCGCCAGCGCGTGGTCCAGGCACAGTTGGTTTCCCCCTCAGAGCTGTGCGTTCCCCCGGCGGCGACTGACGAGCAACTCGTGCGCGTGCACCAGCCCGAATACGTGCGGCGTGTGCAAACGGGCACGCTGACGGCCCAAGAGGTTCGCCGCATGGGCTTTCCCTGGTCACCAGAGCTAGCGGAACGGGCGCGACGCTCGTGCGGTGGCACGATCCAAGCTTGCCGAGTCGCGCTAGTGGAAGGGCTGTCCGTCAACCTGGCCGGCGGCACACACCACGCCTTTGCGGACCACGGGGAAGGGTATTGCGTGTTCAACGACAGCGCCGTCGCCGCCCGCGCCATGCAGGCCCAAGGCAGCGCCCGACGGGTCGTGATCGTCGACTGCGACGTGCACCAGGGCAACGGCACAGCGGCCATCTTTGCAGGCGACCCATCCGTGTTTACCTTTTCGATCCACAGCGCCAAAAACTTTCCCTATCGCAAGCAACCCAGTGACCTCGACATCGAGTTAGCGGATGGCGCCGGCGATGCCGTTTACCTGGAAGCGCTTGAACGAGGCCTATGCCAAACGTTGGCGTCAGGGCCGGCAGACCTGCTCATATACCTGGCCGGCGCCGACCCTTTTGCTGGCGACCGGCTGGGAAAGCTGGCATTGAGCAAAGCGGGATTGGCCGCACGCGACCGCCTGGTGCTGCGTCACTGCCAGGCGGCCGGCCTGCCCGTGGCGGTCACGATGGCCGGGGGATATGCGCGACAGATACAAGATACGGTA
>CAZSJU010000084.1:3265-8660 GCA_964607235.1 uncultured Anaerolineae bacterium | reverse complement strand
GCTGTCGAAATGCGAACACGGCAGAACCAAGATAACCTGGCCCTGCCGCGCGCGATTGAGCAAAAGTTCGGCTAGCCGACGCCAGCCATGGCTGGGAAGCACACCGGCTCGGCCAATACCCGGCGCAGAAACTGGCCCGTACAACTCTCCTCCACGGCCATCACTGCCTCCGGCGACCCCTGCGCCACGATGTGGCCTCCCGCGTCTCCCCCTTCTGGCCCCAGGTCGATGATCCAGTCGGCGGTCTTGACGACGTCCAGGTTGTGCTCGATGACGACGACAGTGTTGCCGGCGTCCACGAGCCGGTGGAGGACGTCCAGCAAGCGCTGGATGTCGGCAAAATGCAAGCCGGTGGTCGGCTCGTCGAGGATGTACAAGGTGCGACCGGTGGAAACCCGGCTCAGTTCCTTGGCCAGCTTGACCCGTTGAGCCTCACCGCCACTCAACGTCGTAGCGCTCTGCCCCAATTTGACATAGTCCAGCCCGACATCGTGCAGCGTCTGCAAGATACGAGAAATCTTGGGATGGTTGGCAAAAAACTCGAGCGCTTCCTGCACATCCATATCCAGCACATCGGCGATGCTCTTGCCCTTGTAACGGATCGCCAGGGTCTCCCGATTATAGCGCGCGCCCTTGCAGGCCTGGCATCTGATCCACACGTCAGCCAGAAAGTGCATCTCGATCTTTTTCTGGCCGTGTCCCTTGCAGGCCTCGCAGCGCCCGCCCTTGACGTTAAAGCTAAAGCGGCCGGGCTTGTACCCACGGGCCTTGGCCTCGGGCACGCTGGCAAAGACCTTGCGGATGCGGTCAAACAACTTGACATAAGTGGCCGGATTGGAGCGCGGGGTGCGGCCGATAGGGTCCTGGGTGATGTTGATGACCTTGTCCAGGTGCTCCACTCCCTCCAGACGGTCGTGAGGGCCAGGGCGCTGCTGAGCGTTGTGCAAGGTGCGCGCCAGCGCCGGATGCAACGTCTCGGCGACCAGGCTGCTCTTGCCACTGCCACTGACACCCGTGACGCAGGTCATCACCCCCAGAGGAAAGCGCGCGTGGACCTGCTTCAGGTTGTGCAGCCGCGCGCCGACAACCGTCAACCAACCGTTACTGGGCGTGCGTCGTTGGTGGCCGTTGGGCGCGAGCACGGACAATTCGCCGCATAGGTAAAGCCCGGTCAGCGAATGGGGATCGGCCGCCACCACCTCCGGCGGCCCGGCGGATACCACCTCACCGCCCAGCACCCCGGCGCCCGGACCCAGGTCAATCAGCCAGTCGGCCGTGTGCATCGTCTCGACGTCGTGTTCGACGACCAACACAGTGTTGCCGATATCACGCAGTTGCAGCAAGGTGTCCAAGAGGGCACGGTTGTCGCGCGCGTGCAGGCCGATAGAGGGCTCGTCCAGGATGTACAAGACCCCCACCAGACCACAGCCAATTTGGCTGGCCAGACGGATGCGCTGCCCCTCCCCACCGGACAGGGAGGGCGCCGGACGGTCCAGCGTCAGGTAATGCAGGCCAACGTTCAGCATGAATTGCAACCGATCGCGGACTTCTTTGAGCACCTCGCCGGCAATTTCGAGCTGTTCCGGCGTAAAGGGTAACGGCAAACGATCAGAGGCAGCAGGCGTGCCGTCTCTCGTCTCTCTCTGGCCCTCATACAGACCGCTCACCCAGGCGAACGCCTCATCAATGGCCATCGCGCTCACCTGGGGCAAGGCTTTGCCGCCGACAGTGACGGCCCGCGCCTCTGGGCGCAACCGTGTCCCCAGGCATGCGGGGCAGGGTTGCTGGCTCATAAAGCTGGCGTACCAGCGCCGGGTATGCTCCGAATTGGTCTTGTGGAAGAGACGGTTGATGCGGCCGATGACGCCCTCGGTGGTGCGCACGCCCTCACCGGACCACGTGCCCTCGTCCCATTCCGCCTCGTAACGAAAACTGATGCGCTCATCGCCCGACCCGTGCAGCAGCACGTCGCGGAACTTTTGCGGGAGATCTTGCCAGGGCATTTCCAGGTCCACGTCATAGTGCTCGGCAATAGACTGCACCTGGCGCAGCGTCCAGCTATTCTTTTTCTTGCGCAACGCGCCAAACCAGCGCAACGCGCCATCCATCAGTGACAACGTCGGGTCTTGAATGATGAGGTCCAGGTCCACGTTCATTTGGGTGCCCAGGCCATTACACTCGGGGCACATTCCCAAGGGAGAGTTAAAGCTGAAAAGCTGCGGAGACAGATCGGGAAAGCTGAGGTTACAGTGCGGGCAAGCATTGTGCTCACTCAGCATCAGCTCTTCACGCTGGCCAAAAGCGCCTGCCTCGTCAGGATAGCGCACATCGGCGACCAGGAGGCCTTTGCCCGCGCGTAATGTCGTCTCGACCGAATCTGCCAGGCGCGTGATCCATTCGTTTTCCGAACCGGCGGCGGGCGTCTCGATGACCAACCGGTCCACGATCAACTCGATGGTGTGTTTTTTGGTCTTGGCTAATTTGATGGCGCTGCTCAAATCGACCGGCACACCATCGACGCGCGCGCGGACGTACCCATCACGGCGGGCCGCAGCGAGCACCTCGCGGTGCACACCTTTGCGCTGTCGCACGACGGGGGCCAGCAGTTGCACGCGCGTGCCCGAGGGCAACGCCATGAGTTGATCAGCGATCTGCTGAGCGCTCTGCGGTTGCACCGGCCGCCCGCACTCTGGACAATGGGGGATGCCGACGCGGGCATAGAGCACGCGCAAATAATCCATGACTTCGGTCACAGTCCCCACGGTCGAACGGGGATTCTTGCTGACGGCCTTTTGCTCGATGGCGATGGCCGGGCTGAGACCCCCAATATAGTCCACTTGGGGTTTTTCCATCTGCCCCAGGAATTGACGGGCATAGGCCGACAGGCTCTCCACGTAACGGCGCTGTCCCTCGGCGTACAGCGTATCAAAAGCCAGTGAGGACTTGCCGCTCCCGCTCACGCCGGTTAAAACCACCAGTTGGTTGCGCGGGATGCTCACGTCGATGTGTTTCAGATTGTGCTGTCGTGCACCTCGGATGAGGATGTGTTTAGGTTCCATAGCCCATAACTTTCACTGATCGCGGATAAAGTGTAGCCGTAGCGCGGAATTATCCAAGAATGCCCCGGTTTGTCAAGCTATAGCGGCAGCTCGAAAAACGCGTCACTCTCGAACGCGACCGTCGTCGCGTCGATGTGCAGGGCACCGGGACGGGCTGCCATCTCGTCCGCCGCCCGCGCTTCTGAAAACTGCCACTCCAAAGTATACGGCGGCTCAAAGCGCAGCACCGGGATCGACCCGATTTTGCCCATCGTCCGCCGGGCGCCTTCCTGGATCACCTGGCGTGCCTTTTCCGGCGCGAGCGAGAGGGTCGGCACCGGCGACAACCCCGCCACGTCCGAAAAGAGCGCCTCTTTGACGACAGCGACCTCGATATCCGGGATAAGCGCCCGCGCCTCCTGCGCGGCGGCCTGGTCACCACTGATAAAGACGCAAGGCACTCCATGCATACCGGCGGTGAGACCATTCATCCCAATCTCACCGAGCGGACGGCCGTTGAGGCGCCAACCGCCATGCGCCATGACCGCCCCGGCAGTCCCGGCCATCGCGTGCAAGCCACACTGGAACAGGGCATCATACGAAGCGTCCAGCCCTACCGGCCCACCGCCACCGGCGCCCATCACCAACCGGCACGCGGGATGCAACAGCTCGACGTCCAACCCACCTGGAAAGGGGCCGTGCCCATCCCAGGCGACAATGTCGGTGGCGCCCCCCTCCAACGCACCCTCTATCAGAGCATTCAGTTCCAACGTAGCCAGCCGCCGGGCCTGCGCATAATATGGACCATCGAACCAACATTGTTGACGGTGATCGATCACCCCGGCGCCCCCTTCAATATCACACACCACGTAAATCTTCACCCATACCTCCCTCACCTAGCACCACCGCTTGCAAGCGGATCACTATGGCCTTCAGACATCGTGTGTCAACTCCCGACCTGCGCTAACGCGCGGGCAAGACACGTCCCCGGAGCGGACGCTCGACCCTAGGGACGCACATCCACACACTGGCCCCTATCGATGAGCACATGATACGTCCATTGTACCACCCTATACCTGACATCTCTTGTCAGGTATTTATGGTATAATAGGAACCGAGGGAAGGTGAAATGCGCGCAGACCGACTGATCTCATTGCTCATGCTGCTCCAGACCCAGGGACGCATGACGGCCAGGGAACTGGCCGAGGCGCTGGAAGTCTCAGAGCGCACGATTTACCGGGATATGGACGCGCTGAGCGCGGCCGGGGTCCCCGTCTATGCAGAGCGGGGACCGGGTGGCGGCTGTGCCTTGCTCGACAGTTACCGCACAAATCTCACGGGGCTAACCCAGGACGAAGTATGTGCGCTGTTCATGCTCAGTGTGCCCAGTCCTCTGGCCGACCTGGGGGTGAGCGAGGAACTCAAAGCCGCCCTGCTCAAGCTCGCGGCGGCGCTACCCAGCGCGCACCGCCGCGACGCGGAACATGGACAGCAACGCATTCATCTGGACGCGGCGGGCTGGTTCCAACCCGAGGAACCGGTGCCCCACCTGCGCACCATCCAGGCCGCGGTGTGGCAGGACCGCAAGCTGCACATAAAATATCGCCGGGGTGATGGGACCCCAGGGGAGCGAACCGTGGCGCCTTACGGGTTGGTGGCCAAAGCCAGCATCTGGTACCTGGTCGCGTCCAGGGATGGGCAAATGCGGGTCTATCGCGTCTCGCGCGTGCAGAAAGCCAGACTGACCGATGAGTATTTTGAGCGACCGGCGGGGTTTGACTTGGCGACTTTTTGGGATCAGTGGTGCAAAGCGTTTGAGACCAGCCGTCCTCAATATCCCGTGACCCTGCGAGTGGCGCCCGATTTTTTGCCCGTCTTGCCCCAAATATTCGGTGAGGGCATACACACCCTCATCGCCCGCGCAGGGCCACCCGACGACCGCGGCCGGGTCACTTTGACTCTCACTTTTGAATGCCTGGAAGCCGCACGGAGCCAAGTGCTGGGGTTGGGGACACAAGTGGAAGTCATCGCACCGCCAGCGCTGCGCGAAAGCGTGCTAGAAACAGCCACTCGCGTCGTTGCCTTTTATGCCGCAACTGGCGACCGGACGGCAGAGCGCAAGACACACGGCAAAGATGATGGCATAAGGTGATAACATTGAGTAAAATACGCGTCGCCACGCAAGATCTCACAATCCGCAAAAAAACATAGACGGGTCACCCGGCACCACGCAAGGGCTGACCATCCCGCTGTAGGAAGGATCGCACACCGACCCACCCGACAAGCCCCCAGCCCAGGAGCAAGGCGCCTATCCCCCAGCCCCACCCCAGAGAGGCGCCATAAATCGCCGCGATGGG
>CAZSJU010000084.1:0-3165 GCA_964607235.1 uncultured Anaerolineae bacterium | reverse complement strand
AACCGGACCAAGACCTTGTGCGCGATCTGCCGACGCCGGCGCACCCGCGCGTCGCCTTGTCCGCCCACCGTCCCATCCGTTCGCTGGCTCGCCATCAAGCCTAACACGAGCGCCGCGCACCAGACCGGCAAATAAAAGCACTCACGCACGACCGCCACGCCCGGCAAGAACTTGACAAACTCGGCCAGGTCCCAACCGCTCAGGACCAGCGCCACCACCCGGTGCGGCACCCAGACACCCCACACGCCGATCAGGGCCAGGGAGAGACCGAATACCCCTATCCACCACTCGCGCCGCGACATCTTTGCAGGGGCGGCGTCATTTTCACGCTGCCAAAAGCCCATATCTAGTATAATTCCAAATCGCGCAAACGGGACGTCCCCACTTGCTCAGACACCTCATAACGATGAGACAGCGCCCAGGCCCGCTGCAGCCGTTGGGGCATCTCTAAAATCCACGGGCGCGGCAACAATAGCGCCCGCGCCGCATACTCGATGTGTGGCGGCTCAAAACCCTCAGGGCCACAATAGCCCCGCTCCAGCGCCCAAAACGAGTGCCCTACCTTTTCAATCAGCCTTTTAGCCAGGCCCAGTCGCTCCTGGGCCGATGCCAGCGCGACATCTTGGGCCCGCTGCAAGGGCAAGCCCCTCACAATGGCCTCGATGGGCACCGGAGGAGCCGTCACGCCATACCCCTCTAGCATCTGCGCCACCATCTCTTCCAGCATGTCCCGTTCAAACTGTGGGAGTGAGTGTCCCCGAGCCCGCACCGACGCCCACCTGCCATCTTCACCGGCATCTGGATGCAACTCGTCCACCATACTAAAAATATCGGGCGTCTCTTGAAAGACATCGACGACGTCATAGCCTAGTTCTGCAAACAGAGGGGGTAAAGGCACACGCTGCGGGGGGCGCAAATGGGGGCGTCGCGCAGGTGGACGTTTGCGCGCGAGCCGAGGCAACACGCGGGGACACAACAACCGTCCCCCTTGACTGATATCTCCTACATACTCGCCGTCTAGTTTATAGACCCTTTTTCCCTCCAGCCAACCGATCCACTCGCCCAACGTATCAAAAAGATCTTGCCCATGCAGCATCGCCATCCATTGGCCATCGGTGCGGTAGATAAATTTTGGCTTTGACATCGCGCGTGTCCCTGCCGGGTAAAGGAGCCTCACTCATCAACCGGGCCGCCCTTCCTGGACGAATTAACCCATCACTATTGGCTCCCGAGCTGCTGATATACCTGGCGCAATTGATGCGCTGCCCGCACCCAGGTAAACTCGGCGGCGCGCGCCAGCCCCTTTTCAACCATCTGCTGGCGCAACCGAGTGTCCTGCAGCGCCCGGCCCATCGCGTCAGCCAGAGCATACACGTCCGTCGGATCCACAGTCAGCCCGGCGTCGCCCACCACCTCGGGCAGCGAAGAGACATCAGATGTGACCACCGGTGTGCCGCAGGCCATCGCCTCCAACGGCGGCAGCCCAAACCCCTCGTAAAGCGAAGGAAAGACAAACAAATCAGCGCTACGATAGAGCGCCGGCAGGTCATCGTCATCGGCATAGCCAGGAAAGATCACCCGGGTACGGATGCCCAGTCGAGAGACGTCGGCTTTGATGCTGTCAAACAGCCAGCCCTGCTTGCCGACGATGACGAGGTTGTGCGCTACTGGCCGGCCATCCACCCAGCGCGACACGTCCGCCACCCGCGCAAAAGCAGAGATGAGCCGGCTATAATTCTTGCGCGGCTGCAGCGTGCCCAGGCTCAAGATAAACGGCTGGTGGCCGAGTTTGTAGCGCCGTCGCACTCGTTCTTCCTCACCTCGTTCCACCTGGGGCGAAAAACGCGCGTCGACGCCGCTATAGAGCACGGTGACCTTGTCAGAGGGGGTGCGATACAATTCAATCAGGTCGTCCCTGGTCGCTCGCGAATCGGCCAGCACGTGATTGGCTTGAACGACCGATTGAGGCACGACAGCACCCAGATAGCGACGCAGCGCCGGCGTCGCCGAATTGGGGTCCCGTATGAAGGACAGGTCGTGGACGGTGAGCAAGGTGCGGGTGTGTTGAAAGGTCGGAGGAAGCACAAAGTCGGTGGCGTGAAACAGGTCCTGCGAACCGGCCCACAGCTCCACAGGCAAGTGCAGGTGCAAACGATGCCACAAGCGAGCCAGCCAGACGTCGGAAAGGGTGGCCGACTTTATCCGAAAATTAGGGACACGAAAGATGACACGCCGCCCTCGGGCGAGGGTTAGCAGCAACTGCACGCCCCGCGCCGCGCACGCGCGGCGCAACTCGTCCGTTGGCTTGGGCGTCACGACCAAGTCAGGCGTGACTTGATCCAACGCCTCCAATGCATCGAAGAAACGGCACGTCTCGACCTGATAGCCGTTCTGTTCTAGCGTCGACTTGGCCTGCCCCTCGAGATCGCCGCCGTCGCTGACCAACAAGACACGCCGCCCGCCCCACACGTCGCGCGCGGAGGCCCGCCCGCCGGCCACGAAAAGCGTGTAACGGTTCTCTTGATCTACGGCGGCCAAAGCACGCACCAATTCACGCACATAGCGACCGATGCCGCCAGTCTGGCGCAAGGCCGGAGTATAGTCAATACCGATGCGCATCAATTGCCCTCGTGGACGACGTTCGACTCTGTTCCAATCACAGGACGCGCCTCCCCCCAGCTACCCACGTCACGATAGGTCCAAAAGCGATTCACAAAAAAGTTCCAAAACATCACAATCACCACGGCGACCGCTAACGCAACATTATTGCCCAAAGAACGGGCCAACTCGGCCTCAAGGCCCAGCCAACGCTCTGCCAGCCGGCCCAAGGGATCAGGCATAAAAGAGATGATCGGCAGACGAATGGCAATGCCTAACGCGTTGACAAAAAAGAATTGAACAAACTGACGCAACACGGGCTTGGAACGGGAATCGGGATAGGTCCAGTACCGGTTCCAGACAAAGTTACTGAACACGGCCAACACGAACGAAATCGTCCCCGAGAGCGCCGGAGACCATGCAAACACCTCGATTAAGACGTTAAAAGTGCCAAAATCCACCACGGCGCCAATGGCGCCGACGACCATAAACTTGGCAAACCGCTCCAGTTCTTTGCGGTTACTCTGCACGTACGACAACAGACGATTCAACTTGTTCTCCACTTTA
>CAZSJU010000083.1:6711-12163 GCA_964607235.1 uncultured Anaerolineae bacterium | reverse complement strand
GCCGGCTCCGGATCTGGCAGCGCTGGTCCAGACCGACGCGCGCGCGCAGATCGCCTGGCACGCCTTTTTTGAGGGCCTGACCAAGCAGGTGGCGGCCGAAATGACCGTCGTCCCGGCGCCGCGCGAGATTTTGATCTCGGGCCGTTTGTGTCACGTCCCGGCCATCCGCCAGGAACTGACCCGCCGCCTTTCTGACCTGGCGCCGGTACGCCGGGTGCGGGGTTTTCCCGAGCGGTATGCCAAGGAAGCGGCCCAAGGCGCCGCGCTGATCGCCGAGGGACTCGCGGGCGGCCGGTATCGGGATTTGGTCGAGGTCATGGCCCTGCGCCAGGCCCGAGGCACCGTACTGGACCATTTATACGTCTCGGGGGCCGAGGCGTTGAAAAAGAAATATGGACCGCGACTATCGCGCCGAATTGGAAGCAGTGGATCGCTGAAGCACTGAAAATACTGATGATACTAAAGGGGCTGACGCAGACGAAAGATACAAAGAGGAGGAGCTAGTATGCACATCAATGGCATAGAGATCGAAAACACCTTTGCGGAGGCGTTCAAGATGTGGGGGACACGGTTGATCATCACCGCGGTCGACGCACAGTGGGCGCTCACCGCAGCCCAGGTTATGACAGGCTTTGCCACCTCGGTGATCGGCTGTGGTTGCGAGGCAGGGATCGAGCGCGAATTGGCCCCTGAAGAAACGCCCGACGGGCGTCCGGGCGTCAGCGTGCTCTTTTTCGTGACCTCGAGCAAGGTGATGGAAAAGCAGCTCTTGCTGCGCGTCGGCCAGGGTATCATGACTTGCCCGACCACCGCTTGCTACAGGGGATTAGAGGGCGAACGGGAATTTGGTGTGGGCAAGAGCCTGCGCTATTTTGGCGACGGCTTTCAGATCAGCAAGAAATTAGAGGGCCGCCGCTTGTGGCGCATCCCGGTGATGGAGGGCGAGTTCTTGGTCGACGAGACCTTTGGCATGCAACGGTCCGTGGGCGGCGGCAACTTGCTCATCCTGGGCGAGAGCGCCAAAGCGACGTTGGCCTCGGCCAGCGCGGCGGTGGCGGCGATGCGCGAGGTGCAAGAAGTGGTGATGCCCTTCCCGGGCGGCATCGTGCGCAGCGGCAGCCAGGTGGGCTCCAAATACAAGTTTCTCGGCGCCTCCACCAACGTCGCCTATTGTCCGACGCTCAAGGCGCAAGTCGACA
This sequence comes from uncultured Anaerolineae bacterium, assembly GCA_964607235.1. Lineage (GTDB taxonomy): Bacteria > Chloroflexota > Anaerolineae > S140-20 > S140-20 > CAZSJU01. The sequence continues at coordinate 10,964 of CAZSJU010000083.1, read as the reverse complement.
GCGCGCTGCCGGAAACGGTCAATTCGGTATTGGAAATCGTGATTAACGGGTTGAATGAAAAAGCCGTGCGGACGGCGATGCGCGTGGGCATTGAAGCAGCCTGCCAGCAAGGCACCACCTATGCTTCTCAGATCGTGCGCATCTCGGCCGGTAACTATGGCGGCAAGTTGGGTCAATATCACATACATCTAGAGGAATTATGGCAATGATGACACAAGCCAGAACGATTCTGCCTGAAACGATTCTTAGACTAAAAGCGTCGATCGGGGGGACCTTGCCCATCGAAGCTGAGCACATTAACCCCGATCATTTCGCGGGGCTCAAGCAAGCCGAGGTGGCCGCGCTGCCCGCCTTTCACGGCCGGCGTCAGGTGACCCTGGGCGACCTCTTTACGATAGAGGGGGACGGCTCGACAGAAATCTTGTTGGAAGCAATCGAGGGTGACCTCTCTCACGTCAAGCGCATCGGTCAAGGTATGCGCCAGGGTCGGATCACGATCCATGGGGACGTGGGCATGCACCTGGGCGCCGAGATGCGCGGCGGCGAGATCATCGTGCAAGGGAACGTGGACGCGTGGGCTGGCGCGCAAATGCGTGGCGGCCTGATGCGCATCCAGGGGAACGCTGGGCCAATGTTGGGCGCGGTCTATACCGGAGAAAAGCGCGGCATGCGCGGCGGCATCATCCTGGTCGAGGGCAATGCCGGGGCGCGCGCTGGGGAACGCATGCGTCGGGGCCTCATCGCCATCCGGGGCGATGCCGGCGAGTTTGCCGGCGCGCGCATGATCGCCGGTTCGTTGTTTGTCTTTGGCAGATTGGGCGGGCGCGCCGGCGCCGGTATGAAACGTGGCACCATACTCGTCTTGACACCGACGTCCGGGGTAAAAGAAGGCGTCCCTTTGCTGCCCGTGTTCCGCTATGCTTGCACCTACCGGCCGATGTTCATACGGTTCTACCTGGGCCGCCTCCGGGAATTGGGCATGCCGGTCCAGCCGGAACATCTGACCGGCGCTTTCCGCCGTTACACCGGTGACCTCAACACTATTGGGAAAGGAGAAATCTTGATCTATGATCAGCGTTAACGCACGTGCACTAGAAATCGCGCGACGTATGGCCGCCGACGCAGAGGCGTTAGGCCTGGCGGTCTCACAACTTGCCAACGGCGCCACGGTCTTGGACGCGGGCGTACACACGTCCGGCTCTCTGGAGGCCGGCCGGCTGTTCGCCGAGGTCTGCCTGGGTGGGTTGGGCCAGGTGCGTTTTGCACACGAGACCTTTGTTGGCGCTCAAGGCCCGATTCAAAACAACTGCTGGCTGCCCAGCCTCAGCGTGTCGGTCAGCCATCCGGTCGTGGCCTGTATGGCGTCCCAGTACGCCGGGTGGGCCGTCAAGGCCGACAAGTATTTCGCGATGGGTTCTGGCCCGGCGCGGGCGCGTTATGCGGGTGAACCGCTATTTGAAAAGCTCGCTTACCGGGATCAGGCCGAGGTGGCCGTGCTGACCCTGGAAGGGCGCAAACTGCCCACCCAGGATGTAGCCGACAAGATCGCTAAAAAATGCGGGGTCACTCCTGAAAATCTGTACCTGTTGATCGCGCCTACGGCCAGCCTGGTCGGTTCCGTGCAAGTGGCAGCGCGGGTCGTCGAGACGGGATTGCACAAGATGCTGCAAGTGGGGTTTGACATTGATACGGTGATCGCCGGCTATGGTACATGCCCCTTGTCCTCCATCGCCAAAAATGACCTCAAGGCGATCGGCCGCATCAACGATGCTGTCCTGTACGGCGGCCAGGCCTGGTACACCGTGCAGGCCGAGGACGCGGACATTGAGGCGGTCATCGAGCGATTGCCTTCGTACTCGTCGCGGGACTATGGCACGCCGTTCTATGACCTGTTCAAGCGCTATGATGGGGACTTTTATAAAATTGATCCGCTCCTGTTTAGCCCGGCCGAGGTCTTTATCAACAACCTGAGCAGTGGTCGCGTTTTTCACGCCGGTCAGGTCAACGCCGAGATGATCCAAAGGGTGCTACTGGCGTGAAAATCGGCATTTTGGGGCGTCGTGGGGGCTGGCACGTGGTGTCGCTACAAAAAGCGCTGGCCCGGCGCGGCGTCGACGCCCCCAGCTTTCCCGTCACACAGTTGACGGCCCGCCTTGCGGCCCGTCCCTGGCTCGTGTCCGACTCGGAAGCGCCGTTGGAGGCGTTGGACGTCCTGCTGGTGCGGACCATCCCCTGGGGCTCGCTGGAACAGATCATCTTTCGCGTGGACGCGCTGCACCGATTAGAGAACGCCGGCGTGCGCGTGATCAACTCGCCAACCGCCATCGAACGCACGGTGGATAAATATTATACCTCGTCGTTGCTAGAGGACGCCGGCTTGCCCACGCCCCACACGGTCGTCACCGAGCAGTTCGAGGTTGCGCTAGAAGCGTATCACGAACTGGGCGGTGACGTCGTCGTCAAGCCTTTATTCGGCTCTGAGGGGCAGGGGATGACGCGCGTGTCAGATCCGGACAGCGCCTACCGCGTCTTTCGCACGTTGCAGCTCGGGCGCTATGTCTACTATTTGCAGGCTTTTGTCCCGCATCGCTGCGAGGACATTCGCATCTTTATAGTCGGCGACCAGGTCATCGGCGCGATGCGGCGCCGGGGGCGCAATTGGAAAACCAACGTGGCCCAAGGCGCCAAAGGCGAGCCGTTCGAGCCGGACGACGCGCTGCGCGAGATGGGGCTGCGGGCGGCCCAGGTCGTGGGGGCCGATTATGCCGGGGTGGATATTCTGCCCATCGAGGGCGGCGGCTATACCGTCATCGAGGTGAACGGCATCCCCGGCTGGCGCGGCCTGAAAGCGGCCACCGGGATCAATGCGGCCGAGCACGTGGCCGATTATGTGTTGAGTGGGGAAAAATGACCCTGTTAGGGCCGGACAAGATCACGTGGGCCGCCAATATTGCCTGCCTGCTAGAGGTTTGCGCCGACAAGCCCGGCAATGTGACCTGGGGCAAGGACTTTTGGGACACGCGCTTTGTGGATTTTATGACCAGCGCCGTGGCGATCGGGCCGGCCTTTGGCGACGCGCCGCACATGCCCGTCGGCGAGACCATTTACCGGGCGGTGCGTGACACGCGTCAACTGGTCAGCACCAACACCAACCTGGGCATCATCTTGCTCCTGACGCCCCTGGCCAAGGCGGCCGGGCGCGCGCATCCTGAAGGGCTGCGCGCTGGGGTGCACGAGGTATTGCAAGCGCTGTCGGTAAAAGATGCGCGGCGGGCCTTTGACGCCATTCGTCTGGCTTCTCCGGCCGGCCTGGGCGACGCCGGCCGGTACGATGTGCGCGAGACTGAGGTGGACATTACTCTACGCGAGGCGATGCGCCTGGCCCAGGCGCGCGACAGCGTGGCACGCGAGTACGTCACGGACTTTGAGATCACTTTTCAGATTGGCTATGAGACCTTGCGCCGGCTGTGGGCTGAGGGGTATCCGTTCTCGGACGCCATCGTCCAGACCGCGCTGGTCATCCTGTCCCAGGTGCCTGACACATTGATCGCCCGCAAACAAGGGATAAAGACGGCACAAAAAGTCTCTCAGCAGGCGCGGCACGTGCTGCAGGCCGGCGGCGCCCTGACCGCCCCGGGCAAGGCCGCGCTGCGCCAGTTCGACCGCGCGATCCGAGACGAGCAACACCGCCTGAATCCCGGCACGAGCGCAGACCTGACGGCGGCGGCAGTCTTTGTGTTCCTGACCGCGGGCGGTGCGCTAGAGTCGTTCCCTGACCTGTTGGCCCGCTGGTAAGGTCAAAAGTCCTTGCGGGTGATCCAGCCCTGGTGCAGGGCCGAAGCGATCAACACACCGTCCACGCCCAACGCCTCCAGGCGTCGCACGTCGGCGATGCTCTGGACGCCGCCACCGGCGATTATCTTGAGCGTCGGGTATGCTTGGCGCATCGCGCGCAACAGCGCCCAGTCCAGGCCGCTGCCCGTGCCGACCCGATCGAGCGTCAAGACGATGACTTGCGACCACCCTTCCCGGACCAACAAGTCCAGGACGTCCAGTGGCGCCCGCCCCTTGAGCGCCGGGGCGCGGGAGAGCACCTGCCCGGCAACCAGGTCCAGACTGAACAGCCGTTGCCCCGCCGGCAACTCGACCTGCAAAGCGCGCAGCGTCTCCAGGTTCGGCAAAGTCTCCGAGCCTACAATGACGCGCCCGGCGCCGGATGCCAAGACGCGCCGGGCCGCGGGGACGTCAGTCAC
>CAZSJU010000083.1:0-6611 GCA_964607235.1 uncultured Anaerolineae bacterium | reverse complement strand
GAAGGGCTGGCGATGACCCAGGCCATCCTGGCAGACCTGCGCGCCTGGGGACGTTTTCAGACCCTGACGACGCTGGACAGCCGCCTGCGAGGCTGGTCCCTGCCCGCCGACGAGGTCGTCACGCTCGCGCCCGGCAATTATGCGGCGGCCTTTCCAGCGCTCCTGGCCCGCGCCGAGGCCGCGCTGCTCATCGCCCCCGAGAGCGAGGGCATCCTGGCCCGGCTCAGCGCGCAGGTCGAGGCGCGTGGCTTGCATCTGCTAGGGTCGCGCGCCGCTGCCGTGCGCATCGCGGCCGATAAATGGAACTGTTACCAGCGTTTCCGCCAGGCCGGCCTGCCGACGCCGGAGACCTGGCGCGTGGCTGCCGCCGCGGCGCCCGCGCTGGCCCAAAAGTGCGGCTGGCCCCTGGTCGTCAAGCCCATCGATGGTGTGGGGTGTGAAGGCACGAGCCTGGTCATGGACGCCGCCACATTAGCTCAGGCCCTTGATCACCCATGGCTCCAACCAGAGCTGCTGCTACAGCGCTACGTGCCGGGCACCCACGCCAGCGTTTCCCTGCTGGCCACCAACGCGGACGCCCTGCCCCTGAGCCTCAACGGACAATCGATCCACATGGGTCTGCCGTGCCGCTATCATGGCGGCGTGACACCGCTGGAGCACCCGCAGGCACAAGGCGCCCTGAGGCTGGCGCGGCAGGCCGTCGCCCTGATCCCCGGATTAAAAGGATACATAGGTGTAGACCTGGTATTGTCCGAGCAGGGACCTACCCTGATCGAGATCAATCCACGCTTGACCACCGCTTATATCGGCGTGCGCCAGGTCGTCAACGTAAATCTGGCACAGGCGATCTGGCAGGCTTGCCAGGGAACCCTACCTGACCGGGTCATGCTATCAGGAACAGTCTCTTTTTGCAATGGCCCCTCATCCGGCGTCGGAGAGACGCCCACTGGAGGAAAACCCTATGACACTGCGACGACCTGACGTGCTGGGTTGGGACATTGGCGGCGTGCATACCAAGGCCGTACAGCTTTACGGCAAAGACTTTAGCATGCGGGCTGTCTCCCAACCCTTTGAGATATGGCGCGGACGGGAGAGGCTGATTGACGTGCTGCACCAGGTCGCCGACGCGGCCGGCGTCGAGGACGAGCAGGCAATGGCGGTCACAATGACGGCTGAACTCTCGGACACGTTCCGGAACAAACGCGAGGGGGTGCTGTTTGTGTTGCAGGCGCTGGCCGAGGCGTTTCCGCATAGCCCGCTCTATCTCTTGAGCCTGGCCGGTGACTTTGTGTCGCTGGAGGCGGCCCGCGAACGCCCGCTTGACTTTGCCGCGGCGAATTGGCTGGCCAGCGCGCAATTTGTGGCCCGCTATTACCCGGATTGCATCCTGCTGGACATCGGCAGCACGAGTACGGACATTATCCCGATCCAGGGGGGCCAGGTCACCAGCGTGGGCCGCAGCGACACGGCGCGCCTCAGCAATGGAGCGCTGGTTTACACGGGCGTCGTGCGCACCAACCCCAACACCGTGGTCGTGCACGTGCCCTTGGAGGGCCGGATGTGCCGCGTGGCAGCCGAATATTTTAGCGTGATGGGCGACGTCTATTTGTTGCTGGGGCACCTGTCCCCGGCGGCATACAGCACACCCACGCCCGACGGTCAGCCCAAATCCCTCCCGGCAGCCCGGGGGCGGCTGGCGCGCCTGGTGTGCGCCGATGATGAGCAATTGAGTCCGGCGCAAATTCAGGGCATCGCGCACTATGTGCGGGAACGACAGATTGGCCAGATCAGTGAGGCCTTGTTCCAGGTGCGCTCCAGATTAGCAGAGCATCCAGGGCGGGCGTTGGTGGCCGCGGGGGCTGGGCGGTTCCTGGCGACTGAGATCGGGCGGCGTCACGGCATGCCGGTGATCGATCTGATCGATCTGGCTGTAGACTGGAGCGGGTGGGACGAGCAGACCGTGGCGGTGCTGCCATCACTGGCCGTGGCGGCTTTGCTGGCCGAGCAACTGGCATCAGCCGAGGTATGACACTATGTTAGAAGTGATCAAAGTCGGCGGCAGCCTGAGCCGTGGGGCACAGCTCCCGGCGCTGGGCCAGGCGTTGGCCCGGTTGGGAACCGCGCACGCCATGTTGGTTGTCCCGGGCGGGGGCGATTTTGCCGACATGGTGCGCGCCTATGACCGGCGCTATCACTTGCGCGACACAACGACGCATTGGATGGCCGTGTTGGCGATGGACCAATATGGTTACCTGCTGGGCGATCAGATTCCGGGCAGCGCACCGGTGCGAGATCTGGCGGCCGCGCAAACGGTCGCTCAGGGCGGACGTGTGCCGGTGTTGTTGCCCTGGGCACTCTTGCAGCACGCCGACCCGCTGCCGCATCGCTGGACGGTGACCTCGGATTCCATCGCGGCCTGGATTGCCGGCACGTGCGGGGCGAAACGGTTAATTTTGTTAAAAGACGTGGATGGCTTGTATCGCGCCGACCCCAAGGGGCAAACCAACGCCCCCCTCTTGCCAACGCTCCGCGTGGCAGCGCTGGGCAATTGTGGCGGGGTGGACCCGCACCTGGCCACGGTGCTAAAGGCCACCCCGCTGGACGTGTGGGTGATTAACGGGGCGCAGCCGGGACGACTGGAAGAGTTGTTGCGGACGGGCGAGACGCGGGGGACGCATGTGCCGCGATCAATGCCTTGAGATGTCGTACCTTGTCTGCGTCAACCCGGCCTTTGACGCGGCCGCCCTGACAAGCCGCCGTCCGGACGCCCAGGATGTCCGGCCCGAGCTGGCAAATGCGCGGGATGTCTTGCGCGCCCAATGAACCGGCCAGCGCACAAATCAGGTCCGCGCCTTGACATTGTGCGACAAAAGTATATAGTTGCTCTTTGCTCAAGTGGGTCAACAGCGTGCCCTCGCCCTTTTTGGCCGTATCCAGCAGACAGCCGTCCACGCCCGCCTGGCGGGCGACGGCCGGCAATGCCAAGGGTGGGAGGGCATTCACTTTGTGGGCGTCGGCATAAGCCGTCGCGATGATCTGAACGTCCGGGCGCGCATCGCGGACCGCCCGGCACACTTGTTGCAAAAGGATGAGCGCATCTTGAGCGGTCTGGGGGCCGAGCAACCCCACCTTGACGTACTGCACGCCGCACGTGGCCGCGCCCAGCGCCGCCAGGGCCACCGTGCCAGGCAGGTTGGGTACGTCCCCGATCGCCGCGCTGACCGGGACGGCCAGGGGGGTACATTCTCGCACACGTTGGATCACGTGCGGAAAATTGGCTCCCAATGCCCCCTCGCGCGGGTTCTTGATGTCAATAATGTCCGCGCCGCCCTGCAAGGCGGCGGCGACTTCGGTCTCGCTGGTGACGCTGACCAATAATTGCATTAATTTCATAGGACACCTCATCCTTATTTTCTGTTACTGCAGCATTATATCACCGCGCCAGGACCCTTACAACCCTGGCGCCGTTGAGAAAGCCTGGTTTGTCACACAGATGTTTCGGTGAGGATTATAAACACAATGACGTATCGAGATCCCATTGAAGGAACCTGTCCTCAGCTTGTCGAAGGAACCTGTCCTCACTTGCCCTGGCGGGCAGTGCCAGGGGAGCTTGTCGAAGGATTTGCCATCGAGACCGAGGACGGTCTGATTTTTACGGTCAAGGGCTTGTTGCACCCCCCGGACCGGGTGATCGCCTATTTACGCTATATGCCCGATCCCGCGGGTGACCGCTGGCGCGCGGGCGTGCGTTACCGGCGGCTGTATCATTTTGAAGAACAGGTCGCGGTCTTGCAAGCACGCTACCCGCACTATCTGTACGACGATCCTGTGTGCCAGTTACGCGTCCAGGCCGTGCCCCGCACGCAGGTCCATGCTGTACATGATCCCTGCGCTTACCTGGCGGACCTGCAGGCACAGGCAGCGACCGGCCCGCCGGATGGGATAAAAGCCCACGCGCTGCAACTGGCGACGCTCCTGGAGCAGGCGGCCGGCGTCCCTACGGGAAACATTGGCATCTCGGGCTCACTGATGCTAGGGACGCAGCGTGAGGCGTCGGATATTGACTTGCTGGTCTATGGTACGGCGGCCGGCAGGGCCGTCCAAGAGGCGCTGATCCGCTTGTTGAACGATCCGAGCAGCCCCGTGCGGCGGCCCAACCCGGCCGAGCTGGCGGCGCTGCACGCCGCACACCGCCCGGACACGCCGTTGTCTTTTGACGACTTTTGCCGGTCCCAGGCACGCAAGGTCAACGAGGGACGCTATCAGGGGCGGGAATATTTTGTGCGCTTTGTCAAATGGCCCACCGAGGTCGAGGAAAAATACGGCGACCGCCGTTTCCAGCCGTTGGGCCGCGTCACGGTCCGTATGCGGGTCACGGATGAGCGCGACGCCCTGTTTACCCCCTGCAGCTATTCGGTAGAGCGGGTGATTTTTCTGGACGGCGCGCCCGTGGACAACTTGGAAAAAACAGTCTCTTTTCGGGGGCGGTTCAGCGCCCAGGTGCGGGCTGGCGAGAGGGCCACGGCGCAGGGTAGCCTGGAACGGGTTATCCCCCAGAATGGCGGCGTTTATCATCGCCTGGTCGTCGGCGGGCAAGCGGGCGACTATTTATTAGCACAGCAACCGGAGGGGACATGAAAGAGACGGATGCAAAACTGGCCCAGTTGAAAGAGATTTTGACCGCTATGGAGAGCGTACTGGTGGCTTTTTCGGGCGGTGTAGACAGCACATTCCTGCTATGGGCCGCCCTGAAGGTCTTGGGGCCGGCCCACGTGTTGGCTGTGACGGCCCGCACGCCCATTTTCTCGACTCAGGCTTTGGAACAGGCGGAAACGCTGGCCCACCAACTGGGCGCGCCGCACCGTTTTGTGGAGACCGATCAATTAAAAGACCTCCAGTTCGTCCAGAACCCGCCCCGACGCTGTTACTTTTGCAAGCGCGAGATCCTGACTCACCTGGCCCAGGTGGCGCGCGAGGGTGGGCTGGCCGTTGTGATCGAAGGCTCCAACCTGGATGATCGCGGGGAGTATCGCCCCGGGCGCCAGGCTGTGCAAGAGACGGACGTACGCAGCCCGTTGGAAGAAGCCGGGTTGACCAAGGCCGAGATTCGCATCCTTTCCCAACAGGCCGGGTTGCCGACATGGAATGCACCGGCCCAGACGTGCCTGGCCACGCGCTTCCCCCACGGGGAACCGGTCACGCGCGAGGCCCTGGCCCAGGTCGCGGCGGCGGAAACGTTCCTACGCGAGTTGGGTTTTCAGGAATTGCGCGTGCGACACCACGGCCCCATCGCCAGGATCGAAGTGGCGCCTCACCAGATCGGCCAGTTGACACAACCAGATATCGCAGCGCAGGTCGTCGCCCGATTCAAGGCATTGGGTTATACTTTTGTCGCGCTGGACCTGGAAGGATACCGGCGCGGAAGCCTGAGCCCGCACGCCGACTAGCGCGCTAAAGCGCGCACTACAAACGGCGCCTGACGAGTGAGCAGTTCGTGGCAGGTTCGTAGTAGGCGCTTCAGCGCCGTCCTGGCGCGCTCAAGCAAGCACTATAAACGGCGCCTGACGAATTTAAAATAGCAGTACGATTAAAAAACAAGATTAGGAGTAAGTTATGCACGACGAACGGTTACAAAAATTGTTAGAAAACGTCAAGGATGGGCAAGTGAGCGTCCACGAAGCCCTGACGCACCTGCGCGGGTTTCCCTATGAAGACCTGGACTTTGCCCGCCTGGATAGCCATCGCACCCTGCGCAAGGGCTTTCCCGAGGTCATCTTTTGCCCCGGCAAGACCACAGAACAGATCGTGCAAATCATCGACCGTATCCAGGCGCGCGAAGGGCGGGTCATGGCCGCCCGCGCCAGCCAGGAGGTCGCGGACGTGGTGCTTCAGGTCTATCCTGAGGCCACGTACCACATCGCGGCGCGCGTCATCACCCTGGGCGCGCCCGTGCCCCGGCGCGGCCGCGGCACCGTGCTGGTGGTCAGCGCCGGCACGGCAGACATCCCGGTCGCCGATGAGGCCGCGGTGACGGCCGACATGCTGGGCAGCCCAGTAGAGCGGCTGTACGACGTCGGCGTGGCCGGCATCCACCGCCTGTTCGACAACAAGGAGCAATTGTTCGCCGCCAACGTGCTGGTGGTGACAGCCGGTATGGAGGGTGCGCTGGCCAGCGTCGTGGCCGGGTTGGTGGACCGGCCCGTGGTCGCCGTCCCCACCAGCGTGGGCTATGGGGCCAGTTTTGGCGGGCTGTCCGCCCTGCTGACCATGCTCAACAGTTGCGCGCCGGGTATGGCCACGGTCAACATCGACAACGGCTTTGGGGCCGGCTACCTGGCGCACCTGATTAACCAATAGAATACATTGCCAGAGTTTGTGTCTCTGGCTCTTTATAAAGGACCTGCGCATGAAAATCGCCTATCTGGATTGTTTTTCGGGCATCAGCGGCAACATGATGCTGGGCGCGCTGGTGGACGCCGGTGTGGACGTGGCGCAACTGGAGGCTGAATTGGCCCGGCTGGCGCTCACCGGCTATACGATCAGCGCCCGCCAAGTACAGCGCCACGGGCTACAGGGCACCTATGTCGAGGTCGAGACGGCAAAAACGCAAA
>CAZSJU010000082.1:3376-12254 GCA_964607235.1 uncultured Anaerolineae bacterium | reverse complement strand
CTCGCAATGACAGATTTGGAATTGCTTGAACTTGACGCGTCACTAGCTGCCGTGGGAGGACGTTTTGCCACGCGGCCAAGTAACAAAAGGAGGGCTGAAATGTACAAGAAATGGTTTGCGGTCGTGCTAGTAATTATGGCGCTGGTGCTCCTGGTCAGCGGCGTGTCAGCTCTGGCGGCCCCGTCCAAGAGCACCGTTCACATCGTCCAACGGGGTGACACGCTAGCCAGCATTGCCCGGCACTATGGGGTAGATATGTGGACCCTCGCGCGGGCCAACGGCATCAGCAACCCGAACCGCATCTATGTCGGGCAACGGCTGCTGATCCCCACCTCTCAGACCGGCGGCAGCGTGCACATCGTGCAGCCCGGCGAGACATTGTATAGCATCGCCCGGCGCTATAACAAAAACATCTGGGACATCGCCCGCGCCAACGGCATCATCAACCTGAATCACATCTATGTTGGACAACGGTTAATCATCCCTAGCGCCGCGCCGGCCCCGGCACCAAGCCCGACCCGCGCGCCCCAACCGGCCCGGCCGATCACCTGGCCCGGACCGTGGACCGGCGAGTACTTTGACAACATCTCGTTGTTCGGCTCGGCTTATACCACGCGCACCGACGAGCAGATCAATTTTGACTGGGGCTATGGCCCCCCCGCGGGCGGCATGCCTACCAATGCCTTCTCGGTGCGCTGGACCGGCACTTTTAACATGGTGGAGGGCACGTATCACTTTTACGCCCGAGTAGATGACGGCGTGCGGGTGTACGTGGATGACCTATGCATCATCAACGGCTGGCGAGATGGCGGGCTGCGCCTCTATCAGGCCAGCCAAACCCTGGCCGCCGGCGAGCATACCCTGCGGGTCGAGTACTATGATCGCATTCAGGTCTCGCGGATCCATTTCTGGTGGGTCGCGCCGTCGGCCCCGGCGCCCTCACCGGCGCCCACCAAGGCACCCAGCGCGACGCCTGCGCCGGGTGTGGGCTGGTACGGCCAATTTTACAACAATATGGAGTTGCAAGACCCGCCGGTCGCCACGCGCTACGATCCCTGGATCGGGTTCGAATGGGGCACCGAGGCCCCTTTGCCGGGGATGCGCAACGATTTCTTTAGCGTGCGCTGGACGACGACGGCATACCTAGAGGCAGACACGTATAATTTCTGCGCCATGAGCGACGACGGCGTGCGCATCTGGGTCGACGATGATCGGGTGCTGGACGAATGGCATCCCAACAACGGCATCTCGTACTGTGGCCGGAAAACCGTCACCGCGGGCAACCACCCAATCAAAGTCGAATATTACGAAGAAGGCGGCAACGCGTTGATTTATGTGTGGTGGGAGCCGCGCTAGTCGTCAATCATAGCAACCGGTAGCGACGGCGCTCAATCGCGCAGCTTGGCATCCAGCTCATCTTGGAGCCGGCGCACGATCTTGTGGCGCAACTTGTTCACATCCTTGTCGGCGAGCGTGCGGTCGTCGGCCTGGAACGTCAGACTGTAGGCCAGGCTCTTTTTGCCCGCGCCCACCTGTTCGCCGCGATAGACGTCAAACAGGCGCACCGCGCGCAACAGATTGCCCGCGCCCATAATGATGGCTTGCACCTCGGCTGCCGGCACATCCTCGCCCACCACGACCGCGATATCTTGCAAGACGGCCGGATAACGCGACACCGACTCGACAGTGTGCGCCAGGCGCGCAGCGGCCTGCAGTTTCTCGACGTCCAGATCTGCGGCCAGCAGCGGATATTCATTCAACCCATAGGCTTCAGACACCAGGGGATGCAACTGGCCCAACAAGCCGGCTGGCACGTCATTCAACAATACCTCTGCAACCCGTCCCGGATAATAGCTGGGATGCTCGGCTGGTTGGTAGACGACTTGCTCTACATGCAAGCCTTCCAACAAGCGCTCAACCACACCCTTGAGGTCGTAAAAATCCATCGGCTCGGTATCGGCCCGACCTTGCCATCCCGGCAGTTCCCGAGGCCCCGTCAGCGCGATCACCAGGCGCCGAAATTCGTCCGGCAAAGTGGCTGTTTCATCTTGCCTGGGGATAAAGATCTTGCCCACCTCGAACAAGGCGATACGCTCACGAAAGCGCGCATTATCGGCCAAGATTTCCATAACGCTGGCCAGAAGATTATGCCGCATCGCCACGCGCTCCATCGAGATGGGATTAGACAGCGTGATGTAAGGCCGATCGTCCGGGGCCGCATCAGGCGGCAACATGCGTGCCTCCCGCTCTGGCGTCGTCAAGCGATAAGTGACGATTTCCTGCAAGCCGGCCGTGACCAACAAATCCTTGATGCGCTCCTCGACGAGTAGCGTCAGGTTGGTGCGCTGCGGGGGCAGCGCGTCGCTGAGCATCGTGGTGGGGAAACGATCGTAACCGTAAATCCGGGCGATCTCTTCGATCAAGTCGGCCGGCAAGGTGACGTCCATGCGATGGTCCGGGGTCGTGACGGACAAGACATCCTCCTCGGGCACAACCTCGAACTCGAGCGACGTCAGGATGCCTGTGACATCGGCTTGCGACAAGGGCAAACCCAGCACCCGCGCTACCTCGTCCAGCGGCAGTTCGACCGTCACGGGCGCAGGGGGAGCCGGATAAGCATCCACCGCCCCTTGCGCGACGACGCCGTCGCCCAGCCGGCGCATGAGCTCGGCCCCCCGGCGACCACCTAAAATGGCCTGAGCCGGGTGGATGCCTCGGCCAAAGCGCGCCGACGCCTCGGACGGCAACTTGTGATATTGGGCCGTGCGACGGATGTGGTAAAAGTTAAAATTGGCCGCCTCTAACAACACGTTGGTCGTCGCTTCGCTAACCTCGGTCTCGACACCGCCCATCACACCGCCTATCCCCACCGGTCCCGCACTGTCAGTGATCAAGATGTCATAAGGTTGGAACTCGCGCCGGACGTGATCAATAGTCTCCATGCCCTCATCAGGCCGCGCCGGCCGCACGGTGATTTTGGGGACGGCATCCCCGATTTTGGGGACGGCATCCCCGATTTTGGGGACGGCATCCTCCCCACCGGCTGCGCGCCGGGCGCGCGCCAACAGCGCATCGTAATCAAAGGCGTGCAGCGGCTGGCCCATCTCTAACATCACATAGTTGGTCACATCCACGACGTTGTTGATGGGGCGTTGACCGGCCAGCGACAGCCGGCGCTGCATCCATAGCGGCGAGGGCTTGATCTGTATGTCGCGGATGAGATGTGCGGTAAAACGTGGCGACAGTTCTGGGTCCTCGATCTCTACTTGCACCTGTCCTGCCAGGGGCGCGCCCTCCATGTGCACCGTGTACGAAGGATAGCGCATCTCTCCCCCGGTCAACGCAGCAACCTCTCGCGCCACGCCGACGATGGAAAAACACCGCGCCAGGTTTGGCGTCAGGTCGAGGTCAAGCACGACGTCGCCCAAATAATCGACCAACGGCGTGCCGGGTGATGGCGCGTCATCAGGCAGCAACATGATGCCGGTGTGATCTTCTCCCAACCCCAGCTCCCGCTCCGAGCAGACCATTGCCCGGGAAGGGATGCCCCGAATCTTTGTCTTTTTTAGCCTGGTCAACCGAGGTTCTTCTGCATACGCGTCCCACAGCACCGCGCCTTCCATGGCAAAGGGCACCTTGAAACTGACGGGACCCTGACCCTGATAAGGTTGCAGATTGGGCGCACCGGTCACACAGGTCTCTAACGCCTCCCCGCCATAATTTACCACAGCCATCACCAACCGATCGGCGTTGGGGTGGGGCTTGATCTCGACGATTTCACCCACGACGATCTTTTCGCGGTCCCACTCGAGCGCTGCTCCGGGCACGCCGACATATTCGATGGATGCGACTTCTAGCCCGGCCAGAGTCAGCCGCTCAGCCAGTTCTTCAATGGACAAAGAGATGTCCACATATTCTTTTAACCAATCAAGGGGTACTCGCATTGTCATTTCTCCGTTCTATATCATTTCCAGCGACCATCAACCACCATACAAGATACAACGCAGGTCCAGCTCGGCACTGGAGTCTGTGAAAGCTTGGCAGCCAAGGACAGCTAAAATTGCTCCAAAAATCGCAGGTCGTTGGCCCAAAACTGCCGGATGTCTGTGATGCTATAGACCTGCATGGCGATCCGCTCCGGCCCCATGCCAAAGGCAAAACCGCTGTACGCGTCCGGGTCATAACCACCGTTGCGCAACACGACCGGATGCACCATCCCGGCACCGGCGATCTCTAGCCAGCCCGTGTATTTGCACACCGGGCACCCTTCACCCTGACACAAGATGCAGTCCATGTCTACCTCGACGCTGGGCTCGGTGAAAGGAAAGTGGGAAGAACGAAAGCGCATGACGCGTTCCGCACCGTACAAGCGTCGCGTGAACTCGATCATGGTCCCCTTGAGATCCGTCAAGGTCACGTGACGTCCCACCGCCAGCCCTTCCACCTGGTTAAACTGGATCTCAGAGCGCGCGCTGATCTGCTCATAACGGTAGCACATGCCGGGCAAGATGAGCCGGATGGGTTCCGGGCAAAACTCACGCATGGCCCGAATCTGCCCCGGAGAGGTATGCGTGCGCAATATGATTCCCTCCTGGGTGGTGTAAAAAGTATCCCACATGTCACGCGCCGGATGGTGAGGCGGCATGTTGAGCCACTGAAAGTTATACTCGTCGGTTTCCACCTCGGGGCTGTGGTAAACCTGGAACCCCATCTGGGCAAAGATGTCGTAAATGTTGCGCAACACCTGGGTGCTGGGATGCAGCCGCCCCATCGGCAACGGACGGCCGGGCATGGTCACGTCGATGGCTCCCTCACGCAAGCTACGCGCCAACTCGGCCGCCTTGATCTCTTGCGCTCGCGCCTCGTAAGCCGCCTCTAACGCCTGCTTGGCCTCGTTAGCGCGCCGTCCAAAGGCAGGCCGCTCCTCTCGGGGTAATTCGCCGACGCGGCGCAAGAGCAGCGTCACCGCCCCTTTGCGGCCGATGACACGGCCATACCACTCGTCAAGCGCCGTCTGCGTATCAATTTTATCTTGCCTATCCTGGCCTTTCAACTCGGCTAGCGCATCCTCACAGAGTTGCTTCAGTTTATCAAGCATATAGCCTTCCTTTCAAAAAAAAAAGCCCTCGTCCACTCAGGGACGAGAGCATCACACTCCCGCGGTACCACCCCGCTTATCTTGTGCAAGACAAGACCGCTTACGTTACCAACGACCAGACCGGACCTGGGGCCGACCGGTGATTGGTTGCCCATCTAATGCTGGGCTTGCAGAGTCCCCTACTGGGAGAGACCTTGTCATCGTGACCGGTCAACCCCGTTCAAGGATCAGCTCGGGAGCGAACTTTTTGCAGGCTCGGTTCAAGCGAGGCTTCCAGTCTATGGCCTCACCTCCCTGATGACCCAAGGTCCCGCATACTTTTTCTCCGTCATCGCCTTTGGTATATCCAGTTGACGCTATTATCCACGGATATGGGTAATCTGTCAAGAGACGTTAGGCTAGGAGATTGCTTTGTCGCAAAAAAAGCTTCTCGCAATGACAGGTTTGGAATGGCTAGGGCTAGGGCTCAGAGGAAACCGGGCCGCGCGCGCGACGTCCCAAGACCAGGGCGATCTCGGCGGGGGTAAACACCCCCAAGGAGAATACTCCCAAGACATAGACCCCCCACGCGACCAACAATGCCAGGAACACATTGACCGCGCTCAGCGCCACTCCCACGCCAACCATCAGGGCACCGGCTAACCCAGGCCGCCACAGCAGCGCCACCCAGGGCACCGGGGCTAGATGACGCCGGATGCCGATATAGAACGCGATCAATAACACCAACTCGGAAAAGATGGTGACAATGGCCGCGGCGCGATAGTCGTACAGCGGCACAAAGGCCAGGTTACCCACCAGATTAACAGCCAGGCCCACCAAAAAAGCGCGTGTGAGGAACCGCTGCTGATCCACCGCGATGAGCACATAGTTGGTGACGCTGTTGATCCAACCGATGGGGATGGACCAGACCATCAACTGCAACGCGATGGCGCTGTCGGGCAAAAAGGCGCTGCCGGCCAGGATGGCGATAAAGGGCCGCGCCAACAGCGTCATTGCCAGCGCAGCCGGCAAGGCCAACGTCACCAACAGCTTGATGGCCAGGTGATAGGTGGCGCTCAGCGCTTTGCGGTCCTCGCGCGCCTGGCGCGACATGATGGGAAAGACAGCAAAGGTGAAAAACGAGGGAATGACGTTAATAGTGTCGATGCCCTTGTAGGCCCAACTGTACCATCCGACCAGCACGTCACCGCCAATGCCGCGCCGGTTCCTGAGTCCCTCGATCAAGATAATGTCCACCCGGAAAAAGAGGGTGGCCAACAAGTGGTTGAGCATCAAGGGGAAACTCTCAAGAGCCATGCGCTTCTGCAAGCGCCAGTCATTCTGCAAGCGCGGCCGGAAAAAGAGCCGCATAGCCAGCACGGAGAGGATGAGCAATGTGAGCAGATTCGTGGCGATGGACACCCCGGCCAACCCTACGATGCCCCAGCCCACCATCAGCGCCAGGGTGCCCAGCGTCACCTGGATCAACGTCGAGATCGACGCGATGGCCGCGGGCACTTCGTGTCGCTCATAGGCCTGGAAAAGCGCCGTCAGACCGGCCGAAATCGTCGCCGGCACCAGGCCGACAAAGAGCAGCAGAATCGCGTTGACCGTGTCCGCGCTCAGGTCAGGATCTAGCAATGCCTGACGCGCCAACAAAAACAGGCCCAACAATGGCACGGCGATGCCGATCATTAACAAACGCAGCACGGTGGTGTTGACAAAGTAGCGGTTGGCCTGTGTCCTCGTTCGGGCGACCTCGCGCAGCAGCAACGTGTTGAGTCCAAAGTTGGTCAGAATGTCGAACCAGCCAAAGATAACGATGGCATAGGCATACTTGCCGCTGCCCTCAGGGCCCAGCAGACGCGCCATGAGCGCGGCAAACCCCATCGCGACGACCCGGTTCATCAAGTTCAACACGATAGGGGCGACGCTGTTCTTTGTCACCCGGCGGACGGTAGAAGCGTCATCTTGCTCACGGTAGAAAAAACGCCACGACCACGCCCCTGCCAGGAAGAGACAAATGATGCCGCTCAGGAACGAGACGAACGCGCCGATCTTGACCGGGTCCGGACTGTACTTGAAGCGCACCGTCCACGTCCCCGGCTCTAGTGTGACGCCCCGGAAATTGCCGGCCACGCGCACGATGGGGCGCTGCGTCTCGTCGGCCTCGGCGCCGCCAGCCGGACGGGCAAAAGCCTTCCAGCCGGGGAAAAAGCTGTCGGTCAGCACCAGCCAACTGAACGTCTCTGCTTCCACATCAACAAATACTTCATTGGGCGTATAACGGGTCACCCAAGCCGGACCGGGTGTGCAGGAAGCCCCTTCGGACGGCGCAGGCAGGTCTTGCGGCTCGACGATGACCGTCTGGCGGGGGTCGACCTGCTGCAGCGTTGCCAACGGGTCCTCGCTGGCGACCGTGCAGGCATAAGGCATCTGGTAGGCCCGCGGCATCACGCCCAGGTTCTCATAGACGCACAATCCGCCCTGTGCGTCTATCTCATCCGGATCAGCGGGATACACCAGGCGATACTTGGGGCTGGCATCCAATCGCTCCTCGGTCAATACATACTTGACGTTGAGCATATCGAGCAAAGGAGAGTCCAGCGCCGACCACTGTCGCAACGGGGCGATGCGGTTGAAATCTAGCTCGTCCTGCACGTCGATCTGGCGCATATAGTCGCGGTACTGGGCGCTAAAGAGCGAATCATAGCCCCGTACGTCTTGCAAGTCATAGAACCAGCCCACGTTGGCCTCAAAGGTCTTGCGGCCGGCCGGATCAAAGCTAGTCAAACGCCACAAGCTCTGATCCTGCTTTAGAAATTCGACCACCGGGGGCACGTAATCCAGCAGCGCCGGGTCCGCAGCAGAGTGAAAGCCCCAGCCAAACCCCAGCAAGTCCAGCGCCAACACGCCAACCGCCAGCACCTCCCACACCGGCCGCCGGCCCAGGCGACGCGGTAAATAAATCGGGCAACGGCTGACGCGCAACACGATCCCGGTCGCCACCAACAGCATGCTGGCGACCAACATCCAGCGCCACTCGTAGCTATAAAAAGCACGCGCATCGGCAAAAGCGGTGTCGGCCAGCGCCAAACTGTGGAACAGGCGCGCCAGAGTCGGCTCCAAGCGTTCGAAAAACAGCCGGCTAAAGACCAACCCCGCCGTCATCAGCCAGCCGCTCCAGAATGCCAGGGCCGCCAGCGCAGCGACTAGTGACGGCGTGGTATCCAGGAAAAAGGCGCGCAGCAAGAAAGGGCGGGAGCGAGGCGCAGCACATGGGGCGATAGGCGGTCCGTCACGCCACGCCGCGTCGAGATTGCGTCGCGTGCGCCGCAATACATCCACGCCAAACCCGGCCAGCACTGCCACGCACAGGGTCAAGGGGAACACCCAACGAAAGGGTGAATGGGACTGGCTGATAAAGGGCAACGCATAGACCAGCGCATACAGTGGCGTGCCAAAAATAAAAGCCAAAGCCAATAGCGCCAAGGCCAGGAACAAGGGCACGTAAGGATGGCGCCAGAACGTCCGCACCCGCCGCCCTGTGGCCCGTGCGAACGCGTCCAACACGGCGAGCGCAGACAAGAACAACGGCAACAATCCCAGGTAAGCGCCGCCTTCGACGTAATTCTTGATGCCCCAATCAATCGGCTGGGGAGAGGCCACCACTTGCCCGGTGAACAGGTCAAGATAAGAATGGTGGGCCGGGTTGCCGAAAAAGTTGGGGACTAGAAAGGTGAGCAACCGCCGCGTGGGATAAGCCCAGCCCCGGACCTGGCTGAGGGTGGCCCGCCCCTC
>CAZSJU010000082.1:0-3276 GCA_964607235.1 uncultured Anaerolineae bacterium | reverse complement strand
AACGCTTCAGCGTGACCGGCCAGCGCAGCGCAGCCCAGCGCCAACGCGCCGAGCAAGACCCAGGGGACGGTCGCCGGCTGCCCGCCCTCCGGACCGGGCAACCGCAAGGGGCGTTGTTGCATGACAAGCTCAATAGCAGCCAAGATCAATGGCAGCCAACTGGCGGCCGCGATGATCATCGGATGGACGGCGCTGACGAGCAAAAAGCCGCTCAGCTCAAAGGTCATCCCGGCAATGATCGCACCCAGGCGCGAGATCCCCAACACTCGCGCCAGGATAAACATGCACACGCCAGCCAAACCGAGTTGGAGCACGACAAACACGCCAAAAGCGCGCCACAGGGGCAAGATATAGAAAACGACGCTCAGAGGATAAAGCGCCGAATGCTGACCATTGGCCAGAAATGGCTCACCGGAAAAAAGAAAAGGGTTCCAGAGGGGGAGCTGGCGCGCCTCAATGGACTGGACGATAAAACGCTTCCAGGCGTAATTCTCCAGGATCAGATCGCTCAACAACGCATTGTGCGGCTGACCGACGCCCAATTCCTCGGCTGCCGAAAGATACGGCTCAAAAGCAAACAGATTGTCGACGGGCAACAAGGTGCGTGTGCCCAATGTCACCGGCAAAAAGAGAATGAGGGGGAGCAGAAACAATCCCAGCAAAGGCCAGGATGATTGAACAGATGACTTGATAGGCGCCCAGCTTAACCGCTTCATGGCTCAGCCCATCATCAGTCAGCCGGCTCGACAGAACGCGCAGCGAGCCGCCGATGACGCCACCAGACTTGCCACACCCTCAAGGCCGCTTCGATCTTGACGGGGATGGACATTTTAGACTGGCCAATACGACGGTCTTGAAAATGGATCGGAATCTCTAGCACACGATAACCCAGCCGCTGGCAAACATAGGCCATCTCGACTTGAAAGACGTAACCGTTGGAGCGAATCGCATCCAGGTCAATGCCCAACAGGGCAGAACGACGCCAGCACTTGAACCCGGCGGTGGCATCCTTGACCTTCAGGCGCAAAATAGGGCGCGCATAAGCGCTGTTGGCCCACCAACTCAGCAAATAACGCCCCAGCCCCCACTGTTCGTCCAGCTTTCCACCGGGCACGTAACGCGATCCCACCACCACGTCATAACTGTCTCCCTCGATCTTTTGTATAAACTGGGGGATGTAATGGGGCGAGTGAGAAAAATCGGCGTCCATCTGCACGATCAAATCGGCCCCGGCGTCAAGGGCCCAACAAAAGCCCTCGCGGTAGGCCAACCCCAGGCCCCGCTGGCCCGTACGATGAATGACGTGAAAACGACCCTTGTAGCGTTCGACCAACGTGTCAGCCAACGCGCCGGTGCCATCGGGAGATGCGTCATCCACAATCAAAATCTCCAGCTCTTCCAGGCCCAGCGCATAGAGTTGCTCCGTCAGGGCGGCCAGGTTTTGCACCTCGTTAAAAGTCGGGATGACCACCACCAACTTTATCTTGTCCATATCAAGCCTGCCCATACAAACAGGGTTTGCCCCAGGACGTCTGGCTATGACACGTCAAAGCCACTCGCCCGTGCAAACCCCATTTTGATTTAAAATCTATCAAACGACGGTCACGCTCCGTCGCCTTGGCTACTGGGGTGATTGGACTTGCAACGCCGCCACCTTGATGTCCAATGGAGAACCAAAGGGGCCATCTTGAGGTGTCACGACGCCGACGCCCAGAGAGATTTTGGGACGCCGCGTCTGGTCTCGATCCTTTAACGGATAAAAATAATCGATCGCCTGCCCCAAACGCGCGCTGATACGTTCGCGCAGGGCCTCCACTTTGGCCGGCGCGCTGATAATAATAAAGTCCGCCTCGCCCAAGTGCCCGATAAAAGGATCGACCTCACCTAACTCTTTAGCCACGTTCTTCATCATCAAGGCCACCGCGCGCAACACATCATCGCTGGCCACAAACCCATAGCTGTTGCTAAAATCACGCAGGCCGTGAATGCCCAATGACAGCAATGCCCAATCCTTCTGCCGGAGCAAGGTCGTCAAATGCTCATCGATCAACGGGTCGGTGGGCAAACCGGTAATAGGATTGACCAGGGTGCCCAAGCTAGCACGCCGCAAAGCGTTACGCACCCGCAGTCGCAGCTCTTGAATGTCAAAAGGCTTGGTGATATAATCCACAGCGCCCAACTCTAGGCCGGTTAGACGATTGATGCGCTCTCGCCGCTCGGTAAGAAAGATAATCGGCACACTCTCTGTGCGGCGGTGCGAACGTAAGCGCCGACAGACTTCATATCCATCAATATCGGGCAAACGAATATCTAACACCACGAGGTCGGGTAACGTTTTCTGGGCAACGCGCAATGCGTCCTCGCCCCAGGCAGCCGCTAGCACCTCATATCCCTGGGCTTCAAAGTAGGCACTCAACATTTCCGAGGTGTCTATATCGTCCTCAACGACCAGGATGCGTTGGACCTCAGACATTTTCCCCCCCTCTTAGATTCAACTGCCTTTTACCCAATCGGATCCTTGTAAATAAAAAAGTCACAAGTTTCGTCACCGGCAGCGACACACTTGATCTCTTCCACGCGGAATTCCTTACCGCCACTGACCCAACGTAAACTTTCTTGCAACAATCCCACAGCGGCATGACAAATCGGCTTATCTGACTTGCGACCCCAGCACACAGGACATCGCTCAATGATATACACAAAGTTGCCATCTCGCTCCTCCAAACGGCTGGTCTGATCGCTAACCTGGCTAAAGACCTTGGCCATGGCGGGCAAGCCTAACTTGAGCTTTATGCTTAGCGGCACCATCTTGAGCGCCAAATCGCCCATATCGTGCAGCGCCCCAAAGCCTTGCAAACCACGGGCAAAGGAAGCCCGGCCGGCGCGCAGCGCCAACCCGCGCCCTCCGCGCGGCCCATACATGTTTTCCAGTGCCTGATTGAGAGCGGCATAATCGGCAAAATCAAACTCTTTATCCCAATTTTCTGGAGGAAAACCATCAATCAAGTGGGAGAGCTTGGCCATGTTCAGAATGGCGTTCAGTCCATTCTTTCCCATGACCTCTTCCATTGCCTGCAGGTAGATTCGGGCGATCAGATTAGCATAGTAATATTTACCTCTCTCGCCTGGCACGCCGTCTCCTCCCGCTTGTCATCTATGGGTTAGCGCGAGTGGTCTAAAGGTTCGCCGCTGGGATAGATCAACAGGTTGCTAGCTTACCATAGGTCCTTTTCATTGTCAAGCGCAAGTTCTTTATTGAGCAATTTTTCCTGTAAT
>CAZSJU010000081.1:0-12322 GCA_964607235.1 uncultured Anaerolineae bacterium | reverse complement strand
ACACGCGGCAGGCGGGTGAGAGTATACGTGCTGTTTGGTGTATGAGGGCCACCGATCCCGAACGGGGAGGGTAGGACCAACTCTGCTCGGTTACGAGTCGGTCACGAGTCGGTTACGAAAAAACGTAACCAGGTTACGCCAGGGGCAAGCCGCGCCTGGTTGAGACAGCACCTGAACAACATAACAAAAGAGCCCAGCGTACCCTAGGGTACGCTGGGCTGCGACAACACCAGACTGGCCGGATAGATATAGAATAGAATGGTCAGGTTTAAGCTATAGCTGCTCCCTGTTTTTGCTGCCGCACATGGTGCGCCGCACGCGATGCAAGGCACGCAGGTTAATCAGCACATAGATGAGCGTATTCTGGTTGGTGATAGCCTGCCGATTGCGCAGCTTGGGCCGCTCGATGCCCAAGGCCACGGCCTGGGCGTTGATCCGCTCGGTAGCGGTGCGCTGCTTGTCGGCCTCGCTCTCGCGATCGAACTGATGCCGACTATTGTTTCCTATCTCCGTGTATACTAGAAGCGTGATACGATGTTACAGTGTTACAGTTCCGGCTTTATTCCAACCAACCCGATCCGTTCAAAGGACCACCGTCGCGGGTCGCCCTTGATCCGCGGTTCTCCGTGCGGGCGTGTCGGGAGGCCCTCTGATACCTGATACACCCGTGCATACGTTACCAGATCACCGTCCACCCCTTTGTGCTCCTTTCGTGTCTTTCGTGTTGTATTTCAGCCGCAAACCCCCGTATCTGGAGGGTGTGTATGTGGTACAGTATAAAGCACACCGATCCCGAGATCAAGACGTCTGCGCTACAACCGAGGGATGATCCCGAACGGGGGATGCGTAACCGCAAGGTGCCTCCCGGTGTGGAGGCACCACATCCAGAGAGGAGCATATGATGAAAAAGCTTAACCTGCCGTCCGGCAAGTGGCACTCGACGAGCACGAGCGACGGCTGCTACTGGGCACGCTATGACGCCAACCAGGAACTACTAGATAACCATTTCGGCATCGCCGGGGGCACAGTCAACGTGCAGCCCACCGATTACGAGGTCGAGTTTGACGATTGCGGCCTGTGGGAGTACGTCGAGGATGCAGAACCGGTGCTGAGAGCGGACGCGACCGAACCCAAAGGGGACGGTTTCTACACCGTCGGCGTTGAGATCGCCCCAGGCCGCTGGCGTTCGAACGGCACGGGCGATAGCTGCTACTGGGTGCGGCTCGACGGCCAGCAGGAGATCTTGGGCAATCACTTTGGCAACGCCGGTGGCACAGTCACCGTCCGCGCCACCGATTACGAGGTCGCTTTTGAGGATTGTGGCGCCTGGGAGTATTTGGGGCCCTAGCTTTTGATTATGCGTTGGCTTGCTCCCAATCGGCCAGGACGATGATGTCAGGTTTTTCCACCTGACGTAACCGCAGGTCGTTGGTGACAAAGGCCCGTGCGCCACTCAAGACGGAGGCACATCCCTGACACACATCTGGGAGGCGCCTCCCAGCTTCTTGAAATGGGACAGGCGGGGGCATCTATTACGTTCATCCGCTCATCCTTTATCCCATGGCCTACGTGTTCGTGCCGGTTCCCTTGCCACTATGGGCTAAAGCCCCACTGCTCATCTTGTTGGGTCTCCTCTTGTCGTGGGCTATCAGTGCCTTTGTGCTGACCAAGACGCCTCTCTTGCGCCGGGTATTTGCCTGGCCGGGTCGCCGAACCATTTGTGCCTGGCACCGCCAACGGCGATCGTTTGTATGTGGTTGCCGGAGGCTCAGCCCGAGGGGTGCCACTTGTGTCTTCAAAATCGTGCTATGCTAGGAAAAACTCCTCATGATGAGTGGCAGGTAGACGTCGTGTTCTTCCGCCAGGCCACACCAAAAGCCCGTGCATAACTTGTACGAGCCTTGACCGGACGGGCCAACCATCGGCTGGCCCAGCGTGGCCTGCAGGCTCACACCGCCGGCAGCGGTGGCGTCTGATGCGCCACCGCTTAATACCTGGCGTGATCGTTCGGCAGCGCCGTTCGCCAGCGCCAGCCCGGTGCCCAGCGACGCGATGGCCAGCGCCAGTGCCAGCACATAGATCCCCTTTGATGGTTTCACAGCTTTCAGTTTTCCCATTGGCCCATCTCCTTAGGGACAGGTGTTTTCGTAGAAACTGGCTCCCCACGACACGGCCACACAAGTCACCGTGCCAAACACGTCCCCTCCCACCAGCCGGGAGTTGGTCACGGTGATCACGCTGCCGCCGACGACGTTGCGATAGACCGGGTGATCCGAGCCCTCTAGCGTGCTCTGCGTCAAGTCGGCGCTGCCAGACTGGATAATGATACCATAGTTCTCGTCGCCGTTTTCTGCCATGGCGAGGATGCCGTTGGCTTGCAAGGTGGTCTCATCGCCCCATGTGAAAATGCCCCGCGCCTCGTAACTGGCGTCCCGGGCGATAAAAGAGCCGCCGCGCAGTATCGCTTTCGCGTTAGTCGTGTTGATCAGACCCTGATTGTAGGAGCCATCGCCCTCAGCCAGGGCGAAAACGTTGTTGGCCTGGAGCGTGGCGCTAAGATAGTTCTGAATGCCTGATCCGCCTCCGAGGGCGATAAAGGAACCGCCGTGCAATATCGCCTCAGCCTGGGTGCTATTGTACATCCCCCGGTTGCCGATGCTGGCGTTCTTGCCCAAGACAGCCACGTCGTGGGTCTCTAACGTGGTGTTGGCATCCACGTTATAGATGCCGCTGGCGCTGGTCCCGCCCTGCCCCGTAAAGGCGCCGCCTTGCAGCGTGGCCGCCGCTTCATCCGCGTTGTACAGACCATAGTTAAAAGTGCTAGAGTCTTGGGCCAGGGCCGTGACGCCTATGGCTTGCAACTCGGCCGTACTGCGCCGGTTGTAAATAGCCCGTGTGTTGTCTCCACCACGGGCGGTAAAGGCGCCGCCGTGCAGGGTAGCCTGGGACCTCGCGTTCTCCAGGCCGTGATTGTTATCACTGCCACCCTCGGCCAGGGCGATGACGCCTTCGGCCTGTAAGACTGACCAGGTATAATTATAGATGCCTCGGGTTTCGATTCCCCCTCTGGCGGTAAAATGACCGCCTTGCAGGCTGACGACGGCTTCACCATTCATCAGGCCATAGTTGTAATCGGCCTGCTCGGCCAGGGCAATGACGTTTTCGGCTTGCAACAGCGTATCGTCGGCGGCGTTGCTGATGCCTTGGGCAGAGCTACCCCGCCGCCCGATAAACGTGCCGCCGCGCAAGACGAGCGTCGAGTGGTAATAGTTGCACAAGCCAACGTTCACGTCTGTGGCGTTCTCGGCCAGGGCGTCCACGTTCTGCAGCGTGAGGTTGATGTAACCGCCGCCAATGCCCATCACGTGGACGGCATAGTTTTCGCTGGCGTGTCCCTGCGCCCGGGCGCTGACGTCGGCGACCAGGGTTTGGGTCACGCCGGCCGGGGCCAGCAGCGCGATGCACTCGGTGAGCGTGCCGCCGTTGGCCACCGTCAGGTCGCGCAGACTGACGTGGTGCGTCAGCACCAGGGTGGCCTGGGTTGGCGGAAACTCGTCACCGCCAACTGTGCTGCTGATCACCGTCGCATCCCGACCTGCTCCTTGCAGGTGGACGTAAGGCTTCATCGTCACCTGTTCCTCGTATACCCCCGGCGCGACCCACACCAGGTAGGGCGTGTCTGCGCTGGCGGTGGTGATGCTGTCGATGGCGGTCTGGACGTTGGGATAGTCGCCGCCGCTCTTGGCCACGCGCACCACGCCGGCGTAGCCGCGCACCCGTTCGGCCTGCAAGGCATAGGGCACGGCTGCGATGCGGGTATCGGGCGCGAGTTGCTCAAAGGTGATACCGTCGCTGCTGAACCAGACCCTCAGGCGGCGGTCGGGGTCATCAAAAGCATCGGCCGTCAGCGCTTGCGTCATGCCGTCCAAAGAAGTGTCGCCCAGCAGGACGCTAAAGAGGCCGCCGCTCACCGTCAGAGTTACGGTTGCCGTTGGCTTGGCCCCGCCGGTGCTCGTGCCATCGTTGGACCAATAAGAAGTATCGCCGGCCGGGTTGACGACGGCGAATTTAAAGTGACCGCTGCCCTCAAAGGGGGTGTCGCTCACCTGAACCTGACCCTGGTAAGCGACGACGGTGGGGGCGCCGCCGCTTTGGGCCAGAGTGGCCGCGCCCGGCGCGGCCCAGCTCAAGGTCGCGGCCAGCACCATCCCGCACAGCGCCAGGCATACAATAATTAGAATTGTAAGGTTGAGTGCGATTTTGCGAAACTGTTTGATTTTTGTCGCCATTGATAAATACCTCCATGTTATGCCAGGGCGACCGGCATTTGATCCTCAAATGGCCCCTGCAAGGAGCCAGGCGCCTGGTGGGTGCCCAGCTCCTCGAATGCGGGGGATTTTCCCCCTCGTCTTAGAGATTGCGCAGCACCAAGGGCAAAAAGACGTTATATTCTGTCGCGCCTCCGCACCAATAGCCCAGGCAGCCGCTATATTGGGTGCCGGAAGAGATGCCGGTGACCGGCTGGCCGGCGGTAAAGTTGATGGCGTAATGATCAGAGCTGGCTGCGCCGCCACCGCCGGTCAGCGGCGTGAACCAATCCAACTGATAGTTGTCAGAATCCATCGCCAGGACGCCGCTGCTCAGCAAGAGTGCGCACAACAGCAATCCGCCGCTCACGCTCAGCGTTCGTTTGCTCATCGTGATCCTCCTACTCGTTGATCGTCAGGGTGATGTTGCCGATACGGATGTCGTGCGCCGCTCCTGTGCCGCCAAACTCAAAAGTGAGCTGCAGATATATCGAACCATTGATGTTGAACGGCGTGGCCCCTCTGACGGTATAGCACTCCCATTCCGTGCTGTCGCGCGTGGTGCTATCGATCAGGCTCTCATCGATCATCCCCTCGTCGGTGGCCGTTCTGACGATGGTCGTGCTGATCGAGCTCGCGGCCTGATCGCAGCGGTAGCACACGCGGACGCTCTCAAACTTGGTCTTGACGCCAAAGAGCCGGCTGGGGAGGGTGACAGGGACGTACACGTATTGGAACCCCGAAGCGACGGGCCGCACTTCCATGTAGGCGCCCGCGGGCAGGAACTCGACGTCGCCGATGCTCTCCCACTGGGCGATCATGTCCAGCGGGCTGATGGCGATCTCGGTGTCGGCCGTGCTCCTGATGATGCCGGTGCCGCCGGCATAGATGGTCGTGCCACTGGCACTGTTGGCATGTAGGGCCGTGCCGCTCTGGCTTTGCGCTTGCACGCCCATACCGGCGCCGGTGGCTTGCCCGAACACCCCGGCCGAGCTGGCGAAACCGCTGTGGGTCAAGCCGTGCACGCCGTGGGTGGTATTGCCGGGGATGTTGAGGATCGCCTCACCAAACACCCCAGCCCCCGAAACGCCAGCCGCATATCCATAGACGCCCCGTGTCCCACTCATGCCCTGGACCCCGACGCTGTTGCCGCCGCCCACGATCCCCGTGCCGGTGCTGTTGACGACGTATAATGTGGGGGTGCTGCTGCTCGAGTTGCGTATTTGCGCGCCCGGCCGCAGGCTCATGGCATAGGGGACGGGATAAAGGGGCTGGCGGGGCGTCATCTCCCCGTCGCTTTCCACCTCGACGCCCAGGTAAAGCTGCTGCTGCCCGTCGATTTGTTCCGCGCACCCCTCCAGGTAGGTGCTGAACAGCCCGTTATCTATGCTGATCGTGTGGGTGTCGGTGCAGAGGGCGCTGCCGCCTGACTCGGCGTCATACAGGCGCAGGGTGACGTCGTAATTGCCGTCCAATGGGCCGCCGCTGCCGCTCAACTGCCCCTGGATGGGCATGCGGTCCTCCATCACCGCTGCCGCCTCGGTTTTCCCTTGAGGGTCAACCTGTCCTCCCGGTCCCGCTCCCTGGGCCAGCCCGGGCGCCACGGCCAACACCAGGACGGCCAGCGCGGCCACCATCAGCGTACCACTCACGACCAACCATTTGCGTGTGTTCATTTCCTTTCCTTTCTTTTATCAACTGCTCCACCGATCGCTACCCAGCGTATCGAACGAACGCTTGCGTCATCCTTGCGCGCGACCACCTCCTTATTTCAACCGTTCTCGGCCCCGGCCAGCTTGCCGGTCCGGCCTTCGATAAAGGCCAATAACTCCTCCAGGCTTTGTACATAGGTCGACTCGCGCGTCCCGGCGTGCTGCACCCAGCCGCGCCACTCGGGCCGGCCTGCCTCGCGCCACACGCGGACGACGAATGAATGTCGGACGATAGTGCCGCGCCCCACCCCTTTGCTCATGACCCGGCCCTTCCACAAAAAAACTGCCGCCTGCAAATCGCCGTTTCCGGCCATTTCTAGGGGCAGTTTAGCAAACCCGTGTCTCTTGAATATCTCGGTGAGCGGGGCTAATGTGACATTTTGGCGCTCAGAGGTGCCCGGCACCTTTTTTCAGGTGCCGGGCACCTTGGGATTGGCGGCGCAGGGCGGCCATGTCGCGCTGGATGGTGCGGCGGCTGACGCCCAGGGCCTGAGCCAGGTGCGCGTGGGTGGGCGCCGCGCCCTGGGCCTCGGCCTCGGCCAGGAGCCGCAGGATCTGAGCGCGACGACGGGCCACCTTGTCGCCCACGTCCGCATCTTGTGGCGCCGCCACGGTCCAGGTGACGCCTATGTGTTCGGCGTCGCGCGGGGCGCGGGCGGCGCGGGGCAGGCGCACCTTGATCTGGCGCAGGGCGGAGGACGCTGCTTCCGCCTGCGCCACCTGGGCCAAAAAGCGGGCGCACGTGTCCAGCCCATACGGGTGCTCGATGGCGGCAAAGGTGACCTGCGCCGTCTCGAGCTTGGCGCGGGCGGCGGCCAGGTCGCCCCGTACCAGCGCCGTCCGGCCCAGGTTGTGCCAACACCACGCTTCGCCCCGCCGGTCGTGGATTTCCTGGCGCACGGCCAAAGATCGGGCGAAATAGCGCTCGGCCGGCGGTAACTCTCCCCGGGCCAGGTGCACCAATCCCAGGCTGTTCAGGCAGCGCGCCATGTCATAAGGATCGCTCCCCAGCGCTTCAAACAGCGCCAGGGCTTTTTCTAGCGGGGCTTGGGCCGCGTCGTAGCGTCCCTGACCCCAGGCGCTCAGGCCCAGGTGAGTCAACGTCGTGGCGTGCAGATCAGGGGGCGGCTCTTTTTGCGGCAGGGCGGCCAGGGCCATTTTGGCGTGGCGGCTGGCCGTGGCGTAATCATTCTGGATAAAGCCCAAGAAGCTCAGTTGGTTGAGGACACGCACGACGCCGCGCCGGTCATCCAGGGCGGCCAGGGCCTGCCAGGCGCGCGTCAAGGCCGCCTGGGCAGCCGGGTATTCGCCCACCAGGCTGTGGACCTGGCCTTGCTTTTCGGCCAGTTCGGCGCGCCGCCGGGCGACCGCGTCGCCGGGCCAGTCTACGCGTCCCTCGGCCAGCCAGGCGTCGGCACGGCGGTAATGGTCCAGCGCCTGGCGGTTGGCATAGACCGCCTGGGCGCGTTCACCGGCCTTTTGGGCATAGTGCACCGCCGGGGACCAGTCCTGCGCCCGGCAAAAGTGCCGCGCCAGGGCCTCCACGTGATCGGGGTGCAACGCCTCCAACGCCGCCGCCACCTGCCGGTGCCAGCGCTGGCGGCGCACGGGGCTCAGCCCGTCATACACCACTTGGCGCACGATGTCGTGGGCAAAGCAATAGCCCGGGGCGTCGCCGGCTTGCGCGCCGGTTTCCAGCAGCAGGCCGCGCCGGACCAGCTCCTCGGCGGCGGCCAGGGTCCCGCTTTCATCGCCTTTGCCGGCCGCCAGCCACGCGTCAAACGCGACCCGCCGTCCGATGACAGCGGCCAGGCCCAGCAGTTCGTGCGCCGGGGGCGAGAGCCGGGCCAGGCGGCGCGCGAGGCTCTGCGCCACCCCCGGCGGCACCGGCAATTCGGCATAATCCCGCGTGGCGTCGTCCCACGGCGTGCACCATCCACCTCCTTCGTCGCGATAGAGCAGGCCCTCGTCCACCAACGTCCACAAGGTCTCCCTGACGAAAAAGGGGTTGCCGCCGGTCTGGGCGTAGAGTCGCCGGCTAAACAGCGGCGCCGGCTGCGCCAGGCCCAGCACCCGCTGGATCAAGTCCCCGGTTTCGGCCTTGTTCAGCGGGGCCAGCGTCATCGGTCGGGGCAGGCGGGTGGCTTGCAGCGCCGCCATCGACCGCCGGGCGCCGGGCTGCTCGGCCAGTTCCTCCGGGCGCAGCGTGCACACCACCAGTAAGCGTGAGGTGGGTAAGCGGGGCAGCAGCACGCGCAGCGCCGCCAGGCTGGCCGGGTCCATCCAGTGCACGTCCTCCAGGATCACCAGGTGGGGCCTGCTCTGGGCCAGGGCCAGAAAAGCGCGCGCCAGAGCTTCCAACAGCCGTCCCCGCTCCTGTTCGGGCTGCAGTGTGAGCGGCGGCGGCGCGGGCAGTCCGGGCATCAACCGCCCCAATTCCTGCTGCCAGACCTCGGGCAGGGATGCCAGGTCGGCGTCGTGCAGCGCTTCGACCAGGGGCTGGTAGGGCGGCGGGGGGGACAGCTCACAACTGTGGCCCCACACGACCCGCAGCCCGCGCCACGCCGCGTCGCGGGCGACTTTTTGCATCAGCCGCGTCTTGCCCACGCCGGCCGCCCCGGCCAGTAGCACCATGCCTCCGCTCCCGCTCGCGGCCCGTTCCAGGTCGCGCGCCAGCGTGGCCCGCTCCGCCCGGCGGCCCACCAGGGGCGCCTGCTCGGGCCGCTCCAACAAGGCCGGGGGGGCCGGACGGGGCGCCACGGGCAGGTGGGGCATCTCTGCAACGCCGGCCCGCGCGGCGATCTCGTCCGCCAGGGCCAACGTGCCGGCCGAAGGCTCGGTGTTCAGTTCGTCGGCCATAACCTGGCAACAGGTTTGGAATTGGCTCAGCGCCTGGTTGTCCCGCCCCAGCAGGTGGCACAGGCGCATCACCTCACGGTGCGCCTCTTCGCGTAGTGGGTCTTCCGTGGCCAGCCGCCGCGCGTAGCTCAATGCCGCCGGGTAATCGCCCGCGGCCTTGAGCGCGTCGACCAACCGCTCCAGCGCGCCCAAAAAGCCCTCGCGCAGCCGCTCCCGCTCGACCAGCGCCCAGTCGTCGTAATATCCGGCCAGGAAATCACCCCGGTAGCATTCGACGGCCCGGCGCAGGCTGCCGGCCGCCGGGGTTTCACCCGCCTGCCGGGCGCGGGCGACGTGCGCCTCGAATTGCGCCACGTCCAGCGCCAGGGGCAAGTCGGGGTTGAGCTGCAGGGTATCGCCGGGGGTCAGCAGTAGCGGGGCCGGGAGCGGGGGGCATTCGAGCGTCTGTCGTACCCGCCACAAAGCCTGGCTGAGGCGGCGGCGGGCGGCGGCGTTGGGCAGGTCGGGCCAAAAGGTGCCGGCCAGCAGGTCGCGGGTGTGGGCCTGGTCGCGGTAGGTGACCAGATAAGCCAATAGAGAGCGGGCCACCGTGCCGGTGATGGCCGGCAAGGGTTGGTCATCCCACAATAGAACCAATCCTCCCAAGAGGTGGATGCGCAATTCGGCTATACAATCTCCACGACGATTTATGTACACCGGCCAAGACGATGATCATTCACCCGCACGCGACCTGGTGGCAGGGGGACCGCTTTGTCCAAAATGACGATCTTTTCATTGGATAGGATGCCAGTGGTATGCAGTTCAGACATACTTTTACCCTTGCGCTGGTGGGTCAATCAGCAATTCCAATTCAATTCAGTATAGCATAGGTCTGATGGTGGGGCAATACCCCATCGGTGGCTAACCGGCGATTTGTGCCGCTCGATAGGCCGCGACGATCGCCCGGTGGACGGCCACGTTCTCCAAAAACGAGCGACGCAACGCTTCGTCCGTGATTTTGGCTGCGCGTTCCTGCAGCAGGCTGTATGCCGTGCGGAGGACCTCCCTGGCGCGGGGGTCCGCGTTGGCCTGCAGCACCCGGTAACAGGTCAGGTAGACTCGGAACGGCTCATCGGTGCCGTTCAAGCTATGGGTTTCCAGATGACCCAGAATCTCCTCGACGTGGGTCAGAGCTTGCCATAGATCGCCTTGCGTCTCGGAAACTTGAGCCAGACCGGCCAGAGATTCCAGCGCCAGATGATGCTGGCCCAACGCACGCCGCAAATTTAGCGCTTGATGATAAGCTGCGGCTGCCTCAACCGGCTGCCCCAGCCCCATCTGGACGAGCCCTAGCCTGTTCCAGGCATATCCTTGAAAGTGACGATCGCCCAGTTCTTGTATCATCCGTAGGCCTTGTTGCAGGTACGCCAGGGCAGCTTGCTCATCCCCCCGGTGATGAGAGACCATGCCCTGGTTGAGCAGCGTCGATCCTTCGCCCAGCCGGTAACCGATCTCCCGGTGGACGGGCAAGGCTTGCTCATAGTAGGCCATACCTGCGGCATAATCACCCAGTCTGCAAAACGTTTCGCCGAGGTTGCTCAGCGCGCTGCTTTCGTACAGCCGGTTGCCAATCTCGCGGCTGATACGCAAGACCTGTTCAAAGTGCGTATTGGCTGCAGCATAGTCACCACGCTCAGAAAAGACAATAGCCAGACCGTTGAGCGCACCTACTTCTCCCAGGCGGTCGCCGATCTCGCGACAGATGCCCAGGGCCTGCTCGTAATAGACCCTTGCTTTGGCAAAATCGCTCTGTTCGGCAAAGACCCGGCCGAGGTTGTTGAGCGCGTTGCTCTCCCCCCGTCGATCACCGGTCTCGCAAAAGAGGTGCAGCGCCTGCTCGTAATAATTCCTGGCCTCGCCATAGTCGCCCTGGCCGTAGCACACAATACCGAGCAGGTGTAGGCTGTCCGCTTCTAACGTGCGGGACCCCGCACGCTGGCTTAGCGCCAAGGCCTGCTCGAGCCGCTGGCGGGCTGCCTCACCGTCGCCCTGACGGTGCAGTGCCCGCGCCCATTCTAGATAGCCCCTCGCTTCGTCGCTTGCGTTCTGGGCGCTATGGGCCAGATGGATAGCCGTCTGAACGGCTTGGATGGTCGCCGGATAGTCACCGGTCACGTGGGCATATCTGGCCTGGCGCAAGGTCACCTCGATTCTTTGCCCTTCACCGGCCAAGACGGCGGCCAATCTCTCCAACTCGGCCAGGTCCTGCGCCTGAGCCTGGCGTTCTCCTTGTAGATAATACACTTTTTCGCGCGCCAGCAAGAGGGCGTAGCGCTCCTCCAGTCTCCCGGCGTCCTGCTCGGCGGCATCGCCTGCCAGGGTCAATGCCAGGGCGCGGCTGAAATAGGCCACCGCTTCGGCGTTGGCGTACTGGGCGGCGGCTTGCTCCCCGGCCAGCCGGGCATAGTGGCGTTCCCTGGCGCGGTCCTCGGCGTGGTGGTAGTGATGCGCCAGCAAGGCATAATAGGGGCTCAAGTGCTCGCCATACACCCGCTCGTACCATCCGGCCACTGCCTGGTGCAGTTCCCGCCGCTGGGTAAACAGCAGCGTGTCATAGGCCACCTGCTGGATGATGACGTGTTTGAACAGGTAGCTCAACTCGGGCTCCAGGCGTTCCAGGGGCGTCAGGCCGCGCCAGGCCAGGTCATCGAGGTAGGCTTGGAGCAGCGTTTGGACCACCTGGTGGGGATGCACGTCGCACAGTGTGCGATACAGAAAACTGCGGCCGATGACGGCGGCCACCTTGAGGAGCAGTTGCTGCTCGGGGGGCAGGCGGTCGATGCGCGCCAGCACCACGCCTTCTACCGTCTCGGGCACCTGCTCGCGCAGTGCGTCCAGGCTGTCGGTCAGGGCGCAGGTCCCATCCTGCACCTGCAACATGCCGCTATCGTGCAGCATATAGACCAGCTCCTCGGCAAAAAAGGGGTTGCCGCCAGCGTGCGCTTGAATCAGCGCGGCGACCTCCGCCGGCAGCGTCTCCGGCGCTACCCCCAACCGGGCGGCCGCCAGAGTCAGCGCTTCCTGCGGCGCCAGGGCATCCAGGTGCAGTATTTCGGTCTCTTCCAGTTCGGCCAAGCCGGTGTACTCGGCCGGGATCGGCTCCTCCAGGGGGCGCAGGGCCAACACCAGCAGCAGCCCGCTCTGCGGTGGCGCGGGATCGGTAGCCAACCCCCGCGCCACCGCCAGCGCCAGCTTCCACGACGACGCGTCCAGCCAGTGACTATCCTCCAGCACCAACACCAGGGGCCGGCCCTGCCCCGGTTCGCGCAGCGTCTCCACTCCTGTCAAAGGCATCCTGAGCCCTGTCGAAGGATCTGTCCTGAGCCCTGTCGAAGGACCTGTCCTGAGCCCTGTCGAAGGACCTGTCCTGAGCTCTGTCGAAGGACCTGTCCTGAGCTCTGTCGA